>JANQPE010000094.1 GCA_028289565.1 Parerythrobacter sp.
TATATCGGGACGGACGATCAGGTCTTCATCGGACATGGGCTCCTTCATGCGGGAGGGGGGCGGAGGGGGCAAGGCAGGTTTTGCATTGGCCGGGCATGGTACTGTGCAAAGGCCCGGCAAAACTTCTTGTCGCCACCCCCGCGCATCTGCGAAAGCATGTGCCGACCATGGCCGATCCGAGACCCTCCTGGCGCATCGCCCACATCGCGCTCGACGAGGATACGATCCTGTGGCGCAATGCCGATGTCGAGCAGGAACGGCGCGTGGCGATTTTCGATCTGATCGAGGACAATACCTTCCGCCCGGTGCGCAGTTCCGAGGCCGGGCATGACGGACCCTATCGGCTCAGGCTCGCAGTGCGGGATGGGCGGCTGGCCATGATGATCGGCGATGAGGCGGGGAACGAGCTGGAGACGCTGATTATCGGGCTGGCGCGGTTCCGACGTCCTATCCGCGAATACTTCGCGATCTGCGATTCGTACTACCAGGCGATCCGCAAGGCTACACCGGCGGAGATTGAGACGATCGACATGGCGCGACGCGGCATCCACAACGATGCGGCCGAGCGGTTGCTAGAGCGGCTGGAGGGGAAGGCCGAAACCGATTTCGCCACCGCACGGCGGTTGTTCACGCTCATCTGCGTGTTGCATATCAAGGGCTGAACGAAGGGCGTAGGTGGGCATGGGGCGCAAGCGCAGGAAATCGGGCTGGCTATGGCGGTTATTGGCTGTCCTACTACTGCTTGTTCTTGCCGGGGCCGGCTGGTTATGGTGGCAGGTGCAGCACTGGACCCCCGACGAGGAAACCTATCCCGATCAGGGCGTAACCGTTGGAGTACAGGACGGCGCGGTCAATTTCCGGACTCTGCGCGCTCTGGGCGCGGACTTTGTCTATCTGGCGGCGAGCGACGGCGCACAAGGGCAGGATGCGCGTTTCGTCAGGAATTTCGAGGCTGCCGGAAAGGCCGGGTTGCAGGTCGGCGCCGTGCATGTGTTCGATCCGTGCGCGATAGCGGATCGGCAGTCGGCGAATTTCGTGACCATGGTGCCGCGCTCGCGCGAACTGCTCCCGCCTGTCATCGCGCTTGCGAGCACCGCCGACGGTTGCGAAGAGCGCGTTTCCGAAGCTGCTGTCGAGAGCGAATTGATGACACTGATCAATCAGGTCGAAAGCCATGTGGGCAAGCCCGCCATCCTGAAGATCTCTCCCGATTTTGAAGCCCGGTATGGCATTGCGCATCGGATCGAGCGCAATCTATGGCTCACGCGGACGCGGTTCGAACCGGCCTATGCCGGACGGCCGTGGCTATTGTGGAGCGCCAATGAACACCTTGTCACGGAAGCGTCGAACGGGCCACTGGAATGGGTAGTGGTACGGAATTGACCGTGCGGGTTCGGGATATTTCCCGGTGAGCGGGGCCGGGCCATGGATTGCCGCGTCGCTGCGCTCCTCGCAATGACGAGTTGGTCGAGAAAACTCTATTATGGACCCCGTCATTGCGACCGACCGAAGGTCGCGCGGCAATCCACGGCCATGCCTCTCGCCACGTTGCCTCAGTCGTAGTAAGCTGGCCGTCATGACCGATGTCGACCTCATCGCCGCCGCTCGCGAAGCGGCCGAACTTTCCTATGCCCCCTATTCCGATTTTGCGGTCGGTGCTGCGTTGCGCTTTGCCGACGGCAGTGTGGTGACGGGTACCAATATCGAGAATGCGAGCTACGGTCTTGCCCTGTGCGCGGAAACGGTCGCAGTGGCAAAGGCGATGGCCGGCGGTGTGCGCGGCGGGCTGGAAACGGTGGCGGTAGTCGGACCGGGTGCGGCCCCGATCACGCCTTGCGGGCGTTGCCGCCAGGTCCTCAACGAACTGGCCGGGCTGGGCGGAACCGACCCGGATATATTGTGCGTCGGACCGCAAGACGTGAAGACGGTCAAGCTGAGCGCGCTCCTGCCAGATGCGTTCGGCCCGGCAAGCCTGGACTAGCTTTCGAGATATTCCAGGAGTGCGGCCAGGCAATCCCGGCCCAGTGCCCTGCACCGTTCGGGAGACCAGTTCTGTTCCGGATCGGGGCAGTCGTCATTGTCCTTGTAAGGCATTTCCAGAGTCATCGCTGGGCAGCCGAAACGATGGGCGACCTGGGTGGTGCTCATCGACATGTTGGCCTTGCCCGGCTGCGCCTTCGGGTATCCCTTCTCCGTCTGGAAATCGGGTGTGCGCCGGTCGAGGATCGCCTGGTAGCGGGTGAAATGCGCGTAATGCTCGTCGGTCAGGCCGGGGATTCCCTCATATCCCGCGAGAAACGCTGCGGGGATGGCCTCGTCCGCATGGACATCCATTGCGAAATCCACGCCGGTCGCGTCCATCGCGTTGCGGATGGCGAGTACTTCGGGCGATTTGTCGGCGCTCGGTTCGTGCCACTCGCGGTTGAGGTTGGTGCCGACCGCATTGGTTCGCAAATGGCCGCGTTGCGAACCGTCGGGATTGCAATTGGGCACGATGTGGAAACGGCATTTCGCCCGCAATGCACGGCCGATGCTGTCGGACGGGTCGGTGAGGCATTCGAGCGCGCCTTCTATCCACCATTCGGCCTGCGTTTCGCCAGGGTGCTGGCGGGCATAGAGCCAGACCTGCTTTTCGCCCTCACCCAGTGACAGGCAATCGAGCGGCTGGCCGTCAAGTGTCTTGCCCAAGCAATTGTAGGTAACTCCTTCGCTTGCAGCGGCTTCCGTGACAAGATCGTGGTGCCGCTCCATCGAATAGGGGGCGAAATAGGCGAACCAGGCGATATCACTGGCTGGGCTGTGGCGGATCGTCAGCGTACCGCCGTCCTCATCCTTGTCAAAGGAGGTTTCGGCACGGCCCCACCAGTCGCGATCTTCCGAAACGACGGCGTTGTAGCCGAGCCATCCGGCCGGGTAGGCGCTATCGTTCAAGCCGGTGATTTTCAGTTCGAGCGCGCGGTCCGCTGCCCCCGAAACCCGGAAATGGAACCATTGCGCGAATTCGCTTTGGCGGTCTTTGCGGATCGCCAGTTTCGCGTCGGCTCCGTCGATCGACAGGACCTCGATATTGCCGCTGTCGAAATTGCAGTCGATATGGATGTCGGTTGTGCTCACTCGGAAACCCTTACCTCTACCGTCTCGCCATTGTTGCCGGGAAAATCGCTGAACAGCGCATCGGCGATGGCCGATGCATTGGCGGTGCTGTCCGCGAAAGGTGAATTCGGGCTGACCGAAAATTGTGCCCTGCCTTCCCAATATGTTGCGCCGCTTTGCTTGTCACGGATCATTACGCCGAGCCGGGTTTCCAATGTCTCGCGCGAGCCGCCGCCTCCGAGATTGATTCCGAGGCCGACGCCCACGCCGGAGCCGTAGCTTCCGGTCGAGCCACCGACGCCGACGCTCACCGGGCCGCGGCGCCGTTGTCCGTTCTCACTGTGGAAGCGTTCGATGCGGACCTGGGCGAGCTGGTCTGCCCGGTCGCGCGATGCCTCGCGATAGCCGAGCGTGGCCAGTTCGCGGGCGATAGCCGCCTTGTAGGGTCCGATTTCGAGCGAATCGGCTTCGCTGCCGGGAGCGCTTTCGATGAAGATGGTTCCCTGAGCCAGTCGGGCCGAAGCGGTCGGTTCGACGAAGCGGGTCACCTCGACCGGACCGGTCCTGACCGGGGTGGTGCAAGCGGCGAGTGTCGCTGCCCCCAAGGCGATTGCAGTGATCGTTTTGAGTCGCATGACTTTTTCCTCCGTCGGTTTGCCTTCTTTGTCCCCTGCGATACCGTGACGCAAGGGCGAGGACGCCTGCCTTGTCGACGCTTGGGGCAGGCAAGCGGTCCCTAACGGTTTCTTTACCATACCCGGTGCAATCCGTGCGGTATGGATAACAAGCCCAGCGTGCTCGTGACCGGCGGTGCCGGATATATCGGCAGCCATGCGGTGCTGGCCCTGCTCGATGCGGGCTGGCCGGTCGCGGTCATCGATAATCTGTCGACGGGGTTCCGGTTCGCGGTACCGGCAGGTATCCCCTTCTACGAAGGCGATATCGAGGATACCGCCCTGTTGGCGCGGATTTTCTCCGAACAGGATACCGGCGCGGTGATGCATTTCGCCGGCTCGATCATTGTTCCGGAATCGGTCGAGAACCCGCTGGCTTACTATCACAACAACACGGTCAAGAGCCGTGCATTGATCGAAGCCGTCGTTGAAGCCGGCGTGCCGCATATGATCTTCAGTTCCACGGCCGCAACCTACGGCATTCCCGAAACCTCGCCGGTGAGTGAGGATAGTCCCACAGCACCGATCAACCCCTATGGCTGGTCCAAGCTGATGACCGAGCAGATGCTGGCCGACAGTGCCGTGGCGTACGACCTGAATTATTGCGCACTGCGTTATTTCAACGTTGCCGGGGCCGACCCGCAAGCACGTAGCGGCCAGTCGACCGCAGGCGCAACGCACCTGATCAAGGTCGCGGTGGAAGCCGCGCTGGACAAGCGCAGCCATGTCAGCGTGTTCGGCACTGATTACGCGACGCATGATGGTA
>JANQPE010000096.1 GCA_028289565.1 Parerythrobacter sp.
CCGATATGGCGGTCACGCCATGGAACGAGGACACACGGCTACTGCGGATCGGATTGCGCGGCTACGATTTGCCCCGTGCAGCACGTCCGCCGGCCAACCTCGTCTTCCTGATGGACGTTTCGGGTTCGATGCGTTCACCGGACAAACTGCCACTGGTCAAGACGGCGCTTGCAGGCCTCGCGAGCGAATTGCAGCCGCAGGATCGTGTATCGATCGTGGTCTATGCCGGCGCCGCCGGGCTGGTGCTCGAACCAACCAACGACACGCGTGAAATCCGACGTGCCCTCGACAGTCTCGAAGCGGGCGGTTCCACGGCCGGAGGCGCAGGCCTCCAACTCGCCTACCATATTGCCGAGGACACGTTCATCGAAGGCGGTGTCAACCGTGTGATCATCGCCACCGACGGCGATTTCAATGTTGGCGTTTCAAACCGCGATGCGCTGGTCGAGATGATCGAAAACAAGCGCGACAGCGGCATCACGCTGACCACGCTCGGCTTCGGAACGGGCAATTACAACGAAGCGCTGATGGAACAGATCGCCAATCACGGGAACGGCAATTATGCCTATATCGACAGCGCGCTTGAAGCGAAGAAGGTGCTGGGGGAAGAAATGTCTTCCACCCTGTTCACCATCGCCAAGGACGTGAAGATTCAGGTCGAGTTCAATCCGGCCGTGGTCGGTCAGTATCGTCTGATCGGCTATGAAAACCGCGTCCTGCGCGAAGAGGATTTCGACAACGATGCAGTCGATGCCGGCGATATCGGCGCCGGGCACCAAGTCACCGCAATCTACGAGATCGTGCCTGCCGGACAAAAAGGCTGGATCCCGCGGCGTCGCTACGAAGACAGGATCGCCGCGGCCGCCAGCGAGCTGGCCGACGAAGCCGCCTATGTCAAACTGCGCTACAAGCTGCCCGATGGTGAGACCTCGCGCCTCATCGACCTGGTGGTGCCGTCGACGCAATTACAGCAAGCCACCCTCCCACGCGGCGATTTCGCCTTTGCCGCCGCGGTCGCCGCTTATGGGCAGAAACTGCGTGCCGATCCGCTGATGGGCAATTTCAGTTACACCGATATCGACCGGTTGGCCGGCCCGCAGCGCGAATTCTGGCGTCAGGAATTCAAGCGGCTCGCTGTTCTGGCCGGAGGGATGGCAGGCAAGTAGAGGACGATAGGCTGAAGCCGTATCCTGGTTTAACCTCGCTCGTCGCTCCAGCGGAAGCCGGGTGGGTTGCGAGTTGCTGTAACCGTTAGATCTGGAGAAGAGCGATCCCAGCTTGTGCCGGGATGACGGAGAGGGGCCAGAGGAAAGAGCCCAGAGGCGGGGCTTTCGCATATTCTACAGGCTGTCTAAGGGAAGCGCATGAATGTGCGCCCCTCTATCGCGATCCTTGCCGGAGCCCTGCTGACGGTAATTCTTGCGCTGGTCGGCACGCGCCTGTCCGGACCGGGCATGGTCGAGCGGCTGGAAACCAAATCCGCCGCCGCTATCGCAGAGGCGCAAGGTAGCGGGATAACCGCAGGTTTCCACTCTCCCAACGGCTTCCTGACGCGCCATCCGCTGCTTTCGGGTGGTGAAGGTTTCGACGAGGAAACGCGTGTCCAGATAGCCAAGGCGGTTGCCGCCGTTCCCGGTGTCGGCGGCGTGCGCTGGTCCGATGGTACGATGGTGGCGGAAAGCGGAACCTTGCCGCTTACTCCGATGCATTGTCAGGACGATGTCCAGGCCCTGCTGCGGGCGCGGACCATCCGGTTTGAGGAATCGAGCAGCAACATCGATGCCGCAAGCCGCGAGTTGCTCGACGAAGTCGCGACGGCATTGCGCCCGTGTGTCGGCAGCATCATCGCCGTGACCGGGCATACCGACAGTTCCGGCTCCGAACCGGGTAATATCGCCTTGTCGAAAGAGCGGGCGGAAGCGGTGCGTCAGGCGCTGGTCCGCCGCGGCATCCCGCATGACGGTTTGCGCGCCAGAGGTATCGGATCGCGTGAGCCGGTCGACGGGCTGGATCCGGCGGACCCCGCCAACCGCAGGATCGAATTCTCGGTCATAGCCACCGTGCCGCTCGAACCCACCCCCGTCGACACGCCGAGTGCGAGATAGCACGATGCCGATCTATATCGAACTGATCGCATTGCTGCTGGCAACCTATGCTGCAGGCCTCGGACTCGGCTGGCTCGCTTGGGGCCGCGCCATCGAAAACGAAGGAGATACGAACGCATGATGGAACTGGTCGAAGCGAACTGGGTCCTGTTCCTGGCGGCATTACTAATCGGGATCGCGGTCGCCTGGTGGATTTTCGTCGCGACCCGTCGCACGCGCGTAACCGGCGACAGACGCGACGTACTCGACGAAGGCACGGAGAGCGCAAATCGCAACCAGGCGCTGATCGACGCACCGCCAGCGGTGCATGAGCCCGAGAAGACCGTGGCGGAACCGATAACGGTCGAAAGCCAAATTGCTGGCAACACTTCCGGCGACGACCTGACCAGGATCAAGGGCCTGGGACCGAAGCTGCGCGACCTGCTCGCCACGCTCGGCGTGACACGGTTCGAGCAGATCGCCGGCTGGACCGAGGAAGATATCGACCGGATCGATGCACAACTGGGACGGTTCGAAGGGCGTATCCAGCGCGACGACTGGATCGGGCAAGCGCGCCATCTCGCAGCCGGGGACACCGCGGCATACGAGGCGCAATTCGGCAAGCTCTGATCGGGACCCGCGGGCCGCCAGATCGCAAGCGCCCGCCTTCGACGCTGGCCCTCCCGCGATCTTCGCGGTATCGCTCCTGGCACAACTCGAATGGAGCGAAATATGAGCGACGCGATCTATCCCGTGCCCGCCGGGTGGGCCGACAATGCGAAGATCGACACCAGTGCCTATGACGAGAAGTACCAACGCTCGATAACCGATCCGGACCGGTTCTGGCGCGAAGAAGCGCAGCGGATCGACTGGCTCGCCCCGTTCGATACGGTCAAGGACACCTCCTACGCCGAGAGCGATTTCCACATTCGCTGGTTCACCGGCGGCAAGCTCAACATCGCCGCAAATTGTCTCGACCGTCATCTGGCCGAGCGCGGTGGCGATGTCGCGATCTATTGGGAACCGGACAATCCGGACGAAGCCGGACGCCAACTGACCTATCGCGAACTGCACGCCGAAGTATGTCGCTTCGCCAATGCGCTGAAAGCCCATGATGTGAGCAAGGGCGACCGAGTCACGATCTACCTGCCAATGGTGCCCGAAGCGGCGATCGCCATGCTTGCCTGTGCGCGGATCGGGGCGGTACATTCGGTGGTCTTCGCCGGTTTCTCGCCCGATGCCCTGGCTGGACGGATCGAGGATTGCCGTTCGAATATCGTCCTGACCGCCGACGAAGGGCTGCGTGGCGGCAAGCCGATCCCGCTCAAGGCCAATGTCGATGCCGCTTTGGAAAAGACCCCGGTCGATACCGTGGTCGTCCTCAGACGCACGGACGCAGATGTGCCGATGATCGAGGGCCGCGACATCGATTGGACCGACATTGTCGAACAGCAGCCCGACATTTGCGAGCCGGAGGAAATGGATGCGGAGGACCCGTTGTTCATCCTCTACACCAGCGGTTCGACCGGCAAGCCAAAGGGCGTGCTTCATACCACCGGCGGTTATGCCGTATGGACTTCGCTAACGCATGAATATGTGTTCGATTACAGGCCGGGCCAGATCTACTGGTGCGCCGCCGATGTCGGCTGGGTCACCGGCCACAGCTACATGGTCTATGGCCCGATGCTCAACGGCGCGACACAGGTGATGTTCGAAGGCGTGCCCAATTATCCCGATCATTCGCGCTTCTGGCAGGTGATCGACAAATACGAGGTCGAAATCTTCTACGCCGCTCCTACCGCCCTGCGTGCGCTGATGCGCGAGGGTGACGATTTCGTCACAAAAACGAGCCGTAAGTCCCTGCGATTGCTCGGAACTGTGGGTGAACCGATCAATCCCGAAGCGTGGAACTGGTATTACTCGGTGGTCGGCGAAGAGCGCTGCCCGATCGTCGATACCTGGTGGCAGACCGAAACCGGCGGTGCGATGATCACGCCCCTGCCCGGCGCGATCGACCTCAAGCCGGGCAGCGCGAGCAAGCCGATGTTCGGCGTAAAGCCGGCGCTGGTTGATCCGGAAAGCGGCAAGCTGCTCGACGGCGCAGCCTCGGGTGCGCTGGTCATTACCGACAGTTGGCCCGGCCAGATGCGGACCGTCTATGGCGACCACGACCGCTTCTTTCAGACATATTTCAGTACCTATCCCGGCTATTACTTCACCGGCGACGGCTGCCGCCGTGACGAGGACGGCTATTACTGGATCACCGGCCGGATCGACGACGTAATCAATGTTTCGGGGCACCGCATGGGCACTGCGGAGGTCGAAAGCGCGCTGGTCGAACACGCTACCGTCGCCGAAGCCGCCGTGGTCGGCATGCCGCACGACATCAAGGGACAGGGCATCTACGCCTATGTCACAACCGTCGCCGGTACGGATGACAACGAAGAGCTGCGTGCTGAACTGGTCCAATGGGTTCGCAAGGAGATCGGCCCGATCGCCACGCCCGACGTGATCCAGTTCGCCCCCGCCCTGCCCAAGACGCGCAGCGGCAAGATCATGCGCCGCATCCTCAGGAAGATCGCGGAGAACGAAACCGGCAATCTCGGCGATACATCAACCTTGGCCGATCCGAGCGTGGTCGACGACCTGCTCGCACATCGGCCGGGATAAGCACTATCGCCAATTAAGCCGTCACCATCCGACCGCTTTCCATCACTCCGGTTCTTCTCCGTTATCCGACCTCTTCTCCGTTATCCCGGCCCATCCCTCGTCATCCCAGTCCTTTTCCGTCACCCCAGCGAAAGCTGGGATCGCCCTCCTCTAAGTCTAACGGCAGCAACAATTCGCATCCGGCCCTAGCTTCCGCGGGAGTGACGAATTGGGACAAAAAGGTGAGGTAACGGAGCACCGGATCGGCCGGTTCATTCTCGACACTCTGCTCCAGGGAAGAGAGGGCTTTACGCTGTCCTATCCGCATTGCGGGCGCTATGAATAGCCGATGTCCATGCGACCGCGCTCATTCGAATCCCCCTCCCCGGCCAGCGCTGCGCAACAATATTCCGAAGTGCACAAAAGTCACGAAAGTCATACTGTGAACTTTTATAAGATATTGATATAGATGTATAATATGCAAAATTCACACATTCCAAAAAGTGGCAAATGCGGTCCATGTCTGTGAGCGAAACCCTCCCTCGCCCCCTGCGCAGCGCGCTCTACCTGCCGGCCAATCGCGCTGGCGCGGTGGCCAAGGCGCGCGAGGCCGATTGCGACGCCGTGATCCTCGACCTCGAAGACGCTGTTTCGCCCGATGCCAAGGAGGACGCGCGCGCAGCGGCGGTCGAAACCGTGCGCGCAGGCAATTTTGGCAAGCGGTTGCTGGTCGTGCGGGCCAACGCGCTCGATACCGAATGGGGGGCGCATGATTTGGCCGCACTGGCCGAATGCGCGCCCGACGCAGTGTTG
>JANQPE010000099.1 GCA_028289565.1 Parerythrobacter sp.
TCCCGTAGGAGTCTGGGCCGTGTCTCAGTCCCAGTGTGGCTGATCATCCTCTCAGACCAGCTATGGATCGTCGCCTTGGTGAGCTTTTACCTCACCAACTAGCTAATCCAACGCGGGCCCATCTAAAGGCGATAAATCTTTGGTCCGAAGACATTATCCGGTATTAGCAGTCATTTCTAACTGTTATTCCGAACCTAAAGGCAGGTTCCCACGCGTTACGCACCCGTGCGCCACTAACCCCGAAGGGTTCGTTCGACTTGCATGTGTTAGGCATGCCGCCAGCGTTCGTTCTGAGCCAGGATCAAACTCTCAAGTTTGTGTCACTTACCTATCCGGCACGGGCCGAAGCCCGCCAACCGAACAAGCAAGAGCTTCAAGGAGCCGATACCTGCACTGTCAAACGTAATGGATTACGAATGAACATGCATCACCGCGTACCGCCTGTGGAGGCGATACGGATGTGGCAATCGGCATAAGGTTACCGGTTACTGCGACCTTGAGCTTCGCAGACCGGGCGCCGTCGCCCACATGTCCCTTCATCAAAAACCAACGATGTCAAAGAGCCATCCAACATAGCGAAGCGGACAACAATGGAACCCCGATTTTCACCGGGGGACCGGTTGTCCGTTTCATGTTGGCGACCGTTGCGAACGGCGCCAGCAAAAAGCCGGCAGCGCCGCGTCGGTGAGGGGCCATATATGGGGGGCGCTGAGTCGGGTCAACGCCTTTTTGCAATTTTATTTCAAAGCCGACAAAAAACCGCGGAAATCTGCGGCTCGCCAGCCCTTTCGGTACGGTCAAAGTAGGGGTTTTGCACCCGGTTTCAAGTGTTCGGCGTTAGGAAACTCGATCGCGAACACACAGCCGGCGTGATAAGCATCTCATCCAGCGCGGTAAATCTTCATCTTTTTGGGTTAACGCGCACGGTGTGACCGATGCAACTCCCATAGACCGGGCAGACGACCCGGGTTTCGCCATGCGCGTGCGCAGCGCGCTTGCCTGGCGTTGGGGCAGCCAGGTGCTTGCGCAAATCATAACCTGGTGCTCGACGATCATCGTCGTGCGGCTGCTCGACCCGAGCGATTACGGTCTGTTCGCCATGAGCCAGGTGGTGTTGACCGCACTCAACTTCCTCAACGGCTACAGCTTCGCCACTTCGCTGATCCAGGCGGATCATGTCGATAACAGGCGCATCGGACAGGTTTTCGCCATGCTGCTGGTCCTGAACGGCGCATTGGCTGTGCTCCAGATTGCCCTCGCTCCGGTAGCGGCAGCCTATTACGGGGAGCCAGAGGTCGCGACCATCCTGCGCGTCCAGGCGTTGATCTTCCTGACCACGCCGTTCATTGCGCTCCCCACCGCCCTGCTCTCGCGGCGCATCGAATTCCGCAGTCAGGGACTGGTCAATCTGCTGTGCGCGGCACTCGGTGCGGCAGTGGCGCTAATGCTCGCATGGTTCGGTTTCGGCGTATGGGCGCTGGTCTATGCCCCGATAGCCATGTTCGCCACGCGCGCGGTCGGACTGACGATTTCGGCCCGCCTGCTCGTCCGCCCGGTTTTCGACATGCGCGGCGCGCGCGATCTCATCACCTTCGGTGGTGCGCTAACGCTGTGCCAGCTATTCTGGATCGTTCAAAGCCAAAGCGACATCTTCATCGCCGGACGCACCTATTCCACTGACGATCTCGGATTCTATTCCAACGCCCTGTTTCTGGCCCTGATTGTGACCGGGCGGTTTCTGCCGCCGATCAACGAAGTCGCATTTCCCGCCTATGCCGAACTGCACAAGGCAGGCAAACCGCTCGCTCCTTATTTCCTGCGCACGGTGCAGACCGTGCTCCTCGTCACCGCACCGATATATGTCGGCCTGGCGCTGACGGCTGACAAGGCAGTGCTGTTGCTGTTCGGGAGCAAATGGACCGAGATGATCCCGGTACTGACCGGACTTTCCCTGGTCATGCCGGCCTTTGCACTGCAGATCATCTGCTCGCCGGCGACCAATGCCATCGGGCGCCCTAAGGTCTACCTGACCACCAGCATCGCGGGGGCGATAGTAATGCCCGCCGCATTCCTGGCCGGTGTCGCCCACGGCCCGATGGGGCTGGTTCATGCATGGTGGGCTGGCATGCCTCTACTGCTGTTGTTCACACTCGCCATGACCCTGCCCGCTATCCAGGTCGCACCGCTCGCCCTGGCCAAGGCGGTCGCGCCGATCGCCATTGCCTGCGGTCTGATGGTATGGGGAGTTATCGGTATCCGGGGCTACATTGCCCATTGGCCCGACAGCATGCAACTGGCCCTGCTGGCGATTTGCGGGGCAACGACCTACGGAGCGGCCCTGTGGGCCGGGTGGCCGGAAATCGTCAAGCAAGCATGGGCGATGATCCAGCGGCGCAAGCCATCCGCGACAATGCCCGGCGATCATACCACCACCAATATGGGTGCACGCGGGGCGTGAAACGCGGCAACCATTCACTATAGAGCGAGGCCAACTGCCGCGGCAAACCCCGTGGCCCCTCGCTGCGCATGATCGCACTGACGATCCGGTTCTGGAAATGGCGCGTCGAGTAATTGACCATCCGCCCCGATTGCGCGCGCATGCCCGATAGCGACAGCTTGTTGGGTTCGCACAGGAACCCTGCATCGGGACAGGGAACGATACGCGTATCCTGCCAGTCGTCTTCGCTGTGGAGATCGGTCTTGACCATTGCACCGATGAGGCTGTCGTCGCCGATAAGATCTTCAGGCAGACGGATCGATGCATCGCGCATGCGGCGAACGAAATCGCCGCACAAGGCATAGAGATCGCCGAACAGGCCGTGTGTTGCAATCATCTCGGCGCTATAGGCTTCGGCACGGCGACCGTTGCACGGAAGGCCCGTTGCCGCGTTTGCCGTGGGGTATTCGGATAGACAGTTCGCCAACGCCTCGATCGAGCCCGGGACGATCTCGGCGTCCCCATCCACGAAAGCCCAGCAACCGGCATCGAACCCGCCATCGAGCACGAAACGGTTCCAGCTACGCGCCTTCCCGCCCTGCGCGTATTCATGCACGATAATGCCGGCATAGGATCTCGCGATCTCCGCGGTCCGGTCGCTGCTGCCGTTCACAACCACGTGGACGGCGACATCTTCAGCGCCTGACAGCAGGCTTTCGAGACAGCCTGCGATACGATGTTCTTCGTTATGCGCCAGCACCGCCACAAGGATGCGGGGATTGCTCATTCCGGTTTGCGAGCAATCGCCCACACGGTCACGGGAAAGTCAGGATCGTTGGGCAGGCGACGACGCCAACCGGTTCGCGCCCAACGGTAGAAATTGGCCTTTACTGCTGCCGGATTGCCCCAACTTCCTGTCTCGATACTGTCGAGATCGAACCCGACATCGCCCAGGAAATGCCGCATCCCCAGCTCGGTCCAGCGCGTGCAATCGTGCGGAATCGGATGACGGCGAATCAGGAAGGGTGTGATATTCACGAATATCCCGCCGGGCTTGAGCATCCGCAGGACATGGTCGGCAGCCTTGTAAGGATGCAGCAAATGCTCCCAGACATTGTCGGCGATCGCGATATCGAATTGCTGGTCGAGCATGTCTTCGCAGATATCATGGTCAGGCCAGTTCATTTCGGCATAGCTGGCCCAGTCGCGCATCCGCCATTTCCAGCCTGCCGCGATTTCCAGTGCGTCCATCTCCTCGACTGGCAATGTATCGAGAAATGCATCCACTTCGCGATAAGCGACAGTGCGGGTGATATGGGTTTTGTCATAACCCACCCCGTGCGCGACCTTTTCGACCAGCCTGATAGCAGCCTGCTTCATCGGGCGCGTGGTTAACGCCGAAACCCTAATATTTCGCCACCGGGCAGGGCGATGTACATCGCCCGCACCGATATGCTAGGTTCCCCTCGGGGTAGATTGGGAGATACGAATATGGGTTATCCGTTCCTGGCCACCGCAGCCACAGTGTTGGCCACCTCCACCCCCATCGTGGAAGCCCCGCAAACGCCGAGCCCTGAATTCGCCGACGAAATCGGCAATGCCGAGGGGACCGCGACGGTCGACGGCACGACCGACTCTCATCTGCGCATGACCGTTCCAGTCACTATCGAAGGCGAGGGTCCGTTCCAGTTCATGATCGACACCGGTGCTCAGGCGACAGCGGTAACGCGCGATCTCAGCGACAGGCTCGAACTCGAACCGATCGGCGAGGCGATGGTGGTGGGCATGGCAAGCCGTGCCCGGGTCGATATGGTCGAACTCGACGGATTGGAATTCGCCACGCGCACCCTCGACGATCTCGAAGTGCCGCTGCTTGAAGGCAGGCATATCGGTGCGGACGGGATTCTCGGCCTCGACAGCCTGCAGGATATGCGCGTCCTGATCGACTTCCGGGATGAAACCATCGCCGTCAACGACGCAAAGGCCCTGGGCGGCAATCGCGGTTACGAGATCGTGGTGCGGGCGCGTCGCAAGCTCGGCAGGCTGATCATCACCCGTGCCCAGATCGACGGGATTACCACTGCGGTAGTCGTCGATACCGGCGCGCAGAACAGTATCGGCAATCTCGCCCTCCAGCGCAAGATGCGGGCGCGCAATCTGGATACGATTCACAATACCGACGTAAACGGCAAGGCGCTGGTCGGGACGCTCGATTTCGCACGGACCGTGAGAATCGAGGGCATGACATTGAACAACCTGCCGATCGTCTTTGCCGACGGCCCGGCCTTCCGCTCTCTCGGACTCGACAAGCGGCCGGCAATGATCCTGGGCATGCACGACCTGCGCGTCTTCGACCGGGTGGCGATCGATTTCTCGAGCAAGAAAATCCTGTTCGACATGCCCGCCGGGGCAGGATATCGCCGAAAGATGAGATTCAACGAATTCGCTTCGCGTCTCAAAGAACCGGGATAACGTTTCGCGCAGTCGCGCCATTGCCTGTGGGCGGGTGAGGCACCACATGGTGCGCCATGCCACCGGACACAGCCACCAACCATTCCGGCGACCACGATGGCTGGGCGACCCTCAGGCGGTTCCTGCCCTATCTCTGGCCGCGCCACGACAACCGGCTGAAATGGCGTATCGTGATCGCCATGCTGCTGGTGCTGTTGGCCAAGGCCACCATGCTGGCCCTGCCCTATGCCTATCGCGGCGCGGTCGATGCGATGGCCGGGCCGGCGGGCGACGTTGCGACGGTGGCGATGGCCCTCGTCGTCGCCTACGCGCTGGGCCGGTTCGCCGGGCTTGCCTTCGACCAGATCCGCAATGTCGTATTCGAACGCGTCGGACAGGATGCGACACGCAATCTGGCCGAGGATGTCTTTCACCGCCTGCACCGCCTTAGCCTGCGTTTCCACCTCTCCCGCCGCACCGGCGAGGTAACCAAGACCATCGAACGCGGGACCAAGAGCATCGATTCGATGCTCTATTTCCTGCTGTTCAACATCGCGCCGACAGTGATCGAACTGGTTGTGGTGGGTGTGATTTTCTATATCAATTTCGGTTGGGAACTCGTTCTGGCCACGGCCATCGCCGTAATCGCCTATATCGCAGCTACTCGCTGGATCACCGAATGGCGCACCAAGCTGCGCCGCGAAATGAACGATCTCGACGGCCGCGCGCTGAGCCGGGCGGTCGATTCCCTGCTCAATTACGAGACCGTGAAATATTTCGGCGCCGAAGCACGTGAAGAGGCGCGCTATGCCAGCGCCGCCCGCGCCTATGCCGAAGCGGCGATCAAAACCGACAATTCGCTCGCCACGCTGAACATGGTGCAGTCGCTCATCACCAACTCGCTGATGGCGGCGGCTATGGCGTGGACCGTGTGGGGCTGGAGTCAGGGGCACCTGACCGTCGGTGATCTGGTATTCGTGAACACATATCTGATGCAGCTCTTTCGCCCGCTCGACCTGCTCGGCTTCGTTTATCGAACCATCCGGCAGGGGCTGGTCGACATGGGCGAGATGTTCCGCCTGATGGATGCGGAGGTGGAAGTGCGGGACGTGCCCGGTGCGCCCGCACTGATTGTCGGCAGGCCGACCGTGACGTTCGACAATGTCGTGTTCGGTTACGAGACCGACCGTACGATCCTGCACGGGCTGAGCTTCGAAGTACCCGCCGGATCGAAAACGGCGATCGTCGGTCCTTCCGGCGCGGGGAAAAGCACGATCGCGCGGCTGCTGTTCCGCTTCTACGACCCGTCCGCCGGCCGGATCCTGATCGACGGGCAGGACATCGCCGGGGTCACGCAGGATAGCCTGCGCGCCGCAATCGGCATCGTGCCGCAGGATAGCGTGCTGTTCAACGACACGATCGGCTACAATATCGCCTATGGCCGGGACGATGCCGACGAAGTCGCACTGCGCCAGGCCGCCCGCGATGCCGCGATCCTGTCCTTTATCGAGAAACTGCCGCAGGGTTTCGACACCGAAGTCGGCGAACGCGGGCTGAAACTGTCGGGTGGCGAGAAGCAACGCGTCGCGATCGCCCGTACGCTGGTGAAGGACCCGCCGATCGTGCTGCTCGATGAAGCGACCAGTGCACTGGACAGCCGGACGGAGCAGGACATTCTCTCCGCGCTGGATCGCGTTTCCAGGGACCGGACGACGCTGGCCATCGCGCATCGCCTGTCGACAATCGCCGATGCCGACGACATTCTCGTCCTCGCCGAAGGCAGGCTGGAAGAACGCGGGAACCACGCGACGCTGTTGTCGCACGACGGACTCTACGCCGAAATGTGGGCGCGCCAGGCTGCTGAAAGCGAAGAGGCGGCCTAGCCCTACTGCGACTTGATCAACGTCTCGCCGGACAGGTCGAGCGCATCAGCCGGGATCACTTCGACATTTTCGCGAAATTCGCGCAAGCCGTCGATGAACTGCTTGGCATCGCCAACAATCACTATCGTCGTCTTCGCCGGATCGACATAGCGCTTCGCCGCTGCGCTCGCGGTGGCGGGCGAGACTTCGCCGAGCTTTTGCGCGTAGCGTGCCACTTCAGCCGGCTCAATGCCCTGCTGGAGCAGCCCCGCGACGATATTGTTGAAGCCGGAACTCCGCTCCAGCGAACGGGCATAGCCGCCGGACAGATAAAGCCTGCGCTTGGCCAGCAGGTCTTCCCCAAGCGGTTCGCTGCCCAGCCGCTCGAACTGTTCGAGGAAGACCTTGGCGACCTCGTCGGCCGTCTCGTTCTTGGTCTGCGCGCTAGCGGTCAGCACCGCATCATCGGCCCGACTGGCAAAGCCGGAATAGGCCCCGTAGCTGAGGCCGCGCTTGGTGCGCACTTCCTCGAACAGCCGCGCACTCGAACCACCGCCCAGGACACTGTTGGCCAGCAGCAGTGGGTAATAGTCCTCGCTCGATCGCGGCAAGGCCCGCGTCGTCGCGACAACTGCGGCTTGCCCCGCCTCGGGCATGTCGATCACGACCGTGCGCACCGGCCGGACATCACCTGCCGGATCGACGACCGGGCGGGGAGGAGTCCCGGCGACGGTCCAGTCTCCCAGCAGGTCACCTGCCAGCTCGATCGCACGCTCCGGTGCGATCCCGCCGCTGACGATTACCTGCGTCCCATGCGGATGCCACCATTGCGCACGGTGCCCAAGCAGGTCTTCGCGCGTAATGGCGGCCAAGCTCTCCGGCGTTCCATCGGCTTGCGAGCCATAGGGCGCATCGCCGTACATCACCGGCGTGGCGACCATGCGCACGAGCGAACCCGGATCCTTGAGCGATACCTGCAGGCCATCGATCGCGCGCTTGCGTTCGGTTTCCAGCTCGTCCGCCGGATAATTCGCATTGCGGATGACATCGGCCAGCACCGCCCCCGCCGCTTCGAAATTGGCGACCGGAGCAGTCAGGCTGAAGAAGCTTCCGTCGCGTCCGGCCGTCGATCCCATGCTCGCACCGAGGCTCTCAAGCCGTGCGGCGATTTCCTGGGCACTGGCATTGGTCGTGCCCTTTTCGGCGAGATACGCGGCCATGCCGGCAAGGCCAGCCTTGGCGCGCGGATCGCTTTTCGCACCGCCGGGCACAAGCACCGTCATGGTCGCCAGCGGGACATCACCCGTCTGCGCCGCGACCACCTCGATCCCGTTGGCGAGCGTCGCCGTTACGATGTCCGGCTCGGCGGTTTCGGGAGCCTTGCCCGGCCCCGGAGGCGCTTCGCGCACGCCTTCCGGCCGCACGGCCAGCGGTTCGCCGACCGCGGGCGGCAGCGTGCGGAAAGTCGGCATCGGCGCCGGGTTGGCATAGGCCGAGCGATCGTCCGGCCCGTCGGCATAGGTGATATCGGTGCGCTTTCGCGGATCGTAATATTCCCGCGCGACACGCTGTACGTCCTCGATGGTAACGGCGGCGATCGCTGCCAGGCGCTTGTCCGCTGCCCTGGGGTCACCAGTCTGGACCAGCGCCTCACCCAGTTCGAATGCCCTGCCCTGCGCGGTTTCGCGCCGGCGCAGCGAATCCGAAATCAGCTCGCTTTTCGCCTCGGCCAGTTCGGCCGCCGTCACCGGCTCGCCGCGCATCCGTTCACGCTCGGCAACCAGGATAGCGCGCACTTCATCTACATCGGCCTGGGGGTTGGTCACGCCGAATTGCGCGTTCACGCCGCCTTCCTCGCCATTCTGCACGAAATGGACTGCCTGCACCGCCTTGCCGGTACGGATCAGGGCCTTGTGCATGCGGCTGTTGTCGCCGCGCGACATGATCGCATCCATGACTTCCAGGGCAGGCGTATCGGCATGATCCGCGGCGGGCGCCTTCCAGATCGTGCCGACCAGGGGCAGTGGGACATTGGGAGCCGTCGCGTTGACCACACGCGGTTCGGTGCGTTCCGGCTCGCGCGTGTCGATCGCCACATCGACCGGATTGGCCCGGCGCGGAATGTCACCGAAATAGCGATCGACCAGTGCGCGCAACTCGCCCATCTCGAAATTGCCGGCTACGATCAGGGTCGCGGTATCGGGTCCGTAATAGGCCTGGTGAAAAGCCCGCGCATCGTCGAGCGTCGCGGCGTCCAGTTCCTCGATACTGCCGATGCCAGGGCGGCGATAAGGCAGGACATCGTAGGCATTTTCGGGAATCACGAAACGCGAGAAGCGACCATAGGGCGGCGCAAGCACGCGCTGGCGCAATTCCTCCTTCACCACCGACCGTTCCTTCTCGAAGACTTCGTCGTCAACCACCGGGAAAGCCATGCGCTCGCGATGCGTCCACAACATTGCTTCGAGATATTCGGCCGGAACAATCTCGAAATAATTGGTTCGGTCGGGACTGTTGGATGCATTGCGCGTACCGCCGACATCAGCAGTGAGACCATAGATCATGTTGTACGGCATGTTCAGCGTCTTGCGGCTGAGGATATGCTCGAACAAATGGGCGAAACCCGAACGCCCTTCGGGGTCGAGCTTGGAGCCGACTTCGTACCATAACGAGGTTGTGACCGTGCCCGTCTTACCGTCGGGGATGGCGATAACCTGCAGCCCGTTATCGAGCACCCAGCGTTCGTATTCGATCTCAGGCGCTGTAATGACCGGCGCATCCGCATGACCATCGGCCAGCGCGGGCGCGGCGGCAGTCAAGGCAAGCATGGTGGTGCCGGCGGCAAGCATGGTGCGAAACATCTGCATTCTCCCCAAATTCCGGGGAGTAATAAACCGGGTGCATGCCCGGCATGCAAGCTGTCAGTACAGCTTTCGACGAACGGCCTACTGTCCTCCGCGAACGGAAGCAGTCAGCGCTTCGAGAACGTCCATGGCGTCATCCGCTCTGCTGGCGGGCACGAACAGGTGGTCGTGATGGAAGGCGGCCACGACATTGCAGGCGATACCGGCATTGGCCAGCGCACCCGACACCGCAGCGGTCAGACCGACCCCTTCGAGGTCGGACCGCACCTGCAACACTATCCGTGCGAAGGCGGGCCGTGCGAAGGCGGGCCGTGCGAACGCAGGCCCTTGCCCGCCGAGTTCCGCGGCCAGCGGTTCGGCGACGATGGCCGAAACGCCCTCTTCCTCACGGAAAGTGGCGATGGCCGCGCCCAGAATCTGCGGCGCATTGTCGGGCGATACCCGCAGGAAATGATAGCGGACCGGGTCGAGGCGCGGCGCCATCTGCGCCAGCATCGCGTCGAGATCCGAAATCCGTTCGCCCACCGTCAGAGGATATACTTGCTGAGATCGCTGTCGCCGGCGAGGTCGGTCAGCTTGTCGCGGACATAGGCGGCATCGATCGTCACCGTCGTGCCGACATGTTCCTCCGCATCGAAACTGATTTCCTCGAGTAGTTTCTCCATCACCGTCTGCAGGCGGCGGGCACCGATATTCTCGATGCTTTCATTCACCTGCGCGGCGATCCGGGCCACTTCCGCCACGGCTTCGTCGGCGATTTTCAGCTCGACCTTCTCGGTGCCGATCAACGCCTTGTACTGCTCGACCAGATTGGCCCGCGTTTCGGACAGGATCCGCACGAAATCCTCTTCAGTCAGCGCGCGCAGTTCGACCCGGATCGGCAGGCGGCCCTGCAATTCGGGCAGCATGTCGGACGGCTTGGCGAGATGGAACGCCCCGCTGGCGATAAACAGGACATGGTCTGTCTTCATCGGACCGTATTTGGTCGACACGGTCGTACCCTCGATCAACGGCAACAGGTCGCGCTGGACACCCTCGCGGCTGACCGAACCGCCGCGCACGTCGCTGACCGCGATCTTGTCGACTTCGTCGAGGAAAACGATCCCGTTGGTCTCCGCATTCTCCAGCGCGACCCGGGCGACATCGTCCTGATCCATGCGCTTTTCGGCTTCTTCTTCGACCAGCTTGTCCCACGCATCGGGAACCTTGAGCTTGCGCCGCTTCATTGGCGACTTGCCAAACGCCTTGCCCATCATGTCGGACAGGTCGATCATCCCGACATTGCCGCCCATGCCGGGAATGTCCATCGGCATGGAGGGGGCTTCCTTGATCTCGATTTCGACCTCGGTGTCGTTCATCGCATTCTGGACGATGCGCTCGCGAAACGCCTCGCGCGTCGCTTCGGAAGCATTGTCGCCGACCAGGGCGCTGAGCAGCCGGTCCATGGCCGCTTCCGAGGCCGCTTCGCGCACCGCTTCGCGGCGGCGATCCTTTTCCAGCCGGATCGCTTCCTCGGCCAGATCACGGGCGATCTGTTCGACATCGCGCCCGACATAGCCGACTTCGGTGAACTTGGTTGCCTCGACTTTCACGAACGGCGCTTCGGCGAGCTTCGCCAGCCGGCGGCTGATCTCGGTCTTGCCGCAACCGGTCGGGCCGATCATCAGGATGTTCTTGGGCGTCACCTCTTCGCGCAGTTCAGAACCAAGCTGCTGCCTGCGCCAGCGATTGCGCAGCGCCACGGCAACCGCGCGCTTGGCATCCTTCTGGCCGATAATATGCTCGTCGAGCGCGGCGACGATCGCCTTGGGGGTGAGGGCTTCGGTCATTTCTTTCTCGGTTGTCGTCCCAGCGAAAACCGGGACCGGGGTTCAATTGCAATGCCAGTTTGCCAGCGATTCCGGCATCCGCCGGAATGACGCGGGCTAGACGGTTTCGACGGTCACATTGCCATTGGTGAACACACACACATCGGCAGCGACTTCCATTGCGCGGCGGGCGATCTTTTCAGCATCGTCCTCGTAATCGGTCAGCGCCCGCGCGGCGGAGAGCGCATAATTGCCGCCCGAGCCGATCGCGGCGATCCCGCCCTCGGGCTCAAGCACATCGCCATTGCCGGTCAGCACCAGCAGAGCGTCGGCGTCGGCAACGATCATCAGCGCTTCGAGATTGCGCAGATATTTGTCGGTGCGCCAGTCCTTCGCCAGCTCGACCGCGGCGCGCATCAATTGGCCGTTATATTGCTCGAGCTTCTTTTCGAGCCGCTCGAACAAGGTGAAGGCATCGGCCGTCGCTCCGGCAAATCCGGCAATGACCTTGCCTTTTTCCGGGCCGCCCTCACCGATCCGGCGTACCTTGCGCGCATTGGGCTTCATTACCGTATTGCCCATGGAGACCTGCCCGTCCCCGGCAATCACGGTCGCTCCGCCTTTCTTGACACCAATAATGGTTGTCCCGTGCCACTGCGTCAGGCCGTGGCTCGCCGATCTGTCGTCCATGGGCGCGATATGGGGTGCCGTGCGAAACGATCAAGCGCGAACGCCCGGCTTAACCGCCTGGCCTGCCACCTGCGCCGGGGGCACCGGGCGCACCGACCTGGCCGATATTGCCGAACAGGTCTTCGAAGAAACCGCGCTCGCGGCCCAGGGTCGGCGTTTCATCGCCATTGGGCCGCAGATAGGCGACCTTGTCGATCCCCGTCCGTTCGGACGATACGACATTGCCGGCGGCATCGAATTTTACCGCCAGGACCGAATGCGACCTGATCCGCGGGCGCACGAACGGACGGCGGCCGGTCACGCTCGACACATAATACCAGGTCGCGTCGCCATACTGGCTGGTGAAGCTGGGGCGCCCCAGGGTCGCTGCCACCGACTGCTGATTGTCGACGCCCGGCTGGACGGCCGCTACCAGCGTGGCATCCTGGATATAACCGCGACTTTCGCGGATCGGGGTGCAGGCACCCGCGCCAAGCGCGACAGCAAGTGCCATGCCCACACCGAAAAGCTTGCCTGCCTGCATTGAAATCGAGCCTTCCCGTCCTGGATGGCGCCGATTGGAAAGCGCCTGAAAAATCCTGTATTGGCGCGAGCCTTACGGCCATGCGCCCATGCTTGCAACTTTACCGGACTTGCGCTTGGGAAAAGCGGCTTGAATTGCCCCTGAACGACCGAACGGAAAACCCTAGCATGTCCTTTTTCAAACGCCTGTTCCGGTCAGAACCGGATCCGAAGGAAGCGCTGCGCCCGCTGTGGCACCGCACGGTGGTGCTGGCCCGCGATCCGGAATGGTTCACGACACGCAATGCGCAGGACACCCTCGAAGGGCGGTTCGACGTATTGTGCGCCGTCCTGTCGATGATCCTCCTGCGCATGGAACGCGCCGACACGCTCAAGGCGCCGTCGGTCCACCTGACCGAACTGTTCGTCGAGGATATCGACGGACAATTGCGCGAGGCCGGGCTGGGCGATCCCACCCTCGGCAAGAAGATGGGCCAGGTGATGAGCGTGCTGGGCGGGCGGCTCGGTGCTTATCGCGAAGCACTGTCCGGCGGCGGAGAAACACTGGAGACGGTTGTCGCGCGCAACGTCGATCTCGGCGACGAAGCCACTGGCGCGACCGATTTCGCCAAGGGTCTGCAGGCGCTTCATGCCAGGCTGGCCGAAACCAGTGACGAAGCGATCCTGCGAGGGAATATCTGA
>JANQPE010000050.1 GCA_028289565.1 Parerythrobacter sp.
GGGAAATCCCCGCCCAGCTTCACGGCCTCGCTGGCCCGCAAGTCACGCAGTTCCGCTTCCTGCCGCTCCAGATAGGGCGCATAGACCGCATCCTCGGCCATTTCGCGCGCAATGTCCTCGTCGGGCGAAAAACCGCTATCAAGCCATGCCGCAAGCTCGGAAAGCTCCAGCGGGCCGTGACGGAGCCATTCTTCCAGGGATTTGTTCCCGGCATCGCGCCTGACGCCTATGCCGCCCTCGACCATCTCGACAGCCGAGATTGGCCTCGCAAACTGTTTTTTCCACTGCTCGCGGCGTTCTTCGCGGCAGTGGAACCAAGCCTGCCGTTCCTCGCCCACGCAACCACTCGCCATGCCGAGCGGCGTCAGGCGCGTGGTGGCATTGTTGCTCCTGAGCCGCAGGCGATATTCGGCCCGCGCAGTAAGCATCCGGTAGGGTTCGGACACGCCGTGCAGCGTGAGGTCGTCGACCATGACCGCGATATAGGAATTGGCCCGGTCGAGCGGAGCGGGATCCTTGCCCAGCACTCTGGCGGCGGCATGCATGCCCGCAACCAGACCCTGCGCCGCGGCCTCCTCGTATCCGGTCGTGCCATTGATTTGCCCGGCACAGTAAAGCCCTGGAATTATTTGTAATTCCAACCCTCGGGAAAGTATGCGGGGATCGATATGATCGTATTCCACCGCGTAGCCCGGTACGGCCATATCGACGTTTTCCAGGCCTTCCATGCTGCGCAACATGGCCTGCTGGACATCAACCGGAAGCGACGTGCTGATCCCGTTGGGATAAACCAGGTGGCTGTCGAGGCCTTCGGGCTCGAGAAACACCTGGTGCCCGTCGCGATCGCCGAAGCGATGGATCTTGTCCTCGATCGACGGGCAATAACGCGGTCCTTCGGCATCAATCGCACCGGAGAATAGCGGCGAACGGTCAAGATTGGCTCGGATAATGTCATGGCTGCGCGTATTGGTACGGGTAATCGCGCAAAATACCTGCGGATTAGCCCTACCAGAGGTCAATGCCGACATCGTCCAGATACCATCGTCAGACGGCTGCTCGGGCAGTCGCGCCCAGTCGATAGTGCGTCCGTCGAGACGTGGCGGCGTACCCGTCTTGAGCCGTGCCATCGGCAGGTCTGCCTCGCGCATCTGAGCGGCCAGGCGCCTTGCGGACTCCTCGCCGACCCGACCACCTTCGAGCCGCTCTTCGCCCCGGAATAGCGTTCCGCCAAGAAAGGTGCCCGTGCACAGGATCACTGCCGGTGCCAGCAATGTGCTACCGTCGCCGAGTTTCAACCCGGTGACACGCCCACCTCCGAGAATCAGCTCCGCGGCTTCACCCGCAATCTGCTCCAAATCGCCCTGCCGGGCGATCAGCCGCTGCACTTCCGCTCTAAATAGTTTCCGGTCCGCCTGCACGCGCGGCCCCCATACCGCGCTGCCTTTCGACATGTTGAGCATGCGGTAATGGATCGCCGCGGCATCGGCGGCACGCGCGATTACCCCGTCAAGGGCATCGACTTCGCGCACCAGATGCCCCTTGCCAAGCCCGCCGATCGCCGGATTGCAACTCATTGCACCAATCATATCCAGATCGAAGCTGACCAGCCCGACGCGCGCACCCATGCGCGCAGCCATCGCGGCAGCCTCCACGCCGGCATGTCCACCGCCGACCACAAGGATATCAAAGTCTCGCATGTCCGGCCCGATAACCGAGCGCGGCGGGAGCGTCAAAGCGGATGTTCCACGTGGAACATCACTTGCCGATACAGAACCTGCCAAAGAGGGCATCAAGCATGTCTTCGGTCGACGAGTGGCCCACCAGGCGGTCGAAAGCATTGCATGCCACCCGCAATTGCTCGGCGATCAGCAAGGGATCCTTCACGCCACCCGCCTGCTGCAAGGCCTGTTGCGCTTCGGACAGGATGCGGTGCTGGCGTGCCCCCAGGGCCGCCTGTCCGGGTGCGGGCAGCGCATGGCGGGCATGGTCGATCAGCCGAGCGCGCAAATCGCCAATCCCTTCTCCTGTAACCGCACTGACGCGGGCAACCGGTGCGCTTTTGGCAAGATGACTTTCGCGATCGATCTGCGGTTCGATTTCCCATGCTCCGTCGGGACCTTCGCCGTCCGGGCCAAGCCAGAGAATGCAGTCGGCTCTGCCCAGCTCACGCTGCGCGCGCTCGACACCGATCGCTTCGATCTCACCCACGCCCTCGCAGCGCAAACCAGCGGTATCGACGAAGGTAAAAGGAATCCCCGCGATTGCGACAGGCCGTTCAATCACATCGCGCGTAGTGCCTTCTATGGGAGAGGTTATGGCTGCTTCGTTTTCAATTAAGCAATTGAACAGGCTGGATTTTCCTGCATTTGGCGGGCCTGCCAGAACCACCCGGAAGCCTTCACGCAGATTTTCCGCGCGCGGGCGCTCAAGCCATTCGCCCATATCGACCGAGCACTCCGTCATCCGGGTGCCGAAATCGCTCGGCAAGTCCGCGCCATCCTCTTCGTCGGAGAAGTCGAGCACGGCCTCAAGTTGTGCCGACAGGCCGAGCACGCTGTCACGCCAAATGG
>JANQPE010000125.1 GCA_028289565.1 Parerythrobacter sp.
GGCCAGCAGGCGCACGGCCATCATCGCCTCTTCCGATACGCCGCGCAACGCAAGCTGGTCGAACGTGCCGAGGTCCAGGTCGGCGGCAACCAGCCGGTCGAGCGGCAGGATCGCGGCGAGCAGCGCGGCGATCCAGATCACTCCGCCACCGGTCTTCGCCAGCGTGGCCGGGTCCGGCCCGACCGCGAACGGGAACAGCATCGCCACGGCAAGGAAGAACAGCAGCGGCAGCAGCGATCCGCCCTGCCGCCCGCCGGGTAGAAGCATGGCCAGATCGCGGCGGAGAAGTTGCCAAATCGTGCTCACCAGGGATGCTCCCGCAGGTCGATTGTCAGACAATCAGGCAAATCGATCGGCTGATGTGAGGCAACGATAACTGCACCACCTGCTGCGCGCTTTTCGGCAATGGACTTTTCGACGAGTGCGACCCCATTCTTGTCCAGCCCGTTGAGCGGCTCGTCGAGCAGCCAATGGTCGGCACCCTGGGATAGCAGACGCGCGAGCGCGGCGCGTTTCTTCTGACCGGTGGAAAGGTAGCGCACCGGCACATCGTCGAGATCGGCGAGGCCTACTGCTGCGAGGTCAGGCGTACTGTCATCGAGCCGTGCCCAGAAATCGAGTGCTTTCGCCAATGGCATGTCGGGTTCGAGTGCGGGGCGTTCGTCGAGCAGGCCGATAGTCCCCAGCCACTCAACCCTTCCATGCCCTTTTGATGCAGGCACGAGTTCCGCTGCAAACGAAGGGCGCCGCAGCCCGGCGAGAATCTGTAGCAGGCTGCTCTTGCCTATGCCGTTGGGACCGACGAGATGGAGTGCATCTCCCTTTTCGACCCAAAGGTCGAGCGAACCAAACAATGCCCGGCTACCTCGCCGGCAAAACAGTTCCCATGCGGTAAGAGCGCTCGCTTGCATCGTCGCGCGGGTTAGGCGAAAGCCTCACCGGCGACAAGAAAGGGTGAATCATGGCCGTCGAAAAGCTGACCGAACAGGAACGCGACACCTGGATGGACGCATTGCCGAACTGGTCGCTGGCTCGCGATGGCGATGCGATCGAACGGAAATTCGAATTCGCCGATTTCAACGAGGCGTTCGGCTTCATGACCCGCGTGGCACTGCTCGCGGACAAGCAGGATCACCACCCCGAATGGTTCAATGTTTACAACAAGGTCGAGATTACCCTGACCACGCACGATGCCGGAGGCCTGTCGCATCGTGACGTGAACATGGCGAAGATCATCGACCGGATGGTCGGCGGGTAGCGCAGGACTAGGCGCTACCGCCCGAGCGGGCGTGCGTTGGTGCGTGCGAACTTGCGCACCCTGCCGCGCATCCAGCGGGCGCTGAAATCGATCCGCCGCGCGGTTTTGCCAACGACCCAGTGCAGCTTGTCGCCATGCACCGCGTTCCATACCGCTTCGGCCACTTCCTCCGCGCCGGTGAGTTCGAGTCCCGCTTCGGAAACGCGTTCGCGGATCGATTCGTTCGATGCCTTGTTGGGCGTATGATCGAGCAGCGGCGTTTCGATGAAGCTGGGGCAGATCGAAGCGACCTTGATCCCGAATTCGGCCCATTCGGCATCGAGGCTTTCGGTCACACCGCGAACGCCGAACTTGGTCGCCGAATAGACCGAGGCGCCACCGGTGCCATAGATTCCCGCCGCACTGGCGGTATTGACAAGCACACTGCCCGGTGCGGTCTTCCTCAGATGGGGCAATGCTGCCTGCGCGCCCCACAATACGCCTTTGAGATTGATGTCGAGACAGCGCTCGATTTCCTCGGCGGTGTTTTCGTCGAGCGATCCGCCGAGAGGGATGCCGGCGTTGTTGGCCAGCACGTCGATGCGTCCGCCTGCCGCAGTTGAGAAAGCGTCCAGCGCAATATCCCATGCGGCCCGATCGCGTACATCGAATTTATGGCCGTGGGTGAAGCCGTTGCCGATCAACCGTTCGGTTTCCGCCATTCCTTCGGTGTCGATATCGCCGAGGCCGACGAACCAGCCACGTTCGCCGAAGTAAATCGCAATGGCGCGTCCGATGCCCGACCCGCCCCCGGTAATGAAGATCGCCCGGTTTCCGTTATTGGCAGGTTCGCTCACGCCACTCTCCCGATAAAGCAAGCTGCACAAATGGCGTATCCTCGCGCAGCCCGTTTGTCAGCAGTGCCGCAACGTCAACCGGCGAGAGCGCTTTCGAGGCCCCGGATGAATTCGGCGCCCTCGACGATTTCGGCGGTCGAGGCGGTTACCGTCGCGCCCAGCGCCTCCGCCCGTCCGCCCAGCCGTGCGGCAAGGAAACTTTCGGTGATCGCGGTGAAGGCGATATTGTTCGCAGGCTTGGCGAAGCCGTGGCCCTCGTCGGGGAATAATACGTAGGTAACCGGAATACCCGCCTGTTTCATCGCATCGACGATCTGGTCGCTTTCGGACTGCTTCACGCGCGGGTCGTTGGCGCCCTGGGCAATCAGCAGCGGCTTGGTAATCTTGCTGGCCGAATGGAGCGGACTGCGCTCCTGCAGCATGGCAAGACCGTCGGGTTTGTTCGGATTCCCCATCCGCTCGTGGAATTGCGCGATCATGGGTTCCCAATAGGGCGGAATCGTTTCGAGCAGCGTTTCGAGGTTCGAGGGACCGACGATATCGACTCCGCAAGCAAAGGTGTCAGGGGTGAAACTCAGCCCGGCGAGTGTCGCGTATCCGCCATAGGAACCGCCCATGATCGCGACCTTGCCGGGCGATGCGATACCTTGCCCGATGGCCCAGTCGACAGCATCGATCAGGTCGTCGTGCATCTTGCGGCCCCATTCGAGGTTTGCCGCCGCGACGAAGGTCTTGCCGAATCCGGTCGAGCCGCGAAAGTTGACGCTCAACACCGCGTAGCCGCGATTGGCAAGCCATTGGTGATGCGCATTGAAACCGTAAGCATCGCGTGCCCATGGGCCACCATGGACCAGCAGCACCATGGGGACGGGAGCCGATGGCATGCTGCCCGTATCCGGATCGCAGCCCGGCGGGAGGGTCAGGTAGGATGGTAGCACCAACCCGTCGCGTGCCTCGATTTCCACCGCATGCATCGGCTGGAGCGGTGCGTCTTCCAGTTCGGGCCGGGTCACATAGAAACCGGTGAGCGTCATCTCCGACCGGTCGAACAAATATGTGCGCAACGGAGAGGTCAGCGGGTCGTGCCAGACGACCCATTTGTCGTCGGCAATCGTACGCGACATGACTCCGAACTCGCCGTCCAGCCGTTTGCCGAGCCATTCGAGCGAAGCGCCGATTTCCCTGTCGAGCGCGAACCACTCCTTCTTTAGGTATTCGACTTCATATGCTTCGACTGTGCGTGTCACGGGATTGCGCATGACCGTGTCGATATCGGCCTTTGCGTCTTCGGCGATCACCCGCTTTTCCCCACTGTCCAGATCATGCGCTATCAGCGCGGCCGTGTCGCGACCGCGGCTGTCCCGCCAATAGAGTGTCTTGCCGTCCGCTGTGAAGCCTTCGGTTCCGGTTGTTAGGCTGTCATCGAGCGTTGTGGTTTCGATCGGCTCGCCGGCCGCTTCCCCATCGGTGACGGTAAAATAATCCGTTCCGCCAGCCTCGTTCGGTCGTGCAACCAGGCGTATTTGCAAATCGTTATCGGCAACGAAACCGGCAAAGCCAAGCTCGTTGCGGAACACTTCGGTCAAATCGCCGGTATTGAGATCGAGAAGGTGTACGTCATGCAGGCGCTCATCGCGGTTGTTGAGTGCGACAAGCAGCTTGTCGCGGATTTTCGTCGACGCGCCGACCAGCATTGCGCGTGTGTTTTCGAACGGTGTCAGGGGTGTTTCGCGCCCGGTTTCTATATTGACACCGTAGAGCAGGAAATTCTCGTCGCCGTCCTTGTCCTGGACATAGACCAGACTGCGCGAATCCGGAGCCCATATATAGTCGCGGATCGGACGGTCGGTGGCATGGGTCATCGGTTTGCCGCCGGACGGATCGTTGCTCGGTGCCATCCACACGTTCAGCACCCCATCTCTGGGTGCGAGCCAGCCGAGCCACTTGCCATCGGGGCTTAGCTTGCCACCAGCGCGTGTTGGATTGCCGAACAGGTCCTCGCGCGGGATAAGCGGGAAGGTATCGAGAGATTGGGTCATGTGGCGGACGGCTCCATAAGAGGCGGTGCATGAGCGACCTAGATCGGTGTGCCACCGGCAGTTGCAAGAGCCGGTTCGACCAACTGCCTACATCGCCGGATTGTCGTAGCTGTGCCAGGTGAAGATCGCAGCCGCACCGCGATGCGGACGCCACGGTTCGGCAAGGGCGCGGGTTTCCTCTTCCGAAGGACGTTCCGCGAGACCGAGGATCTTGCCAATCCCGGCTTGCACTGCGAGATCGCCGGCAGGCCAGATATCGGGGCGCCCTTCCGCAAAAAGCAGGTAGATTTCCGCCGACCAGCGACCGATACCCTTGATCCGGGTCAGTTCCGCAATGGCATCTTCGTCGTCTTCGGGCAGATCGCCCAGATCGAGCTCGCCGCGGTCGACAAGCTCGCACAATGAGCGCGCATAGCCTTGTTTCTGTCGGGACAACCCGCAGGCTCGCAGCGTGGCGAAATCGCGAGCAAGCAATTCGCTCGCCGCCATGTCCTTTCCCAGTTCCGCTTCCAGCTTGGTCCACACCGAAGTAGCGGCGGCAACGCTGACCTGCTGGCCGACGATGGTGCGCAGCAAGGTCTTGTAGCCGGTCGGGCGGATACGCGCTTCGGGGTAGCCTGCGATTTCGAGTGCGCGTGCGAAGGCCGGCTCTGTTTTTGCCACGGCATCGAGTCCGTTGCGGATCGCTTGCGCACTGATTCCCATCGGATTCCCTGTCTTGCCAAAGAGGCATACTTTGCGTAGCAGCCCGCCGGATAACCACCGGGTCACACAGATATGGGAACCGCACATCATGCCCAAATTGACCGTCGTCAACCGTACAGGTGAAGAATCAACCATCGATGTCGAGGACGGCCTGACTGTGATGGAAGCCATTCGCGATAACGGTTTCGACGAATTGCTGGCATTGTGCGGCGGCTGCTGTTCCTGTGCCACATGCCATGTTCATGTCGATCCGGCCTTCGCCGACAAACTGCCCGCGATGAGCGAGGACGAGGACGACCTGCTCGAAAGCAGTGATCACCGCGAAGAAAACTCGCGCCTGAGCTGCCAGGTGCCGTTCACGACCGATCTTGACGGACTCAAGGTTACTATCGCCGCTGAAGATTGATCTTCGTTGCGAGCGAGGCGGGGAAGGCTTAACTCCGTTTTGATGACTAATACCGCTCCCCTCGACAATACTATCGACCTGATCGGCAACACGCCGCTTGTGCTGCTCAAGGGGCCAAGCGATGCAGCCGGTTGTGCGATCTACGGCAAATGCGAATTCGCCAATCCCGGCGCATCGGTGAAGGACCGGGCGGCGCTGGGGATCATTCGCGACGCAGAAGCGCGAGGGGATCTGAAACCGGGCGGCACCGTCGTGGAAGGCACTGCCGGCAACACCGGCATCGGTATCGCGCTGGTCGCCAATGCGCTGGGTTACAAGACCGTGATCGTCATGCCCGACAACCAGTCGCGGGAGAAGATGGACACATTGCGCGCGCTGGGTGCTCGGCTGGTGTTGGTCCCGCCGACCAAGTTCTCGAATGCCGGTCATTTCGTACACACTTCCCGCCGGCTGGCGGAAGAGACCGAAGGCGCGATCTGGGCCAATCAGTTCGACAACACGGCCAATCGCAAGGTGCACATAGAAAGCACCGCTGCCGAACTGTGGGAACAGATGGACGGGCGGATTTCCGGCTTCACCTGCGCAGCCGGAACCGGCGGAACGATTGCCGGGGTCGGGATGGGGCTGAAGGAGCGCGACGAAAGCGTGACCATTGCGCTCACCGATCCCCATGGCGCGGCGCTGTACAATTATTACGCCAATGGAGAGCTGAGAGCAGAAGGTTCTTCTGTCGCAGAGGGTATCGGGCAAGGACGGATAACCGCCAATCTCGATGGTGCGCCGATCGACACGCAGTTCCGCATTTCCGACGAGGAAGGACTCGAATGGGTCGCGCAATTGCTGCGCGAGGAAGGGCTGTGTCTGGGCCTTTCTTCGGGCATTAACGTCGCTGGCGCGGTCGCGCTCGGGAAACGGCTGGGAAAAGACGCACGCGTGGCGACGATCCTGTGCGACACGGGCTTCCGCTATCTCTCGACCCTCTACAACGCCCGGTGGCTGAAGGAGAAAGGTCTGCCGGCGTTCGACTGGTTGGCCGTGGATTGACGCGAGGTTCGCGGGCCGGATTGACTAGCGCTCCACTTGCTTTAGCCTGACATGCCATGCGCAGATTCAGCGATATGATCAACGCACCCGATGCTGAAGCGGACGAGGGGCGCGCTCCCGGGATTACGGGTACGCGCAGCGAAGCGGCATATCGGCTGCAGGTCGGGCTGACCGGGCTCGTGGCTGTCGTATTGGTGATCGGGCTGGCGAATATCATTATGGATCGGGCACAGGAAACCGAAGCCAGTGCGGTGCCGGAGGCAGCGGCAACCGTGGCCGTCGAAGAAACCGCGGCACCGCAAGCGGATCCCCTGGCCGAAGCGGGCGTGGTGCCTGATCTGCCCGAACCTTCTCCGACACCGACACAGGAACAGGCAATCGTGCCCGAGCAGGGCGATGCGCAACCGAACCAATAGGATCGCGCTGGCGTTGGGGGTGGTGGCGCTCGGTGGCGCGGCGGTGCTGTGGGCGCTTCCTGACAGATCCGGCTCGCGATCCGACCTCGGCCTGTTGACGACGCTGCCGATCTATTGGGGGGAAGCGGCCGATCTCGGCGAGGTACTCGCTGGCGATGCCGGGCGACATTGGGTGCGTGAGGAACTCGAATCCGGCTACATGATCCGTCCACTCGATACGCTCGAGGAGCTTGCCGGTGCCGGCGAGGACACTTCTCTCGATGCGCTGATACTTGCCCAGCCCCGCCCGCTGTCGGCAGCCGAAAATGTCGCGCTTGACGAATGGGTGCGCAGTGGAGGCCGGGCGCTTATTTTCGCCGATCCGATGCTGACCGGCGAATCGCGTTTTTCCATCGGCGACCGGCGGCGCCCGCAAGACGTCGTGCTACTGTCACCGATCCTCGCACGATGGGGATTGACCTTGCGTTTCGACGACGGACAGCCGGCCGAAGGCCGGACGATAAGCGAGGCAGGGCTGGCGCTCCCGGTCGTCTTGGCGGGGACTCTTGCTTCGGACCCCTCCCTTTCCACGGCAGCGGGAACATGCCGTTCGCGGCTGGAAGGGGTCATTGCCGATTGCACTGTCGGACGAGGAAAAGCGGTCGTAGTGGCCGACGCTGCCATTCTGCAGGGTGCCGGCGATAGCGCGCAACGCGCTGCTTTGGATCGATTGCTTTCCCTGGCATTTCGCTAGGGATGAGCCGGTCCGGGGATTTTGCGGGAAAACGTCACGCAATCGGATGTCGCGGCCCCTAGCAGCAACGATTCTAACGGCTTGAATGACGGATCCGATAGAGTGTAGTGGATTGTGTACAGTTAGGCTGTAAATTAACTATATATAAATCAGCAATTTATTTCGTTTTCCCGTGATTTCCCGCACTTTTCCCTTTCATCCCGCGAGGGCTAGGGTTAAGACCGTCTCCCATCGGACATCGAGTCTCGCTTTGCACCTCGTTTATTCGGGGCGCGTCGCCCGCCCATGCGCGCGGGCGACGGCGGGAAGGGTGTGTCTGGCTGAGGAAGCGCGGTTGGGGATTGAAGCGTCGTGCCGGGAGGTAATCGGATAGAATATAACGGACCGGCCTTTTCGCTTGCGGGCGATAAGGGCCGCTTTGTCTTGCCGCCGGCATTTCGCAAGACCGTCGCCCAATCGTCGGACGGGCGCATCCTCTGCCTCGCAAAGCATGCAAAATGGGATTGCCTCGAAGGTTTCGGACTGTCCCACAAGGACGAGCTGCGTACGAGGCTCGACCGTGAAGAGGACATAGCGATCGAACGCGGCCTTGATTTCGACCGCGACGAGCGCGCGATGCAGCTATTCAGCTTTGTCGAAATCCCGTTCGATGCAAGCGGACGCTTCGTGATGCCGGATTATCTCGTCGACCTCGGTGGTATCGATGGCGAATTGTTCTTTCACGGCGCAGGTTCCACTTTCACGATCTGGAATCCCAAGGAACTGGAAGCGCTCGGCCCTGCCTTCGACCGGTTCAAGGCATCCTGCGCGAGCATGCGCAAACAGGTCATGGGCAAAAAGAAATGACTCGGGCTTCCCCCCATATCCCCGTATTGCTGACCGAAGCCGTCGCTGCGCTGGCTCCGCGGCCGGGCGATGTTATCGTCGATGCGACTTTCGGGGCCGGCGGGTATGCTCGCGCACTGCTCGATGCGGGAGCTACCGTGCACGCCTTCGACCGCGATCCCGATGCGATTGCTATGGGCCGCGAATGGGATGAAACGCGCGAGCAGCCGCCGCGGCTCGTACTGCATCCGCACCGCTTCTCCGCAATGGTCGAGGCGCTGGCCGATGCCGGTATCGCCAGGGTCGATGGTGTGACGATGGATATCGGCGTTTCCTCGATGCAACTCGACCAGCCCGGGCGCGGCTTTGCCTTTTCCGCTGATGGCCCGCTCGACATGCGCATGTCGCAGGAGGGTGAAAGCGCTGCCGATTTCCTCAATAGCGCGGGCGAGAGCACCATTGCCGACATACTCTACGATTATGGCGAGGAACGCCAGTCGCGCCGGGTGGCACGGGCGATTGTCGCAGCGCGACCGTTGGCGACCACCGGCGATCTCGCCCGGGTAGTCCGCAAGGCGCTTGGTTACCGGGAAGGGGCGCCGAAGGACCCGGCGACGCGCAGTTTCCAGGCGATCCGGATTCATGTGAACGCGGAACTCGAAGAGCTTGAAAGCGGTTTGCGGGCAGCCGAGACATTGCTGCGCGAAGGCGGCCGCCTGGCGGTCGTGAGTTTTCACAGTCTCGAAGACCGGATCGTCAAGCGCTTTCTGCGCACTGCGTCCAGGGCGGGCGGCGGTTCGCGCCACCTCCCCGAAATGCAGCGTGAAACGCCGCGCTTTGCGTCGGTGTCGAAGGCAATTCGCGCCAGCGAGGCCGAAACCGCCCGCAACCCCCGCGCGCGTTCGGCGATCTTGCGCCACGCATTGCGCACGGATGCGCCGGCAAGGGAGGCTGCGTGATGGTATACGGTTCGCGCCTGCGGCAGATCGGTTGGGCGATCGTGCTGGTAATATGCCTTGCCGGGTTCGTCGCGCTCACCTTCCGGGTGAATACGGTAAAGAGCGAAGTGCGGCTCGCGGAGCGGCAGATCCTGGCCCTCGAACGCGAGAAACTCCTGCTGGAAACCGAGTTCCAGACGCGCGCGAACCAACAGCAACTGGCTGACTGGAATCGCGTGGAGTTCGGCTACCGGGCGCCCCGGGCCGAGCAATATCTCGAGAACGAACGCCAGCTTGCCGGGCTTGGCCTGCCGCGCCGGGCCGATGCGCCGAACCCGATCCGCGTTGCCCGCGCTCCGGCCCCTGCCGGGGGAACGGGCATGTTGCCTGCAATGGTTTCCCCGATCACCGGCGACCCGATGACGGTCGAGGATGTCGATTCGGTCGCGGATGCAACGCCATCGCAGGCCGACGAAGAGGATGGTCCGGAAATGTCCGCTCCAGCCTCGCTGGTCGAACGCCTGTCGGGCAATGCGGGCTTCGGTGCCGAGATCGTTGCTGAGGGGGTCGAATGAGCACCGTCGCAGTCAGCGCCCCCATGGCTTCGGGCCGGGTGCAACTGGTCACTATCCGCCAGCACTATCTTACCACCGCGCGCTTTCGGGTGTTGTGGGTGGCGCTGATCTTCGCCGCGGTGGCTCTTGTCGCCTTGATGCGTATCGCCTTTCTCGGGTTCAGCGACCGGACCACCACGATCACCACGCTTGAAGACGCGTTGCTTCCTCCCCGCGGCGAGATCACCGATCGCAATGGCATGCCGCTGGCGCGCGCCTTTCCCGCTTATGCACTGTGGTACAATCCCAAGGCGATGGGTGACGGGGGCGCGCCGCTGGTCAAGAGCCCGCTCGAGGTCGCATCGCGACTGAAGGCCATCTTCCCCGAACTCGATGCCGAGATTCTCGAGGCGAAACTGGCGGCGGGCAGGCCGACCTATATCCGTCGCCGTGTACTGCCCGAAGACGCCAACCGGGTTCAGGAACTTGGCGAATTGGCGCTCGAATTGCCGCGTGAGACCGACCGGTACTATCCGCAGGGTTCGATGGCGGCGCATGTGCTTGGTTATGTCGATGCCGAGGGCAAGGGACAGGTCGGCATGGAGCAGGTGCTCGACGAACGCCTGATGGATCCGGCGCGCCGAGGGCAGCCGGTCGCGCTGTCGATCGACATGCGTGTGCAGGGTGCGCTTGAAGACGAGCTGCGTCGCGGGATGCTCGCGACCAATGCCATGGGTGCCGCCGGGATCGTGCTCGATGTCGATACAGGCGAGGTGATGGCCCTTGCCTCGCTCCCCGAATTCAACCCGAACCGGATCGATACCGAAGGCGTGAACAATATGTTCAACCGGGTGACCAACCAGGTCTACGAGCTAGGTTCGACCTTCAAGCCGATCTCGGTCGCCGCGGCGATCGATGCCGGCGTGGTGCGCGATTTCGGCAAGCCATGGAATGCGGCACCGGTAAAGGTCGGCCGGTTCGAGATCACCGACAGCCATTTTATCGGCAATGCGCTCAACGTCCCCCAAACGCTGATCCACTCCTCCAATACCGCGACGGCGCGCATTGCCGACGAACTCGGGCCGGAACGGATGCGCCGGACGATGATCGATCTCGGCATGGACGAACGGCCCTATATCGAACTGCCCGCGCGCGGGCATCCGATCTGGCCGGGTGAGGACTGGCCGCGCCTGCGCAATATGACTGTCAGCTACGGTCATGGCATTGCCGTTACTCCGCTCCATCTCGCCAGTGCGTATGCCGCCATGGTCAATGGCGGAGTGTGGCGTCCGGCGACAATCCGCAAGCTGGAACCGGCTGAGGTTCCGCGCGGGCGCCGCGTGTTCAAGGCATCGACCAGTTCGCGCATGCGGCAATTGTTGCGCATGATCGCGGTTTACGGCACCGGCAAGAACGCGGATGCGGCCGGCTATCGCGTCGGTGGCAAGACGGGTTCGGCGGAAAAGCCGGGCAATGGCGGCTATCGCCGTTCTTCGCTGGTTTCGACTTTCGCCGCAGCCTTTCCGATGGATCGCCCGCGTTACGTGGTAATCGCGATGCTGGACGAACCCAAGGGCACGACGGCCAGCTCTTTCCAGCGCACCGCGGCCTGGA
>JANQPE010000142.1 GCA_028289565.1 Parerythrobacter sp.
CGCCACGGCCGAACTGGCCGCGCACGACCAGGGCCTTGCCGTCGCACGCGAACGCACCGTTGCCCAGCGTTCGGACATTGCAAGCTGGCAAGCCCGATCGGGTGAGGCAGCCCAGCGTCTTTCCGGAATGGAGGCACGGTTCGAAGAAATCGAACAGGAACGGGCTGTCGTTGCGGCCAGACCCGAAGGCCTGATGCAGGAAATCGAGCAGGGTGACACCGTTCGCGAGCGGCTCGGTGAAGAGCTGGCCGCCGCCGAAGGAGCTGTCGCGACAGTCGCAACCCGCGAGCGCGAGGCAAACGATGCGTTCGGCGAGGCGAATGAGGCGCTGGCATCCGCCCGGGAAGCCCGCGCCGGTCTGGTTGCCCGCGCCGAAAACGAGGAAGCGAGGCGCGGGGAGATGGCGCGGATTTCCGGCGAGCGTTTCCAGTGCCCTCCTCCGATGCTGGCCGACCGTTTCGAGTTCGAAGCGGACGCGGTGAAGGATTCACAGATCGAATCGGAACAGCTCGAACGCCTGACGGCAAGCCGCGAGCGGATCGGCCCAGTCAACCTCGTCGCCACGGAGGAACTGGCCAAGATCGAGGACGAACACGGAGCCAACGCCGCCGAACAGGAAGAACTGGCCGAAGCGGTCAACCGGTTGCGCGGCTCGATTGGCAACCTCAACCGCGAGGGCCGCGAACGGCTCAAGGCGGCATTCGAACAGGTCGACACGCATTTCCGCCACTTGTTCACCCGTCTGTTCGAAGGCGGGCAGGCGCATCTCGCGCTGATCGACAGCGACGACCCGCTCGAGGCAGGCCTCGAAATCTTCGCCCAGCCGCCGGGCAAGCGGCTCCAGTCGCCGACATTGCTGTCAGGCGGCGAACAGGCGCTGACCGCGATCGCACTGCTCTTTGCCCTGTTCCTGACCAATCCGGCACCGATCTGTGTCCTCGACGAAGTCGACGCGCCGCTCGACGATGCCAATATCGATCGCTTCTGCGACCTGCTCGACGCGATGGTGCGCGAGACGAATACCCGTTACATGATTGTCACCCACAATGCGGTGACGATGAGCCGGATGCATCGCCTGTTCGGCGTAACGATGATCGAAAAGGGAATCAGCCGCCTCGTTAGCGTGGACCTGGGTGCAGCGGAAGAATTGCTGGCGGCCGAGTAGCCGCGAGATGGGTTTGACGGCTCGGCTCAAACCCGGAGAGACCATCGCCGATCGGATTATGAAGGTCGATCACGCCGGAGAGCACGGCGCGGTCAGCATATACGCGGCACAGCGCTGGATGGCACGGTGGCGGGTGCCCGACATGGTCGATGAGCTCGATCATTTTCTGGCGCATGAGCGCAGACATCGTTCGGTCTTCGCGGCAGAGCTCAAGGCGCGCGGCAAACCGCGCTGCCGCAGCTTCCACTTATGCGGCTTGGGCGGAACGGTACTCGGTCTGGTCACCAGCCTTCTCGGTCGCAATGCCATCGCCGCAACAACCGTGGCGATCGAGCGGGTCGTGTTGCGGCACCTGGAACAGCAGCTGGCTGAAATTGAATCGCGAGATGCTGCAGCCACCGCAGCCCTTCGATCAATCATTGCGGACGAGCAGGAGCATCACGATGTATCCCGGGCCCGCCTTGCGGCACCCTCGATCATGGCCGGCGTGATCGACAGGGGAGTTTCGCTCTCGACCGAAGCCGTAATCTGGCTCGGAATGCGGCTGTAGATGCGGGACTAGGTTTCCAGCGCGCCTGCCAAATGGCCGCGAATAGCCTTCAACTGGGCGATGACATCGACCGAAGCAGCTTCGACAGCATCGGCGGGAACAGTGTCCCCGACTGTGGTTTTCGGCTCGGACACCGGATCGGATTTTTCCGGCTCGGGAACGACGCTGCCCTCCTTCAACGCCTGCTTCGCTCCCTTCAGCGTATAGCCTTCGCGGTTAACCAGCCGGTCAATCGTTTCGAGCAATGCGACATCTTCGGTGCGATAATAGCGCCGCCCGCCGCTGCGTTTGAGTGGCTGGAGCATGGGAAATTGCTGTTCCCAATAGCGCAACACGTGCGGTTTTATGCCGAGCGCCTTGCCGACTTCGCCGATCGTCCTGAGCGCGCCTTCGTCCTTGCCATCGTCGAACTGCGCGCTCATCGGCTCATCCCTTAGCTATCCGCTCTTTCAGCAACTGGCTGGCGCGGAACGTCATGACCCGCCGCGGCGTGATCGGCACTTCCACCCCGGTTTTGGGATTGCGTCCGATCCGTTGTTTCTTGTCGCGCAACACGAAGCTCCCGAAACCGGAAATCTTCACATTTTCCCCGCGCTCCATGGCATTGCCCATATGGCCAAGAACAGCCTCTACCAGGTCGAGCGATTCCGCCCGCGACAATCCCATCTTGCGGTTAATGACCTCTGCAAGGTCTGCGCGAGTTAGCGTGCCCACCGAACGCATCTGCGCTTCTCCTCATCGTTTCGCGACCCGACAAGTCGATATTTGATCAGCAACTTATCGGATAACGGCAATTTTCGCAATGCGTTAGCAGTGGAAAATTGTCATTTCTTCAAAGCCGGACAAGGCTTGCTCCCCAGGTGAAGCCACCGCCCATGGCTTCGAACATCACCAAATCGCCTTTCTTGATACGCCCGTCGCGCACTCCGGTATCGAATGCCAGCGGGACCGAGGCTGCCGAAGTATTGGCATGCCGGTCGACGGTAATGATGACTTTTTCGGCCGGCAGGCCAAGCTTGCGTGCGGTCGCATCGAGAATGCGGGCATTGGCCTGATGGGGAACGACCCAGTCGATATCGCATGCGGTGAAGCCGGCATCGTCGAGAACTTCGCCCAGTACCTCGGCAAGGTTCACGACCGCATGGCGGAAGACCTCGCGTCCCTTCATGCGCAAATGGCCCACGGTTTGCGTGGTCGACGGGCCTCCATCGACATAAAGCAGGTCCGTATGGGCACCATCGGCATGGAGCCGGGTCGAAAGTATGCCCGGGCCATCCCCGGCGACATCCTGTACCTCCAGCACCAGGGCACCTGCACCGTCACCAAACAGCACGCAGGTCGTCCGGTCTTCCCAGTCGAGAATGCGGCTGAACGTTTCCGCACCGATTACCAGCGCGCGCCGCGCCATTCCGGTACGCAGCATCGAGTCGGCGGTCGCCAGGGCATAAAGGAAACCGGAGCATACAGCCGCAACATCAAAGGCAATCCCGCCATTGCATCCCAGCGCGTGCTGCACGGTAGTAGCGGTTGCGGGGAAGGTCTGGTCGGGCGTGGCCGTGGCCAATACGATGAGATCGACCTCGCTGGCATCGACACCCGCCGCGTCGAGCGCCTTGCGCGCGGCATCGATGGCGAGTGAAGAAGTCGTTTCGTCGTCCTGCGCGATATAGCGCTGGTGGATGCCGGTACGTTCCACGATCCACTTGTCACTGGTATCAACTCGCTCGGCCAGTTCCGCGTTGGTGAGGACGGTACGCGGAAGCGCGGAACCGCTACCCGTGATAACCGAGCGCATCATTTCGCAGCAGTCCCTGCATCGCCACCATTGCCTTGCCCGTCACGCAGACGGTCTTCGCCCAGTTCGGCAAGGTCGGCGGCAATCCGCTCGGTCAGGTTCTCTTCGAGTAGTTTCGCCGCGACAGCGACCGCGTTGGCGACACCGGCTGCGTTCGCGCTGCCGTGGCTCTTCACCACAACCCCGTTGAGGCCGAGGAAGACGGCGCCATTGTGATTGTTCGGGTCGAGATGGTGACGAAGCAGTTCAGTCGCCGGGCGCGAGACAAGGAAGCCGATCTTCGAACGCAGCGAACTGGTAAAGGCATTGCGCAACAGATCGGTCACGAAGCGGGCGGCCCCCTCGATGGCCTTGAGAGCGATATTGCCGGAAAAACCGTCCGTCACCACGACATCAACCTCGCCGCGATTGATCTTGTCCGATTCGACGAACCCGTCAAACGACATTGCCAGGCCGGTTGCCGCCTGGAGCTGTGCCGCTGCATCGCGCAGCGTGTCGGTCCCCTTGATTTCCTCGGTGCCGATATTGAGCAGGCGCACACGCGGCTCTTCACGCCCCGTCAGGATACGCGAATAGGCCGCACCCATGATCGCGAACTGGACGAGATTGCGCGCATCGGCGTCGGTATTGGCGCCGAGATCGAGCATGACGACATCGTCTTCCTCGAGAGTGGGCATGACAGCGGCCAGCGCGGGGCGGTCAATGCCAGGCATGGTGCGCAAGGCCAGCTTGCTCATGGCCATCAGGGCTCCGGTATTGCCCGCGCTGACGGCGGCACCCGCATCACCCTGCTTCACGGCGTTGACCGCAAGTCCCATGGATGTGGTCTTGGCGCGACGCAGTGCCTGGGTCGGCTTTTCATCGCCACCCACCACATCTTCGCAATGCAGAACTTCAGAAGCTTCGCGCAGATTCGGGTGCTGCTCGAGCGCGCGCTTGATCCGCGTCTCGTCGCCCACCAGCAGGAATTTGAACCGGTCGTGGCGACGCCGCGCCTCGGCCGCGCCGTCCATCATCACGCGCACGCCTTCATCGCCACCCATCGCATCGACAGCGATACGCGGCAGGCTCATGCGCTCATCTCCGGTCTACGAAGGACTCAAAGCCCCTTGGGCTGGACGATCTCGCGACCGTTATAGTGTCCGCAATGCGTACAAAGATTGTGCGGGCGCTTCAACTCGCCACAGTTCGAGCATTCGTGGAATGCTTCCGCCTTGAGCGAATGGTGGCCTCGGCGATTACCGCGGCGATGAGGCGATACTTTTCTTTTAGGGACAGCCATTGCGGCACCTGTTCCTTGGACAAATTCGTCGTTTCATGAGCCGCTCTAGGGCAAGGCCATCCAGCACACAAGAGCGCGCCTCGCGGAGAGCCCGACCATGCGGGAAGGCGCGCGCTATAGCGGAAATTTCCTCCGTTGCAAGCCGTGCGAATAATCGGTAGCTTTGTGAAACCCAATGGGAGGGATTTTCGATGATGTTACCGGTAACACTTTGCACAGCCGCCGCCGCCGCGCTCGTCGCGATCTGGCTGATGATCCGCGTTGGCCAGGTCCGCAACGCAGCCAAGATCTTCGTCGGCGATGGTGGCGATGAAAAAGTGATCCGTCGTATGCGCGCGCACGCGAACTTCGTCGAAAGCGCACCTTTCGTACTGATTCTGATCGGGGCGATCGAACTGGCCGGCAAAGGGCAGCCATGGCTGGCTTACGTCGCCGGGCTCTACATCCTCGGCCGCGTGGCCCACGCTTTCGGGATGGAAGGCGATCCATTCGGCAAGCTGCGCTTTATCGGGACGGTCGTGACGCTGCTGACGCTGATCGGTCTAGGTATCGTTGCCGTATTGATCGCTTCAGGCATGATGTAGAATCAGCTTCCAGGGCCGGTGCTGTTTCCAAGCGCGAGGTTGGGCAAACACAAAGGGGACAGTGCCGAACCCGACGGACCGATCTATTCAACAATGTCGGTTCGCCAACTGCCGGATAACCGATGATGAAGGCGCTGCCTGAATCAGGACAACACGTGATCGCCGACGAACTGGTTCGTCTTGCGCTCATGGCCGAATGTGCTGGTCGGCCCATGCCCCGGTATGAAGGTTACGTCGTTGCCCAGTGGCCATAGTTTCCGCGTGATCGCATCGATCAGATCCTGATGATTGCCCATCGGGAAATCGGTGCGGCCAATGCTGCCCTGAAACAACACGTCGCCGACGATCGCGAACTTGCTGGGGCGGTGGAAGAACACGACATGGCCCGGCGTGTGGCCGGGGCAGTGGATGACTTCCAGCTCAAGCTCGCCAACGGTCACCGTATCGCCGTCCTCGAGCCAGCGGTCCGGCTCGAATACCTTGCCGTTGATGCCGTAACGCCTGCCATCATCGTCGAGCCGCGAAATCCAGAACCGGTCGGCCTCGTGCGGTCCCTCGATCGGCAGCCCCATCTCCTCCGCAAGGATGCCGGTCTCGCCACAATGATCGATATGGCCGTGTGTCACGAGGATTTTTTCCAAATCCACTCCTGCGTTGGCCACACCCGCCTTGACCTTGTCGAGATCGCCACCCGGATCGATCAGCGCCGCCTTGTTGGTCCCGGTACACCAGATCAGCGAACAATTCTGCTGCAAGGGGGTAACCGGGATGATCCCGGCCTTCATCGGGGATTGGGCCTGTTCGGTCATGCCGGGCATGTGGCGTCTCGGGACTCGGATTGCAACGCCGCTAGAGACGCCCCGACTTCCATACCACACGCCCGATTATCTCGATTTCCTCCGTCGCGACTTCGATCGGTGGATAGGCGGCATTCTCGCTTAGTAGCGAAAGCCGGCCGGCTCCAAGCGACGCCACGCGCTTGACCAGCAGGCTTTCGTCCAGCCGCACGACATGGATTCCGTCGCGAAACGGGCGTTCGGCGCAATCGACGAGGATTTCATCGCCATCGCGCAACAGGGGTTCCATGCTGTCGCCTTCGACCGAGATGGCCGAAAGTTGCCCCGCTTCCAGCCCCTGTTCCCGCAACCACCGCGAAGAAAAACGAAAGCTGTCGAACGGCGATTCGGTATCGGGCAGCGTCCCGGACCCGGCCGAAGCGGCTAGCGGCAGACGAGGCACGTCAATCCAATCGGTCGGTTTCGAATCGGTATTGATATAGGATTTTTCCTCCGGAGCACCGAGCTCGATTTCGGAAATACCAAAGAATTCGGCCAACGTTCCACGGTCACGCTCTTCCAGCTTCCGTGGACTGCCTTTCCTTATAAACTGCTGTAAATACGTTTTATTACGTCCAATCAACTCGGATAAGCCAGATAAGCTCGCACCACGTTCGCGCGATAGCTCCAGCAGGCGTTGGCGGGGATCAGTCATATCGTGTTCCTCGATAACAATTATTTTCCTATATATGATGTATTTTTCCTAGACAAGTAGGATTTCCGAATTATCCCCTTGCCATAGGTATTTTTATGACCTATATCATTGAACATGGTCAAAAAGTCTAAAACTACAGTAGCTTCCTTTTTTAGGAAATTTCCTACGGACGAAGCTTGCCTCAAACATCTATTCGAGGTGCGCTTTGGGCAAGGTCATAAGTGCCCAAAATGCGAGCGCGAAAGTAAGTGGTTCCGCATCAAGGCAGAGCGTGCCTATTCGTGTCAGTGGTGCGGTCACCACCTGCACCCGACAGTGGGCACCCCGTTTGAAAAGAGCCGCACTTCCTTGCAGTTGTGGTTCTATGCGATCTTCCTGTTCACCACGACGCGCAATGGTGTTGCCGCAAAGGAACTGGAGCGCCAGCTAGGGGTCACTTACAAGACGGCGTGGCGCATGGCCGACTTGATTCGCAAGCACATGGCCGAAGTAGACGGTGACTGGCAGATCGGCGGCATGGGCAAGGTTGTAGAGGCCGACGAAACATATATCGGCGGCGAAGCGCGGGGCAAAGGCTCTGGCTACAAAAAGAACAAGACAATCGTTTTCGGTATGCTTGAGCGCGACGGTGACGTCGTTACCGAAGTGGTCCAAACTCGTGGGGTCAATTCACTCGTTCCGCAAGTCCTGCACCATGTTGAGCGTGGTAGCGAAGTCTACACCGATGAACTTGGCACATACGGCTACCTCAAGTTTGAAGGCTATCAGCACAAGAGCGTCAAACACAGCATTGGCGAACACGCTCGTGGCAACGTCCACGTCAATTCAATCGAAGGCTTTTGGGCACAATTGAAGCGAACGATCAGCGGCACTCACATTCACGTAAGCAGCAAGCACTTATGGAAGTATGCGAAGGAAGCTGAGTTCCGCTTTAATCGCCGGAACCGTCCCGAGACGATGTTTGACGATCTGGTTCATTCGTTTGACCCATTGCCACAATCGTCTTGTCCAGCGCCTTCAAGTCGCCCCGAACCTCTGGACGCTCAGCAATGAACTGTTCGATCTTGCCCTCTTTTATCGCTTGTTTCAGTGTCAACATTGTGGGATTCTAGCACATGATGGGAGATAAGTCTCTGCCAGATAGACCTCCAGAAAAACGCAGTAAAGCGTGGCTTTGGAACTTGCTGATTACCATATCTGTGGTGATCGGCATGATGGGGCTTGCCCGTATAAGGCCTGAACTCGCGTGGGGCGCAGCGGCCATTGGTTTAATGGGTCTTGTCGTGTCCTTTTACATCGCCGGTCGATCACAGAGGTAACTCAGCGCGGTCAACCTTTGGCGTGATGACGCGCAACACGTTGCGTTCCACAGGAACCCAGATTTCTCCTTGCTGTTGTTCCTTGATCTCAAGTTCGATCACCATTGGAATCCCGAACCTAAGCTCTTCATGGACTGCCCTCTGACCAAGAGCAGCCAAAAATCCTTTGTCGCGCATGACTGCGCCAAATTCGGGCATACCTGGCTCACGGAATTTCCAGCTACGCTCAGCCTCTTCAAGCACTGGGCTGACCAGCAACACGTCTAGAGTCATCGTGCGCTTACGCACACTCTCTTCGCTGATTTCGGTCTTATCTCGATTGACGTAACGCTCTGCGTCTTCACGGCTTACCGTAATCTTTGGCTTTTTGTCCGATCTGCTGGAAACGCCCACGCTCTTAATGTTCTTGCTGCTTGCAATCGTCTTGGCGAATTTCTCTCTCTCGCTCTCCGCGACTTGCTCGCTAAGAACCTTTTCAAATACTGCCTTGATCTGCGCTTCCGCCTCTGGCGACAACTGGCTTACCTTAGGCTCGTCTTCAATGACTGCGTTCCAGACGTTCTCCGCGGTTACAGTCAAAGGAGTAGCAACAACGATTATTGCCAGACCACGAGCCAAAGCCTTCAATCGCGGATAGCGATCTGCGCCTCTTGCGATCTGTTCAAGCTGCCCCTCAAGGAAACTAAGCAGGGTATTCAGCCAAAGGCTGCCCTCGTCACCATCAACCAGCTTCACTTCGACCGAAAGTCCCGGCTCGACCTCTGAGACTATCTTCCTAAATGCAGCCGACCATGCAATCGCAGCATGTGCAACAACATCAAGGTCCGCTTTCTTGCCCTGCTCTAGGCCGAAATAAATACTGACCGGCGTTTCTACTGCGCCATCATCGATCAAGAACTTGGTCGCCATGTAATTCCCCCAAAAAACGCAGCTTATCTGCGACTATCCGGGAGTCAAATTCTACCTATGCGAAGGGGATACCTCGGTAGGATTTCATGCGCAAGGACCGCTCACCGTTCAATCGATTCGCCCACATCGAGCCATGAGGAATCGCATGCTGATCCGATCCATCGAGAAATTCCTGCGCCAACACGACATGCCCGCGACCAAGTTCGGTCGCCTAGCCACCCACGACCCGCGCTTCGTATTCGATCTGCGCAATGGCCGCATCCCACGCCGCACCACTCAAGAAAGAGTGGAACATTTCATGAACAAATATCGTGAATGCATCCATGCGACTTGATATGGACGCCCACCCGGCCGCTTTGCGAAGAGCCCGCCGTTCCTCCGGGGACCGGCTTCGCGAAGCCCTGCTGGCCTTGGCGCGCGGGCACGGCCGGTTCGAGAGCCATGCCGAGAAGGCCTGGGCCAGCATTACCTTCGCCGGCACACGGCATTCGGTGCGAATGGTTTTCAAGGGTAGCGATTCCATTGCAGCCGGCGAGCAATTCATTACCGAATTGCCCGAACACGAATTTGCCATCGCTGGACACTTGGTTGCCGACGCCACGATCGTATCCGTCCAGCACAATCTGCTGTCCGGCCCGAAACTGACGATCGAATGCGAAGTCCTGCTGCTGGAGGATGAGTGAAGTCGATTGACGGCTTCATCAAGGCGGCCCGACGGAGCCCTGCGGCGAGGTGCTGCATGCCCTGCCGGATGATGATTGACCGCGCCGCTAGCCGGCGCTTTCGCGACGGATCACCAGATTGCGAATCTCGGACATGTCTTCCATCGCGAAACGGATACCTTCGCGGCCGAGACCGGAATCCTTCACCCCGCCATAAGGCATGTTATCGACGCGGTAGGAGGAGACATCGTTCACCACTACACCACCGACATCGAGCGTGTCCCATGCATCAAGCACCTGATGGATGTCGCGCGTGAAGATGCCTGCCTGCAGGCCGAACTTGGAATCGTTCACCTGCTCAAGCGCATCGCCGAAATCGGAGAATTTGGAAAGGTTGGCGAGCGGACCAAACGCCTCCTCGGTATTGGCCTCGCACTCGCGCGGCACACCTTCGAGCAAAGTCGCCTGCAGCATCGCACCGTCACGTTCGCCGCCGCATAGCAATGTCGCGCCCGAGACGATCGCGTCGTCGATCCAGCCTTTCAGACGGGTCGCCTCCTTCTCCGAGATCATCGGGCCGATGAATGTCTCGCGATGCTTGGGATCGCCCGCGACCAGCGAGCCGGTCTTTTCCACCAGCATGTCCCTGAAGCGATCATACACATCCTCATGGATGATGATCCGCTGCACCCCGATGCAGCTCTGGCCGGACTGGTAGAAGGCACCGAAGATGATCCGTTCGAGCGCGTGGTCGAGATCGGCATCCTTGTCGACCACTACCGCCGCATTGCCGCCCAGCTCGAGCACGACCGGCTTCTTGCCCGCCTTGGCCTTGAGTGCCCAGCCGACGCCGGGCGAACCGGTGAAGCTGAGCAATTTGAGCCTGTCGTCCTCGGTGAACAGATCGGCCCCGTCGCGGCTCGCGGGCAGGATTGAGAACGCACCTTCGGGCAGGATGTCGCATTCGGCCAGCACTTCGCCCATGATCAACGCGCCGAGCGGCGTCTTGCTGGCCGGCTTCATCACGAAGGGGCAGCCGACCGCGATCGCCGGGGCGATCTTGTGCGCGGCGAGGTTGAGCGGGAAGTTGAACGGCGAGATGAAACTGCACGGCCCGATCGGCACGCGTTTCCACATTCCCATATAGCCCTTCGCGCGGACGGAGATGTCGAGCGGCTGGACCTCGCCGTAATTGCGCACCGCTTCCTCGGCGGCGATCTTGAAGGTGTCGATCAGCCGGTCGACTTCGCCCTCCGCATCGTTGATCGGCTTGCCCGCCTCGACGCACAACGCATAAGCAAGCTCGTCATAGCGCTCGCGGAATCGCGCGACACAGTGCTGGAGTACCTCCTGTTTCTCGTAACTCGCCAGCCGCGCCATCGGCTCGGTCGCGCGTACCGCCCCCGCAATAGCGTCTTCGATCACGTCTGGCGTCGCCAGCGCGGTCCGGAACGCAACCTCTCCCGTATACTTATCGGTCACTTCGAGATCGGTATTGGGCTGCGCGGCCTTGTTGTTGAGATAGAGCGGATAGGTGTCTTTCAGCCTGGTCATGTAACCCTCCATTGTTCCACCAGTCTTCAGAGCTTCCCGCTCAGTTCCTTGATGTCGTGATTGAGGATCTGGTCGTTCTCGCTGTAGTCAACCGGGCAATCGATCAAATGGACGCCAGGCATGTCGCGGCAGGTTTCCAGCACTTCCGTCAGATGATCGGCGCTCTCCACCCGATGCCCCTTGGCACCGTAACTCTCCGCATATCCGACGAAATCGGGGTTGCCATAGGTCAGGCCCCAGTCCTTGAAGCCCATATTGGCCTGCTTCCAGCGGATCATGCCATAGGCGCTGTCGTTGAGGATCAGCACTGTCAGGTTGAGACCAAGACGCACTGCGGTCTCCATCTCCTGACTGTTCATCATGAAGCCGCCATCGCCGCAGATCGCCATCACCTTGCGCTCGGGATAGAGCATCGCGCTCATCATCGCCGACGGCAGGCCCGCGCCCATCGTCGCGAGCGCGTTGTCGAGCAGCACGGTGTTGGGCAGGTAGGCGGTGTAATTGCGCGCGAACCAGATCTTGTAGACCCCGTTGTCGAGGCAGATGATCCCGTCCTCGGGCATCGCCGCGCGAATCTGCTGCACGAGATGCGGCGGGAAGATCGGGAAGCGGGCGTCGTCACCCAACGACCCGGTATGCGCGATTTCGGCCTTGCGGTATTCGAGCATGTGCCCGAAATTCCACTTGCCTTGCGGCACGATGTCTTCCTTGATCTGCCAGATGGCATTGGCGATGTCGCCGATCACCTCGATCTGCGGGAAATAGACCGGATCGACTTCCGCCGTCCTGGTCGAGATATGGATCACCGTTGCCCCACCATCCTTCATGAAGAAGGGCGGCTTTTCGATAACGTCGTGGCCGATATTCACGATGCAATCGGCATCCTCGATTGCCCGATGGCAGAAATCACCCGCCGACAACGCGGCGCAACCCAGGAACAGCGGGTGCCGTTCGTCGATCACGCCCTTGCCCATCTGCGTGGTGACGAAGGGAACACCGGTTTTCTCGATAAACTGGTTCAGCATCCGTCCGGTCAGCTTGCGATTGGCTCCCGCACCGATCACCAGCACCGGGGCCTTGGCCTTCTCAAGTGCTTCCACCGCAAGGCGCACAGCCTTGGCCTCGGCCGAGGGGCGGCGCGCAATCGAGGCGGCGATCGGGCGAGCATCGGTCCGTTCTTCGGCGACATCTTCGGGGAATTCGATATGCACCGCACCAGGCTTTTCCTCTTCCGCCAGGCGGATCGCCTCGCGCACACGGCTCGGGATATTGTCACCGGCCGCAAGTTGCTCGGTGTATTTCGTGATCGGCTCCATCATCGCGACCACATCGAGAATCTGGAAGCGCCCCTGCTTCGATTTCTTGATCGGCTTCTGCCCAGTGATCATCATCATCGGCATCCCGCCAAGCTGGGCATAGGCGGCCGCGGTCACGAAATTGGTCGCGCCCGGCCCCAGCGTCGCCAGGCAGACACCGGTCTTGCCGGTATGGCGGCCATAGGTCGCAGCCATGAAGCCCGCGCCCTGTTCGTGCCGCGTGAGTATCAGCTTGATCGTCTTGCTGTTCGACAGGCTTTCGAGGAAATCGAGATTCTCCTCGCCCGGCACGCCGAAGATATATTCGACGCCCTCTTGCTCGAGACATTCGATAAACAGGTCGGAAGCTTTCTTGGTATCGGTCATCGCGTTTCCCCCTCCGTGGTGCTTTGGCAGCACATATCATTCGCGCGCGACTTTCGGCGGTTACAGGATTGCTCCCTCCGCTCTTGGTTCGAGACTAACAAATGGCCGGCAAAGAGTCACCGGCTTTCGCGCGCTCAATAACCGCGCAAGGGATCGAAAATCGGCGCCAGCTCCTCGCCCAGCCGATAGCGATCGAGATTGGCGATAAACCTGTCGGCGGAGCGGACGAACATCTTGTCCTGAGCCCGGCCCGACAGGTGCATGGTGACATGCACATTGTCGAGTGCCCACAACGAATTGTCCGGCGGCAACGGCTCGGGCGTGGTGACATCGAGGAAAGCGCCTGCGATGCGTTTTTCCGCAAGCGCTTCCACCAGTGCGTCCTGATCGACCACCGTACCGCGCGCGATGTTCACCACCACTGCGTCGCCCTTCATCGCCGCCAACTCGCTCGCCCCGATCATGCCGTCGGTTTCCCGGGTAGCGGGAACGGCGAGGATCACCCAGTCGAACTCGTCCAACCGGCCACGCCATTGATCGGGGGACAGCGTGCCCTTGCCGCCCGAACGACGCACCACCGTTATCTCCACATCAAACGCCGCGAGCCGCGCCTCGATCAGCTTGCCGATAGCGCCATAGCCGAGCAGCAATGCCCTGCTCCCCGCCAGTTCGCGCTTGCCGGGAGAATCGAGCAACCATTCGCGCCGTTCCTGCGCGCGGACCACCTCACGATAACCCTTGGCGATATTGAGCATGCCCATCACGACATATTCGGCGATGGTGATCGCGTTGATGCCCGCGCCATTGGTGATCGTCACCTCGCGCTCGGCCAGCAGGTCGAGCGGCAGGAAGTCGAGCCCGGCATAGATCGAATTGAGCCATTTGAGACCCGTCGCGGCACGAACCGTTTCGGCCATAGCATCGTGATCATACATGTCGAACCAGCCGATCTCCGCTTCCAGGGCCAGTTCCAGCGCCTCTTCCTTGGTCATGAACCAGCGCGGCTCGACCCAATCGGGCAGGCGCGGCTCGACCAGCGGGCGGATCAGCGAGGACAGGACGGTGACGGTCATAGGCCCGAAGCTAAGGCCGAAACGCAGCCCAGGCCACGTAAATAAGCGCCGGAATGCCGATCATGTCGCCAAGCGCAAGGGGGCGCAGCGGCTCCGGCGATCCGTTCAGCAGGTAGAGCGCGATAAAGGCAACCATGCTGATCGCGACCAGCACGACCGCCAGCCGCCGTCCATCGGGGATGAAAGCTGCCCAGACACAGGCCACGAACACGCCCAGAAACAACGCCGCGCGGTGATGCATCAGCAGAAACAGCGGATTGTCAGGCGTGATCCCGTAAAGCTGCGTCATTCCTGCGGGGCGCAAGAAAGCCAACGCCGGAAGGAAATGAATAGCCGCGAGAATCAGCCAGCAGATTCGTTCGATCATGCAACCAGCTAGCGGTGCATCGCAGAGCTTGGCAAGCTCAGGCACTGGTGGAAATCGAACGGTCGGGTTTGGAGTGGCGGCACCCCTTCGGCATCGGGATGGGATGGATTCATCATCACCACGTCGGCTTCGGGCAAAACGGCGGAACGAACCGCAGCCAGCATGCTGTGACCGGATCGGAGCCATTCGTCGCCGATACGGCGCTTCTCCTGCGGATCGTCAACGAACGGCAAACGCTCGGGTTCGGCATCGATGTCGGTCCAGCCGAGCACATAGTCCGTATCGATCCCATCCAGATCGCGCGGCAGGTAGCGAAGCACCACCAGCACGGCCAAGCCGGGTTCCGAAGCGAAATTGACCACCGGCGATCCGGGCGATGTCCAACGCGCGCCATGTTGCTGCGGCCCCGCCCCGTCGAGCGCGACAAAGGGTGCACGGGTGAGGCGCCACAATCGCATGGGCTAAAGCTTCCACTCCCAGCCAAGCGGATCGCCATCCATCACTTCGACACCCTTGGCCGCGAATTCGTCGCGGATGGCATCCGAGGTAGCGAAATCCTTGGCCGCGCGGGCTTCCTTGCGACGGGCGAGCTCGGCCTCGATCTCGTCTTCGGTGATTTGCGCATCCTTTGGGCGAATACGGAGATCGGTGCGTTCAAGAGTGAACAGGTTGAGGCCCAATACGGCATCCATCGTACGGATAATCGCAACCTTCTGCTCTGGAGGAATTTTCTTCAGGCCGAGCCCCTCTTCCAGAAGCGTGAGGCCGATGGAGGTGTTCAGATCGTTTGAGATCGCGCCATCGAAAGCCTCGACAAGACCGAGAAAGGCAGGCCCGATGTCGCCCCGAACCTGTTTCAGGATCCATCCATCTGGCCGCGACCATGGTTCTAAATTCGGCGTGGATGCCGAAACAAGTTCGGCATGACGGGATTTGAGGGCTTCAACCGCCATCACCATCCGCTTCAGCCGCGTCAGCGCTGCTTCCAGACCTCCCCAGGTGAATTCCAGCTCGCTGCGGTAATGCGCCTGCAGGCACATCAGGCGATAGGCGAGCGGATGATAGCCGCGGTCGACCAGCGCCTGCAAGGTCAGGAAGTCGCCCGAGCTTTTCGACATTTTACCGCGCCGGTCGACGAGGAAATTGTTGTGCATCCAGATGTGCGCGCCGCTGTCGGCGGAGCAATTATGCGCCTGGTTCTGGGCGATCTCGTTCGGGTGGTGGATCTCGCGGTGGTCGATCCCGCCGGTATGAATGTCGAACGGGTGGCCGAGCAGTTCGGCGCTCATCACCGAGCATTCGAGATGCCAGCCCGGCGCGCCGCGACCCCAGGGCGAATCCCATTCCATCTGGCGATTCTCGCCGGGAGGAGTCTTGCGCCAGATCGCGAAATCGGCGGCATTGCGCTTGCCCTCGACAGTATCGATCCGCCCCTCGCCTTCATCTGTCACGGCACGCGCCAGCCGTCCGTAATCGGGCACCGTCGAAACATCGAAATAGAGGCCGCTATCGAGCAGATAGCAGTGCTTCTCTTCGATGGCCTTGCCCCATGCGATCATTGCCTCGACATATTCGGTCGCGCGCGGATGGGCGGGCCTGCGGATATTGAGCCGTGCAAGATCGGCCTCGAACACTTCCTGATAATGGCGCGCGATATCCCAGGCCGACTTGCCTTCGCGCGCGGCGGCCTTTTCCATCTTGTCATCGCCCGCATCGGCATCGCTGGTCAGATGGCCGACATCGGTGATGTTGACCACCTGGGTAAGCGCGTAGCCTTTCCAGCTTAGCGCGCGGCCGAGCGTATCGGCGAAGACATAGGCGCGCATATTGCCGACATGCTGGTAGTTGTAGACCGTCGGCCCGCAGGTATAGACGCGCGCTTCCCCCGGATGGATCGGCTCGAACGGTTCGAGGTTCCGGGTCAGGCTGTTGAACAGGGTGAGGGATGCATCGCTCATGGCCGCGCGCTGTGCACGGGCGGACAGGGCACGGTCAAGCCGGGAGTATTCCCAACCACCGCCCCGCGATCATTCAGCCGGTTCGACCGCTTCCTCCACCTGCCCGCCTGTCTCTCCGCTGGAGCAGAACCCCTGCGCTTCGTCCTCTGCGGTACAATCGATATCGCCGACCCAGAAATCCTCGTTCCCCGCACCCGTGACCGGATCTTCGATCAGTGGATCGCGGGTCCGTTCCTCCTGATCGCGTACTTCTATCAGTACCGAGTCGATACCTTCGGAAGATGGATCGTTGGGATCGAAATCGCGGTCGATCAAATCCTGGATCGGATCGTCGCTCGAATCGCTGGACCCTCCCGAGCCGGGGACAGCCCCACAAGAAGCCGGATCGGCGATAAGGCAACCGTTGATCGTCGAAGCCGGCTCGGACGTGGAGGTGATGGTCGTCACCCCGATAGCACCGATCCCGGTCTGGCCGCCGACAACACCGTTGATGACGATCGGCTGGGCGGTGCCGCCGCTGTCCGAAATCGTCAGCGTGTTGACCTGGAAACCCCGGCGGTCGTCGAAATCGGTACCGGGCGCGGTGTTCTGAATGAAGACCTGGCTGGCGGTGGTGTCGATATTGAGCGTGTCCGCCCGGATGAAGCCGTCGGGCAGGTCGACGCCATCGTTCTGCGCGAGACGGGTATCGATCTCGGCAACGGTCATGCCCTGGATATCGGCGAAGGCCGCATCGGTCACCGCCACGAAATCGGTCGCGGAGATATCAATCGTCCCCGCAAGCGCACCAGCACCATCGAGTATCGTAATCGACCCGGTATCGGCCACCACGCGCAACAGCGTTTCCGCATTGAGCGACAGCATGTTTCCGGCGCCGGCATTGGTGACAGCAAGCGCGCCGTCGACTTGCAAGGTATCTTCGGCGTTGAGAACCAGGCTGCCGGCTGTGCCGATATTGCCGTCGGTCGCGGACGCGCCGGCCCCGACCGCGACATCGAGGTCGCCGACGGTTATGGTGCCGCCATCCGGCCCGGTCATCGTCGCCGTGAACGCGATATCGCCGCCGCTGAATATGCGCGAGAACTCATCGTTATCCAGCTCGTAAGCCGCACCCGATCCGCCGGTACCGCCAAGCATCGCATCGCCGCTCGTCGAAATCGCAATCGACTGCGTCGTATCGCTACGGCCCAGCGAACCCGCATTCGAGATTTCGATATCGGCCGATTGCAAATCGATCGACTGGCCGCTGGCGGCCGCATCGATATCGAGCAGGCCGGCAGCCACGATCGAAAGGCTCGAACCTGCATTTACCGCATCGCTTACGAGAACGTCCTGGTCACTGGCCAAGGCGATATTGGCACTCGCATCCGCGCCCAGCATGGCGAGATTTCCCGCCGCGGCTATGTCGACATCGCCGTTGGTGGCGATGGCATTGACTGCCAGGTCCTGTGACGAGCGCAGCAGGACACCCGTCCCCTGCACGCTCAGTACATTGGCGATGTCGATATCCTGGTCAACGGTGACGGAACCGGTAGCAGTGAGAGTGGCATCATTGCCTGCCAGCATGTCGATATCGATCCCGCTATCGGCATCGATATCGATCAAGCCCATGCCCGCCTGGCTGGCGGTTACCGAATTCGCGGCAAAGCCGCCGGTGGTCGATATGGTCACGGTTTCACCCGCATCGATCGCCGCGGCAGCGATATCGCCACCGCCGGTCGAAACGAGATTGATGTCGGTCCCCGCGGTTACATCGCCGGTTGCAGCGATCGCACCCGATGCGGTGAAATCGACGGCGCCTGCCGCAGCGGCGTTTGCAAAAGCGATATTGCCACCCGCATTGGCCACGAAATCGCCACCTTGCGCATCGAGATCGTCGAAACCGATATTGCCGATTGCAGTCAGGTCGATTCCGCCTCCGACCGCCACCATGCCAGTACCGTCAATATCGCCCGCCGTCGCGTTCAGCACCAGATCGCCGCCGATCGCACCATTGTTGAGCGTTACCGAAGCACCTGTGATCGAGGTATTGCCCCCGCTGATCGCATTGACGAGGCTGGGTGTGCCGGTGGCGGCGATGGTAATGTCGTTCGCCGCATCGACAGTACCGAACGAGGCATCGCCCGCAGTCGCCTGTGCATCGACAGACCCTCCCGAAGTGACGTTCCCGAGGTCGATCGCCTGTGCCAGCAGGTTCACATCGCCATCGCTGTCGATATCTCCGGAACCGGTATTGGCACCGATAGTGCCGCTGGCGGCCGTCAGGCCGATTGCGTTGGGCGACGTCAGCATGTCGAACAGGATATCGCCGGCGCTGGTGAAATCGATCGCATTGGCGCTGGCATTGCCGATCGCGATCGAACCACCATCGAGGAGTGCCGTGCCGCCGGCATCGAGATCGCCCCCGGTAATTGCGCCAGGCGCGTTCAGCGTAATGTCCGCACCGCTAGCAAGCGTGGTGAAGTCGATATTCGAACCGGATGTGGCATCGATCGAATTCGCAGCCGCGACATCGCCGATCACCACCTGCCCCCCGTCAAGAGTGACATTCGTGGCGCTGTCGGTGAAACCGAGCGAGACCGCTCCGGGTGCGTCGAGATCGATATCGGTGCCTGGTACGGTAACGCTGCCGAGCAGGATATCGCCACCGGCATTGTAGCTCACATTGCCGACACCGACCGACAAGTCGCCGATCATGATCGTTCCCGGGACCGAATAGAACCCTTCCAGGGCACCGCCGGCATCCGCTGCACTGGTTAATTCGCCCCCGGTATCTATCGCCGCCGTGACAAGATCCTGGCCCACGGTGATACCGATATCGTTGGCACTGGTCAGGGAAGAGCTGCCAAGCAGGCTGCCGGCCGCATCGATGAGGATCGAGTTGCTGGCGATACTTGCATCGCGCAGGTCGACATTGCCCGTCAGGCTGGTGGCCGAGAACAGGTTGGTGGCGTTGAGCGTCGTCGCAATCCCGTTGGTGCCCATCACGATGTCGTTCCGGGTCGTAATCAGGATGTCATTGGCATTGACGGTGCCCTGTTCGATGATGAGCTGGATCACATCGTTATTGCTCGCCTGGCCGATTTCGATCCGGTTGTCCGCCATGATGTCGCCAAGACAGATATTGCCTTCGAGACAATTGGCGTCGAGCAGACCATCATCGTCCGACTGCGCTGCCGCCGGAGCGGGCGCATCGTTGATGTCCGCGCGCAGCGAACTGCCCGATACCGCGCCGCCCAGGCCGTCAATGGCATTGCCGGTCAGGATGACAGCGGCATCATTGGCCTCCAGCGAACCATCGATCACGATCGACGAGATCGGGGTCAGGATCGGCGATGTCAGGGTGGTGATATCGCCGGCAAGCAGTTGCAGGTTGGAGCCGACGACGAACGGCGTTGCCGGATTGGGAGCGACCGCCGGATTGCGGGAACTCGTAATGCTCGCCCCGGTTTGCACGATAATGTCGTCGCCCGTGCGGACGATGACTTGATCGTTGGCGACGACCGCGGACCCGCTTTGGAATACCGCATTCCCACCGGCATCGATCGCGATATCCGCATAGCTGTCGACCGCGCCCGTGATCGTTGCGTTCGCCGATGGATCGTGGCTTACGCCGCCGAACGGGTTGAGGCCCGCATTGATGGTAATCCCGCGGAAATTCGATGCGCCCTGCGGGCCGACAGCGATCGCATCGTTCACCAGCACATCGCCACCAGCCTGGATGACAATGCCAGGTATGGCGCGCAAATCATCCGCACCGACATTGCCTCCTGCGACCACGATTAGCTCGTTGGCCGAAATGATCGAACCCGCCTGGGCATCGAAATTACCTTGTGCCGCCGCCGTAAAGTTTCCGCCATTGTCGATCGAGACCGTAGGACCGGCATTGTTGGTGTGCGTGACGATGATGTCACCGCCGGCATTGAGAGTAGAGGAATCACCGACCAGCAATTGCCCGGTTGCATCGAAGTCGAACACGATATCGCCCGCGACGTTTACGAACACGCCGTCGGTAACGGTAATCGGGCCGCTTCCGCCAGTCATGGTGAAGGACGCGGTGCCCGGTGCCAGCGCCCCTGTGGCGATGGCCGTCAGCGATGTCATCGTGATAAGACCGACCGGGTCCGTCGAGGCGTCGGTGATGGTTATGCTGCCGCCGGTCGTTGTCCCGACAATCGTGCCACCCCCGCCAATCGCACTCGCATCGATCGTAACGCTGCCGAGAGTGATAATGCCGGGGCTGCCGTCGAGCACTTCTATCAAGGGCGAACCGCCGACACCCATTCCGCCATTGCCGGTCGCGCCGAAAGTGACCGTACCCTCGTCACCGCCGATCCCGCCATTGCCGCCGGTGCCAACTGCCAGCAATTGCGTGTCGCCGCCGGTGATCGTTCCGCCGATAGCGCGCAAGCTGGGCGAGCCGCCGGTGCCGGTTCCGCCATCACCGCCATTGCCGGCACCACCGCCCAGGATCATGTCGAAATCGCCGCCTTCGCCGCCGTCTCCACCGGTACCGGTGCTGGACAGGGTAAAGACCCCCGAACCGCCGAGAGTCATGGTGCTGCCGCTGCCCGCTTCGAAGGTAACGGTACCACCGACCCCTGCCCCGCCCTGGCCACCGTCGCCGGCATCGCCGCCGTCGAAATTACCGCCGCCATTGCCCCCAGTACCACCGACGGCGTTGGCCACGAGGGCGAAAATGGCCGGGTCGATCGTTATCGACCCGCCGTTTCCGGAGATCGCAAAGGTCGCCGATCCGCCCTGGCCGGTACCGCCAAAACCGCCGATCGCACCGATTGTCGCATTATCGCCAACACCACCGGAACCGCCAACACCTCCGGTCGCGCTGGCATCGAGACCGAAATCGGCAAGAGCGGACAATAGCGGGCCGGTCCCGGAAATCTCGACCCGAATCGCTCCGCCCTGGCCGAGTCCGCCCGCACCGCCAGCAGTGGCAAAATTGCCGGCACCGCCATTGCCACCGGTACCAATTGCAGTCGCGGTCAACGACGTTAGCGTCGCAAGGTCCGTGGCAGATGCGAGCGTGATGGTACCGCCCGTACCGTTGCCGCCGGCCTCTCCGGTATCGCCATCGCTGGCGATCCCATCCGAATTCAGGTCGATCGACAATGCCGCGAGCGTTCCGGCATCGCTGGCCGTGATTGCGATGTTGCCACCAGTCGCATCGGCAGCAGAGCCGCTCGCAGCGGTTGCGGAAACATCGGCGATCAGATCGCTCGCAACGCTGAATGCGCCGCTATTGCTGGCTGTGATCGAAACCGTTCCGCCACTCGCACCGGCACCTATGGCACCAGCGCGCATATCCTGCTGCCCTGTCGCTCTGGCATCGGCCGTGAGAGCACCGGTCGCCGCCAAGGTGGAGCCGGTACCATCCACCAGGATCGTGACAGTACCGCCCGCCGATTGCCCGTTGCCCCCGAAGCCGGCCTGGACTGTACCGGTCGAATCGAAACCACCGGCACCGCCGAGGGCGCCTATCCCCCTTGCATCGAGTGTCAGGGTCGGGCTGTTTCCATCTACAGTGAAGCTGCTGCCCCCGGTTGATTGGAATTCG
>JANQPE010000001.1 GCA_028289565.1 Parerythrobacter sp.
AGCCACCGCCCCCTGAAGAACCTGACGAGCCGCCGCCGCCGGAACCGGATACCGCGCCGCCGCCGCCGGTCGCACCGCCGCCGCCGATCAGTATCGCCCCGGCGCCGCCGCAGATTCAGACGCAGCCGACGATTCCGCCACCTGCTCCGCCGGTGTTGCGTGTCCCGCCGCCAGCACCGCCAGCACCGCCTCCGCCACCGCCGCCTCCGGCACGTCCTGCAAAGGCTGCCGAACCGCGTAACAATCCGGGTGGCTGGATAACTGACCGCGACTACCGTTCGAGCTGGGTCAATCGGGATTATGCCGGAACCGTCTCGTTTACGGTACGCGTCGGGACCAACGGGCGCGTCGAATCCTGTTCCGTGACCGGGGGCAGCGCCCCTCAGGAGCTGAAGGACGCTTCGTGCCGCCTCATTCAACGTCGTGCGCGTTTCCGCGCCGCGACTGACGGTAGCGGCAACAAAGTGACCGATACGTATTCGGCCGCTATCCGTTGGCAGATTCCGGAGTAACCCCAGCGCCGCCCGTACCGGGCGGCCATCGAATAGAGATTACTACTACTTCTTTCTGAGAGGACTTTCGCAATGATTATTGAACTTCTAGCTGCAGCGGGGGAAGCAGCCCCGAAAAATTCCTTCGGTTTCATGGAAGCCATGGAACAGGGCGGTGCGATCGCCTGGTCGATCTTCGGCGTCCTGGTCATTATGTCGGTCGGATCGTTTTACATCCTGATCACCAAATGGCTCGAACAGCAGAAAATCTTCAACCAGTACAAGAATGTCCGTAGCGGCTTCTGGCGCGCGGGTACGCTCAAGGAAGGGGCAACCAAGCTCGACAAGAACAGCGCATGGCGCCAGTTGGTCGACGATGCTCTCGCTGCCGAAGACCAGCACGGCAAGATGACGGACAGCCTCGAAGCGCATGACTGGCTGCACGGTTCGCTGGGGCGTTCCGAAGCCGCTATCAACGCCAAGCTTGCCGGCGGCCTGCCTTTCCTGGCGACCACTGGTGCGACCGCGCCGTTTATCGGCCTGCTCGGTACGGTTATCGGTATCTACCGCGCGCTGATCAATATCGGTCTCGCCGGCTCGGCCTCGATCGACAAGGTGGCCGGCCCTGTGGGCGAGGCGCTGATCATGACCGCCATCGGCCTGCTCGTCGCGGTGCCCGCGGTCATGGCCTATAACTGGCTGCAGAGCCGCAACAAGCGGATTGCCGAACTGCTGAGCGGTTTCTCGACCGATCTGCTCGCCAACATCAACTCGAAGGGTGCCGTGAAACCTGCCGTGACGACCAAGGCGTCGCCCCAGCAGGCAGGCAAGGCCGCTCCTGCGCGCCCGGTCGCCGGAAGCCCCGCGCCTGAGAAAAAGGCCTGATCGAGGAAAGAATACGGAGGCGGGCCTGCAGCCCGCCCCCGTTTCGAACACAACACAACCTTTCACGGATAGGATAAAGCCATGGCAGTATCGATGGGAGACGGTGGCGGCGAAACGCCGATGTCGGACATCAACACCACGCCGCTGGTGGACGTGATGCTGGTTCTCCTCATCATCTTCCTCATCGCGGTTCCGGTTGCGATCCAGACCATCGAGAAACTCGAGATTCCAATCATGGAATCAACCGAGTCGAAAGATAAGGTCGAGAACTTGCAGCTCACAGTCAGCACGACCGATGCAGCCGGTCGCAGCGCGGGCGAGCCGGGCTTCGAAGGTGCGGCTCGCGAAGGCGAGTGTCGGGTCTACTTCAACAATACGACGCCGGTGGATTCGCAGGAACTCTACGATCAGGCTTTCGAGCGTCTGGACGTTATCGTTCAACGCGCAGGCGGCCCCGAAGCGATCATGAGGGAACCGGACCTGATCCCGCAGGTCCATATCCGCGGCGACATCAATGCACCCTGGTCCTGCGTCGCCGGCACGATCTACAACGTACAGGCGGCCGGCTATCCGACCGTCGGTTTCATCTCCAACCCGGTCGACCCGAACGGTTGACCAGCGCGAACGAGAGAATTCAGGAGTAACGCACCATGGCAATGTCAGGCGGTAAAGACGATGGTTCGCCGATGATGGAAATGAACACGACGCCGTTGATCGACGTCATGCTCGTGCTCCTCATCATGTTCATCATCACTATCCCGGTGGCTACGCATTCGGTCGATATCGACCTTCCGGCTCCGAACAACGACCCGCCGCCGCCGGACCAGATCGATCCGATCAAGAACAAGATCGTTCTCACCCAGCAGGGTGAAATCCTGTGGAACGGCGATTCGATCGACCAGAGCGAACTGGTGCGCAATCTGGAGATCAGCAAGACTTACGAGGTCGAACCGGAACTCCAGTTCGAACCCGAATCGCTGGCCAGCTACGATCTCTCGTCCAAGGTGCTGAACATCATCAAGGGATCCGGCGTGACCAAGTTCGGATTCGTCGGCAACGAGAAGTATCGCAGCTTCGGCAAGCCTGCCGGCTCCTGACAAAGCCGAAGTCCTCAGAAAACAGAAAAGGGAGCGAATCGCTTCGCTCCCTTTTCTTTTACCCGCCACCCGCAGCGGCAGAGGATCGCTCTTCGCGACCTTGGCAAACACCACCGCTTCTGATATGTTATCACATATAGCAAGGGGGAGGTCGATGCCCTATTCCGCCAAATCCGGCAAGTTCACCGCCGAGCGCCCGATGGGCGAGATGAACACGACACCGTTGATCGACGTTCTGCTGGTGTTGATCGTAATGATCATCATTACCGTGCCAATCGCCACGCATTCGTTCGAAGTACCGCTCCCCGGCGGGCCGGCGAAATTCGAAATTCGCGACGCCAACACCGTCACTATCGATGCACGAGATCGCCTTTACTGGAACGGGCAGAACGTCACCCGGCAGGATCTGCTCGACCAGCTTGCTGCCAGCACGAAACTTCCTGAAGAGCCTACCTTACGCTTCGAACCCGACGCCCGCGCAAGTTACGACCGCTCGGCAAAGACCATCGCACTGATCAAGGATTCGGGCGTCACCCGCTTCGCATTCGTCGGCAACCACCGGTATCGCGAGTTCGATCGCAAGTGATCACCGGTCTTGCCCGCCGCCATCGCGCGGCTCGGTACGCATAGCCGCGGCAGCCAGCGTTTCCGCTTCGAGAAGCAGTTCCTCGTCCACTACGCCTTGCGGCACCGCTTCGCGACCGATCATGACCAATACCGGCACGGCCAGCGGGCTGACCCGGTCGAGTTCGACATGTATGAGCTGTTCGCCGGAGCGTTCGAGCAGATCCGCCAGCCTGCCCACATCCGTAAGCCGTTCGCGTGCGTCGGCCCAGGCCGCCTCGATCAACAGATGGTCGGGCTCGTACTTGCGCAACACATCGTAAATCAGATCGGTCGAAAAGGTTACCTGCTTGCCGCTCTTGCGCTTGCCCGGGTGCTGGCGTTCAACCAGCCCCGCAATCACCGCCACCTCGCGAAACGCACGGCGCAACAGATAGGAATCCTGCACCCATTCAACGAATTCATGCGTCAATATATCCGGTGACAGGAGCGGCCCCGGGTCCTCGACTGGCCTCAGGCCCCACACCCCCAGCGCGTAATCATTCGCCACGAAACCACCGGGCATCAGCCCGCGTTCCTCCATTCGCCGGGTGATCAGCATGCCAAGCGACTGGTTCGCGTTCCAACCCTCGAACGTATAATAGACCGAGTAATGCTTCCGGTGGTGCGGGAAACTCTCGACCAGCACTTGCCCCGGTCCTGGCATCCGGCTGCGCCAGTCCTGCACTTCGAGCCATTCGCGCACATCGTCGGGGAAGCGCGCCCAACCCGCGCGATCGACCAGCATGGTCCGGACGCGATCGGCCAAATGCGTCGTCAGCGGCAGGCGCTGCCCGCCATAAGACGGGATCGTCGCGGAACGCTTTGCCGCACGAACGATGACATCCATGTCCTTGATTTGCTCGACTTCCAGACTGGTGCCAGCAAAATAGAATGTATCGCCAGGCGACAGCGAGGCTGCAAAGCGTTCTTCCACCTTGCCCAACCGGCGCCCGTTCCTGAAACGGACAATGAGCATTTCGGCATCGACGATGATCCCGGCATTCATCCTGTGCCGCGCCGCATGTTCTGGGTGCGTCAGGCGCCAGATGCCCGACCTGTCGCGCACAATCCGCTTGAACCGGTCATACACTCTTAGAGCGTAACCGCCATTTTCGACGAAACCGAGCACGCGCCGCCACACTGTTTCATCGACCCATGCATAGGCGTGGGAGGAACGAACCTCTGCCAGCAGTTCCAGCTCATCGAACGGTGCGGCACAGGCGCAGGCCATCGCATGCTGGGCGAGCACATCGAGTCCCCCCGGCCGGAAATCCTCACCATCGCGCCGGCCTTCGTCGACCGCTTCCTTGGCCGCCATCGCCTCGAGGAACTCAAACCGGTTGCCGGGCACCAGCAAGGCCCGGCTGGGCTGGTCGAGACGGTGATTGGCGCGCCCGATCCTCTGCAACAAGCGCGATGAACCCTTGGGTGCTCCCATCTGCACCACGCAGTCGATATCGCCCCAGTCTATTCCGAGATCGAGGCTGGCAGTGGCAACCAGCGCACGCAATTCGCCTCGCGCCATGGCCCCCTCGACCTTGCGCCGCGCTTCCTTGGCCAGAGAGCCGTGATGGATGCCGATCGGCAGCTTGTCTTCATTGGCCTCCCACAATAGCTGGAAGGCGAATTCGGCAAGAAAGCGGGTATTGGTGAAGATCAGCGTCGTCCTGTTGCGACGGATTTCCTCGTAAAGCTGCGGAATCGCCCAGCGGCCGGCATGCCCGCCCCACGGGACGCGTTCCTCTCGCGGCAACAGGACCTCCACTTGCGGTCGGGCTCCGGCTTCACCGCGAACCAGATCGACCGAGTCGATATCCCCCCATGGGGCAAGCCATTCGCGGTAACGTTGCGGATCGGCCAGGGTAGCGCTCAGCGCAGCACGCCGCATGTCGGGCGCGATCGCCTGCAACCGGCCCAGGCACAAAGCCAGCAAGTCACCGCGCTTGCCCGCAGCAAAGGCGTGCACTTCGTCCACCACCACCCGCTTGAGACCGCGGAACATCTCGAAACTGTCGGGATAGGACAGCAATAACGAAAGCGATTCCGGTGTCGTCAACAATACATGCGGCGGCCTGCTGAGCTGGCGCTTCTTGCGGTCGGACGGGGTATCACCGCTGCGCGTTTCGACCCGCAACCGCAGCCCGATTTCCTCGATCGGAGTGACGAGGTTGCGCTGCACATCGTGCGCCAGCGCCTTCAGCGGCGATACGTAAAGCGTGTGGAGATCCGCCGGCATCCCGTCCGGACCGATCCGGGACGGACAGAACGCGGCCAGTGTCGGCAGGAAGCCGGCAAGCGTCTTGCCCGCCCCGGTGTCGGCGACAAGCAGAGCATGCCGGCCTGCATCGCTCGCCGCGAGCATGTCCGCCTGATGGTGCCGGATACGCCAGTCGCGCGCCGCGAACCAATCGGCGATTTCAACCGGTACCGAAAGCGCGCTCACGCTACGCCGGCGGACAAGGTCCAACAATGGACAAGGGCGCGCCGATACTGCAAGAGCCGCCGGCTATTCGACCGTTTCCGCCGCACGGGTTTCCGCTGCCGTCTTCATACCGGCGCTGATCTGATCCTGGCCAAGCCCGGTCAGTTCAGCCAGCCGCCGACGCTCGTCCTCAGTCAGGTCGGGGTAAGCGCGCGGCTCCGGAAGATCGGCCATGGCCGCCTTCATTTCCTGTTCCATCTCGCCGAAGCTGCCCATCATTGCCGGCATCGACTGCATCATCGCGCCCATGAACCGCGGGTCGCTCGACATCATCATCGACTTGCGGGCGAAAGTCACCCCCGATTTGGTCGAGAAGAACGCGTCGATATCGGTCAGTTCCTGTTTGTCGAAATAGACAGCATAGGTCTCCGACAACGCCTTTCTCATGCCGGGCTCCATCGTTTCCATCGCCTTCGACAGGATCGCCGGCATGACCTCGGTCATCCGCTTGCTCCGCTCCTGCAAGGCCGGATCGAGAATCGCTGCCGCTTCGGCTGCCTGCTCATCATCAAGCGAAAGTTCATCCGACTCCACGCCGAGCAAGTCGGCTACGTCGCTTGCCGACACGTCGGTCGCCATTTCCATGATCGGGCCGAGCATGCCATCGAACATCGAACCCATCATTTCCCCGAGCGTACCGGGCGGCATCATCTTGTCGACAATGCCACGTGCCAGCGGCAAACGCGCTTGCTCCTCGGCAGTCAGCGGTTCGGGCTGGAACACGGCCACCATCGCCGCAAGCGCTTCCTCTTCGCCTGCCCCGTCCTGTGTCTCGTCCTGGGCCACAGCCGGGCTGGCCAGGGCGAGGCTGCCCGCGACAAGGCCCGATACGATAAGTTTGCCGATCATGATGCGTGGCTCCGTTCTTTGTAGCGCCGCTTGCGTGCCGAATGATACGTCAGCGCCATCGCAATGCAATGACGCAGCCCGGTCGCCCTTGATCTCCAACGCCCGATCGTAGAGCCGGCGATAACGCCCGGCACGCTCGCGAAGGGCGACGTGATACTCAATGGCCCGCCTGCTCGCCCCGTTCGAGGCCGGAGGCAGCGAGTTGTTCGTCAATCTGCGCCATGAGCCGTGCAAGGCCCGCCTCGCTCTCGCTTTCGGCGCGCGCGACGAGCACATCCTGCGTGTTGGAAGCGCGCAGCAACCACCAGCCGTCATCGGTCGTAACGCGAACTCCATCAGTATCGTTTACATGCGCATCCGTACCCGCGAGGCGCTCCTTCACTTCTTCGATCGCGGCGAATTTGCGGGTTTCGTCGACCTGAAAACGCATTTCCGGCGTATTCAGCATGGCGGGCATCGCCGACCGTAGCGCGGTAACCGATTTGCCCAGCCGGGCTGATGCAGCAACCAGCCTGATGGCCGCATAGAGCGCATCGTCGTAACCGTAATAGCCGTCGGCGAAGAACACATGGCCGCTCATTTCGCCCGCGAGAGGGGCCCCTGTTTCCTTCATCTTGGACTTTATCAGCGAGTGGCCGGTCTTCCACATCACCGGTTCGCCACCGTGCATCGCCACATGGTCGAACAGGGCGCGGCTGGCTTTCACATCGGCAATCACCGTTGCACCGGGATATCGAGCAAGCACGTCCTGCGCATAGATCATCAGGAGCTGGTCGCCCCAGATGACTCTCCCTTCGCCATCGATCGCTCCTATCCGGTCGCCATCGCCATCGAAGGCCACTCCGAAGTCGAGATTCTTCTCCGCGACGAGGGCGCGCAAGTCTTCCAGGTTTGCCTCTACCGTTGGGTCGGGATGATGATTGGGAAAATCGCCATCAACCTCGGTAAATAGCAGATGGTGCTCGCCCGGTAGGCGTGCCGCGAGCATTTCGAGCGCAGGACCGGCAGCTCCGTTACCGGCATCCCAGCCGATCTTCAGGCTATCGAGCATGCCGAGGTCGATCCCGTCGAACCCTGCGAGCATCCTTTCGACATAGGGTTCGAGAACCTCGCGCGTCTCGATCTCGCCGTTTCCGTCGAGCCATTCGCCATCCGCCGCCATGCGGCCGAGGCGCTGGATGTCCGCGCCGAAGAACGGACGCCCCTGGAATACCATCTTGAAGCCATTGTAATTGGCCGGGTTATGGCTTCCCGTGATCTGGATGCCGCCATCCACGTCCCTAGCCGAAGCTTCGGCATAATAGAGCATCGGAGTCGGCCCCATGCCGATACAGACGACATCGCAACCACTCGCGGTCAGTCCTTCGACCAATGCGCGTTCGAGCATGGGGGAGCTGACCCGCCCGTCGTAACCGACGGCGACTTTCGACCCGCCTGACTGCTTCAGGAGCGTCGCGAAACCGCGTCCGATGGCACGGGCATCGTCCGGCCCCAGCGTCTCGCCGATAACTCCGCGAATGTCGTATTCGCGCAAGACGGTGGAATCGAATTCGTGACTCACTGCAAGCCGGCTCCTTCGTCGGGCAATTCGTCGAGCAGCAGGTCGCGCGCCGCATTCGCTTCATGAACCTGGTCATTGCTGCCGCCACGATCGGGATGGACCAGGGCAATTAGCTTCTTGTGCGCGGCGATGATTTCCGCATGCGAAGCGCCGGCTTCCACGGCCAGCAATTTTCGCGCCTTGAACACGGCCTGGCTCCGCGTCGAGGCAGGGTTCAGGTAATCCCAGGGCCACTTGCCCAGCACCCATTTGCAGAAAACCGATATGGCAAGTGCGATAAGGGCAAATCGCAACATCGGTCAGGCGAACTTCAGCTCGGGCGAGCGCCGGGCGATTTCCGGCAAGCGCAGGCCCGCCACCAACCCGCGCAATTCCTGCCGTGCGACGAGGTGGCTGGTCCCAAGCTCGCCGAGATGCCCCTTGTCGAGCAATGTCAGGCCCGAGGGGAACAGTTCGCGATAGATCACCCTCTCGCTGAGGCCCTTGGCGACACGGAAACCGGCACGTTTGGACAATTCGGTCAATGCCTTGTCGATCCTGACCATGTTGCGCGCCTCGACATGGCCGGTACGATTGCGCACCACGACCCAGTCGATCTCACGCCGCAGAGCAAGCGCGGGGGTCTTGCGCGTTTCCCAGATCAGTGCGGCATAGAAGCTCAGCCGACGGACCTTGAATGTTTCGGCATCAACCTGGCCGATGAGGTCGAAATCGACAAAGCTGTCGTTCATCGGAGTGACCAGCGTATCGGCACCGGTTGCCGCATGGCGGGCCAGCGGATCGTCCCGCCCCGGCGTGTCGATAATCAG
>JANQPE010000005.1 GCA_028289565.1 Parerythrobacter sp.
CCGCAATGGTGTGAAGAGTTGGGGGGGGGGGAGGGCCGGTGCCGAATCCGGCCGACCGGTCTATCCGACAGCGTCGGCTCGCCGATCGCCGGAAAACAAACAACAGGCCCATGCACAAGATCCGCTAGTCATAGCCGGACGGACCCCGTAATGACCTGGCCATGCGCATCGACAAGATCCCCACCGGCGACAACCCGCCCGAAAGCCTCAACGTCATCATCGAGGTGCCGACCGGGGGCGAGCCGGTGAAATACGAATTCGACAAGCATTCGGGCGCGCTGTTCGTCGACCGTATCCTGCACACGCCGATGCGCTATCCGGCCAATTACGGTTTCGTGCCGCACACGCTCTCGCCCGATGGCGACCCGCTCGACGCGCTGGTGATCGCACGCAGCCCTTTCATCGCCGGTTGCGTCGTCCGCGCACGCCCGATCGGCGCGCTCAAGCTGGAAGACGAGCATGGCGGCGACGAGAAGCTGATCTGCGTGCCGGTCGACACGACCTTTCCCTATTACGCCGATGTCGGCGAGCGGCAGGACCTGCCCTCGATCGTGCTCCAGCAGATCGAGCACTTTTTCACCCACTACAAGGACCTCGAAGCAGAGAAGTGGGTCCGCGTAGGCGATTGGGGCGACGCCGAAGAAGCGCGCAAGATCGTCGTCGAGGCAATCGAACGGGCGGAGTCTTCCGTTTAGTTTTGCCTGCCTGACCTTGCGGTTCGCTGGTCGCCAACCGCGCTCCGCGACCAGGCCTCTTCCCCCGTCATCCCACAACCCTTCGTCATCCCCGCGCAAGCGGGGGTGACGAGTGTGGAGAGGGGCGGCAAGTGCGAAGAGGTGCCCACCCGAACCCTGGTCGCGGCAGTCACAGGCCCACAGGGCCGCCCGCAGCCCCGAAGGGGCGAGGATAGCCCAAGGGAGCGAACGCGAACGCCGGCGCTTGAAGCGCGAACAAGCGACCCCCCTCACCTCCTCCGTTTCAGCACCAGATACAACGCCCCATCGCCACCATGCCTGCGATGAGCCTTGCGGATTGCAGCGATATCCCCGCCATGAGGCCCGGCCGCCAGCCAGTCGAGAATCTTCGCCCGGATCGCACCGCGCCGACTGCCCCTGTCCGCGGCATCGACCGGGCGCGGCTTGCCCGCAATCAGCAATACCAATCGCGCATCCATCGCCTTGGCCTGGAACAGCCCGCTTTCCAGCCGGTCATGCGCCTGATCGAGCGTATGCCCGTGCAGGTCGAGCGTGAAATCGGGCACCACTGCGCCGGATTTGAGCCTGCGGTCCCAATGGGAATCGAGGCCGCGATCCTCCCCGGCACGGTAAGAGGGACCGGCCACGGGCTTGCGGAGGGGCGTTCGTGCAGTCCCGGCCACTGTCGGCTTGAGTGGTTTCGCCATCGGGATACGAACAGCATGGCCGGTGGCTTTCTCCGCGGTAGCGGATGATACCCTTCCATCATGCTCCGCATGGCTCCCTTCCCCATGTCGGGGAGGATTGAGCGGCGTCACCGTCTCCGCCAGCTTCTCCCATGCTTCCGCCTCCTCGGCGGTCAGCCCGCGCGGATGGGTCATTGCTCGCCAAGGCGTGCGACAGTCCCCTTGGGCAACAGGATCAAGGCCTGCCCGCGCGCACTCATTCCGCCTGCAATTTCGCGCGCATCGTCGCCCGCACCCCAGAAAGTATCGAACCGGTTGGCTCCCTTGATCGCGCCGCCGGTGTCCTGCGCGATCCACAGGCCCGTCGCCTCGGGGCGGTCGAGATCGAGCCACACCGGGGCGCCGTAAGGCACGAATTTGGGATCGACCGCAACCGAGCTTTCGCGCCGCACCGGCACGCCGAGCGAACCGAGCGGGCCGTCGCCGGTCAATTCCCTGAAGAACACCCAGCTCTTGTTGAGCCGCATCAACGCGCGGCCTTCTTCCGGGTTTTCGCGTATGTAGGCCATGATACCCTGCATCGAGCCGGGATATCGGCCCGGCCCATCGCCAAGCAGGCCGCGATCTCGCATCACCCGGCCGATGCCGACATATTCACGCCCGTTCTGCCCGGCATAACCGATCCGGATGACCTCGCCTTCGGGCGTGATCAGTCGCCCTGATCCCTGTATCTGGAGAAAGAACAGCTCCACCGGATCGGCAGCCCAGGCGATTTCCAATCCGCGATTGGCCAGTGCACCGTCCTCGATCTCCGCTCGTTCGTAATACGGCACGAAATCGCCATCGGCGTCGTAACGCCCGAGCGGTGGGCGCCCGGTCCGCTCGCTTCCGGGCATGTCGGCGGGCCATGCGCGAGTGAGTTCGGGCGGTACTTTATAGACCGGCGCTTCGTAACCGGCGCGGCGGGTGCGGCTGCCTCGGATTTGCGGCTCGAAATAGCCGGTGGCAAAAGCGGCTCCGTCGCCAACCTGCGCGGTCTCGAAATGAGTGACGAAGAAATCCCGCGCCTTGTCATAGGGCCATCGGTTGGCGGCATCGCAAGCCGCGCGCCAGTCTTCGCCATGGGTAAGCCCGCTGGCATCGGTCCGCCCGAGAATCCTGGGACAGGAATCGAGGAAGGAGGCAAGCGCCGTGCCGGCATCCGCGGCAGACAGGTTCAGCGCGCCTACGCTCGGGCCGCGTTTCACTCCGGCAAAGGCGGCGCTGGAAACACCGGTTGCAGGTGGTTGGCCAGGACCCGCGGGGCGCGGCTCGTCACCTGCGGGTACGATACGAAAGCAACCACACAGCAGGGTCACCGCTGCGAGAATTCCCCAACGGCGCATCACCTGCCTCCCTCTCGTTCTGGTAGGCGTCAGCCTTCGTCGGTTTCGTCGAGCACCCAATCGGGGCTGGCGGCGGTCACATCGCGCGAGAAGGTCCACACGTCGCGGCTCTCGACCGCATCGTCGAGCGAGCCGGCAATCATGTTGCCGCCCTTGTCGCGCGTCACTGCGGCGATATCGGATACGAAGCGTACCGTAACGCGCGCCGTGCGCTCCTCGAGATCGGCGCTATGGATGATCGCTTCCTCGATCCGGATCAGCTTGTTTTCAAGAGTCTCGCCAGCATCCTCTCGCGCAGCGATGGCGGCATCGAAGCTCTGATAGACATCATCGTCGCACAGCTCCTTCAATGTTTCGCGATCGCCCTGCCAGAAGGCGTCGAGCACCATCGCATAGGCCCCCTTCGCGCCTTCGAGAAAGGCAGTGATATCGAAACTGCGATCGGCGGCGGCAATCGCCTGCACGCCGCGCTCCACGGCTGGGACGACGCCCACCGGAAGAACCGGTTGCGGCGAGGGCCGAACCGGGCGCAAGGGGGCATCATCGCCCTTGTCCTGCCCGGAACGCTCGAACCGTGTCGGAACGGGCTCCTCCTCATGCTCGGCGCGGCGGCCAAGAACCGAATAGAGCCTGAGCCCGAGAAAGGCCGCGATCATGGCCAGAATGACGATTTCGACGATCACACCAAATGTCCGTTTTCTTGCGACGGAATGCCGGATACGCATCCCGTTTCCAATCGTGCCCTAAATGGGAATGAATTACAAATGGACAACATGGCTTTAACCCTCGCTGTATGCACGCCCCCCCGCCAGTCGCTTCGCGAGTTGCGGGCCGCGCCCGCGGGTGCTAGGCGGCGCGCCGAGTCCGGATACGCTGACGGACACGGTACGAATTCCAACAGAAAGCTCTTTTCCCATGGCCGACGAAGCCGACGACATCCTGACCGACATCAATCCCGATCCCGCCGCGAACGGCGCCGACAACCAGCCCGCCGCCGGGATCGTCTCGCAATATGTGAAGGATCTCTCGGTCGAGAATCCGAATGCGCCCGATTGCTTCCAGTGGCAAGAGCAACCGCAGATCGACCTGCAGTTCAATATCGGTGCGGAAGCGGTAAACGAAGAGATCCACGAGGTCGAACTCAAGGTCAATGTCACCGCCAAGTCGGAACAGGGCAATATCTACATCATCGAGCTGAGCTATTGCGGCCTGGTCGGCATGCGCAACCTGCCCGAAGAGCATGCGCACGCCTTCCTTTATGCCGAAGCGCCGCGCATCCTGTTCCCCTTCGCGCGCCGTATCATCGCCGATGCCAGCCGCGACGCCGGTTTTCAGCCCCTGATGCTCGACCCGATCGATTTCAACGGTCTCTACCAGCAGCGCCTCGCCCAGGCCCAGCAGGGCGGCGGCGATGGCGACGGTATCCAGGTCAATCCGGGCAGCGACGCCTGAACGGCGATGAAGGCGGGCTGATATCATGAGCCTGCGCAAGCCATGAGCCTGCTGAAGAACGTCGGTACGATCGGCGGGCTGACCATGGTCAGTCGGGTCGCCGGCATGGTGCGCGAGATGATCTTCAGCCGCGTATTGGGCGCGAATGAAGTCACCGATGCCTGGTTCCAGGCGCTGATCATCCCCAACGTCTTCCGCCGTCTGTTTGCCGAAGGCGCCTTTTCAGCGGCTTTCGTGCCAATGTTCTCCAAGCGCCTGCATTCGGGAGAAGGCGGCGCGCAGGACATGGAGGCGGCGCGCACATTCTCACAGGATGTGATCAGCATCTTCGTGCCGGTGTTGATCGCGCTCACCGCAATCTTCGAAATCGCCATGCCGGGCGTGATCTGGTTGCTGGCGGACAAGCCCGTGAGCCCGGCCGAGTTCGACTATTCGGTCGATTTCGCGCGGATCATGTTCCCCTACATTTTCCTCGTCAGCATCGTCACACTCCTGACCGGAATGCTCAATTCGGTGAGCCGTTTTGGCCCCGGCGCGAGCTTCCCGATTATCCTCAACCTCGTGCTGATCGGCACGCTACTCTATGTCGAGACAACCGGGTTAGGCGTCGAAGCCATGGGCTATATCGTCGCCTACGCCGTGCCCGCCGCGGGCATACTGCAACTGGCGTGGCTGATCTACTGGGCGCACAAGGAGGGCTTCCGCCCGCGCTGGATCACTCGTCCGCGCTTGACGCCGGAGGTCAAGCGGCTCGGTATCATAGCCCTGCCCGCAGCCATCGGCGGTGGTGCCTACCAGATCAATACGCTGCTGCAGGTCTATTTCCTTAATCAGCTAGAGGGCAGCACGGTGAGCTGGATGAACTATGCTGATCGACTGAACCAGCTCCCGCTCGGCATTATCGGGATCGCGCTTTCGACCGCTATCCTGCCGAGCCTGTCCAAGTTTATCGGTGCGAACGATCAACACGGCGCCGCGCGCATCCAGTCCAACGCGATAGAACTCGGCATGCTACTCACCCTTCCCGCCACCGTGGCGCTGGCGATATGCGCAGTGCCGTTCATCACCATCATATTCGAGGGTGGTCGCTTCACAGCCGAAGATGCCGCCATGTCCGGCAGGATTCTGGCGGTGCTGGTGCTCGGCCTGCCCGCCTATGTTCTGGTCAAAGTGCTGGTACCGAGCTTCTATGCACGTTCGGACACACGCACTCCCGTCTACGCCGCCTTCGCCGCCCTCGCCGTGTTTATCAGCTTCAACATCGCCTTCTTGCAGCGTTTCGGCGTGGAAGGCGTTGCTGCTGCGTCAGCCACCGGAGCGTGGCTCAATGCGGGCATCTTGTACGCCGTGCTGCGGCTTCGCGGATATTACCGGGCCGACTGGCCGCTGATCGGCCGCATTGCGCGCCAGCTCATCGCCGCAGCCGCGATGGGGGCGGCGCTTTATTACACGCAAGGCTATCTCGCCGATTATTACTCCGCTGGCCTCTTCGCCCGGCTCGTGGCAGTAGGCGCGCTCGTCGGCTGTGTCGTCATTGTCTATTTCACCATCGCCTTCGTGATCGGCGCAGTTAGCAAGGACCGGCTAAAAGCATTCACCAGGAAGAGAGTACCAGAAGCATCATGATCGTCGTTTCCGGCATCCAGCCCACCGGTAATCTCCATCTTGGCAACTATCTCGGCGCCATCCGCAATTATGTGAAATTGCAGGATGAAGCGCATGCCAATGGCGGAAAGTGCCTGATCTTCCTGGCCGACCTCCACGCGCTGTCCATGCCGCACGATCCGGCAGAATTGCACGCCAGCACGCTGGAAATGGTCGCAACGCTGGTCGCCTGCGGACTCGATCCGGCGAAAGCCGTGCTGTTCAATCAGGCGCAGGTTCCCCAGCATGCCGAGCTGCAATGGCTGCTGATGGGCACGGCGCGCATGGGCTGGCTCAACCGCATGACGCAATGGAAGGACAAGGCCGGTAAGAACCGTGAGGGTCAGTCGGTTGCGCTGTTCAGCTACCCGGTGCTGCAGGCAGCCGACGTGCTGATCTACCAGGCGACGCATGTGCCAGTGGGTGAGGATCAGAAGCAGCATCTCGAGCTGGCGCGCGATATCGCGCAGAAGTTCAACAATGATTTCGCTTCAGAAGAAGCGCCCGTCTTCACTCTGCCCGAGCCCTACATTCCCGAAGAGGCGGCGCGGATCATGTCGCTGCGCGACGGGTCGGCCAAGATGAGCAAGTCGGACCCGTCGGACATGAGCCGCATCAACCTGACCGACGATGCCGATACGATCATGAAGAAGGTCAAGAAAGCGCGGACCGATCCCGAACCGTTGCCGTCGGACATAACCGGGCTGGTAGACCGTGCCGAAGCACTCAACCTGGTTGCCATCCATGGCGCAATCACCGGCAAGAGCGTGGAACAGGTGCTGGGCGAATTCGGCGGTTCCGGCTTCGGAACCTTCAAGCCCGCACTCGGCGAAGCGCTGGTGGAAACGCTGGCCCCGATCTCGCAACGCTTTCGCGAATTGAAGCAGGATCGCGAGTCGCTCGACGCAATTCTGGCGCGCGGAGCTTCGAAAGCGCGCGAACTGGCCGCGCCGACACTTGCCGCAACTTACGATGCCCTGGGACTGGTTCGGGGCTAAATCCTTCATTTCATGCGAAACTCTCGAATCGACCCATTCAAACCCGGTTCAGACCGGCTTCTTTACAACACGCTTCATCGATGACAGCGTGCGGCCGGATGAGGGGCGTCCTGCGCTGCCGAACGCTCGTTTTCGTGAGGATCGACATGATGACTACCAAACCCGGAAAATGGAGCCGTGCGCTGAAACTGGCGACCGTGCCGGTCTTGCTCGCCGGACTGGCTGCCTGCGCCACACCGTTCAAGGCCGACGTTTCGCGCTTCCAGGCCCAGTTGCCCGCGCCGCAGGGCCAGAGCTTCGCCGTCGTGGCAGACGACCCGGCACTCGCCGGCGGACTCGAATTCTCGCAATATGCCCGCCTTGTCGAAGCCCAGATGGAAAGGCTCGGCTATACCCAGGCTGCATCACCCGAAGCCGCCAATCTGCTGGTTCGTTTCGATTACGGTGTCGATGATGGTCGCGAGCGGGTCCGCTCGACCGGCTTTCGCGATCCATTCTACAATCCGTGGTTCGGCTATTTCGGGTACCGCTCCTTTTATCGGCCCTACCGGTCGCGGATCGGCTTTCGACGCGGTTTCTACGGTCGCCGCTGGGGTTACGGGTTCTACGATCCGTGGTTCGGCGGGCCGGAAGTGCGCAGCTACACCGTCTACACCAGCGACATCGACATGAAGATCGACCGCACGGCGGATGGCGAACGCCTGTTCGAAGGCCAGGCGAAAGCCGTTTCCACTTCCAACCGGCTGCAATATCTGGTGCCCAACCTGGTCGAAGCGATGTTCACCGACTTCCCCGGCAATTCGGGCGAAACCGTGCGCATCTCGATTGCACCGGAAAAGAAAACGGTGCGCCGGATCGACTGATCCGCAAACGGCATTATTCGATCACCAAGGAAGGCGGGCTCGCAAGGGTCCGCCTTTTTGTCAGCCCAGCCTTTCGTGCCCGCCGGTGGAGCCGAATCCTCCCGTGCCACGCGTGGTGTCGTCCAGCTCCGGGACTTCCTCCCACACCGCCCGGATGACGGGAGCCAGCACCAATTGCGCAACCCTGTCGCCGCGTGCGATCGGGAAGGGATCGGTACCGTGGTTGATCAGGATGACCTTTAGCTCGCCACGATAGTCGGAATCGATCGTGCCGGGCGTGTTGGGCACGGTGATGCCGTGCTTGAGAGCAAGGCCCGAGCGCGGACGGACCTGAACCTCGTAACCCGGCGGGATCGCCACTGCCAGGCCGGTCGCGACCGGGTACCGCGCGCCCGGCACCAGCGTCACGTCTTCGGCCGAGACGACATCCATGCCGGCCGCACCGTCGGTGGCATAATGCGGCAGGTCCAGCCCTGCGCCATGCGGCAAGCGCTTTACCCGGACTCCGACCCGATCACTCATCGTCGCTTTCCCCGCTATCCAGTTCGACCGCGACCCGTTCGATCAGCACATGGGCAACCTCGGCCTTGGGCATTTCGTCGAGGCTTTCGACACCGTCCTCGCTGACGATATGCACGCGATTTCTGTCTCCGCCCATGACATCACCGGAGACATCGTTCGCAACGATCCAGTCCACCCCCTTGCGCTTGCGCTTGGCAGCAGCGTTATCGATCACATTCTGGGTTTCGGCAGCGAAGCCGATCAGCAATTCCGGACGTTGCTTGCTTGCGGCGACATTGGCGAGGACATCCGGGTTTTCGGTCAGCATCAGCGCTGGCGGGGCCGATCCGCGTTTTTTCATCTTCTCGTTCGCGATATCCTTGCTTCGCCAGTCGGCAACCGCAGCGACCATGATTGCCACGTCGGCCGGCAGCGCATCCTTCACCGCCTGGTTCATGTCATTGGCGGTTTCCACATCGATCCGATCGACACCCGGCGGTGTTTCGAGAAATACCGGACCGGCCACCAGAGTCACCCGCGCACCGGCACCGGCAGCGGCAGCGGCGATGGCGAAACCCTGCCGCCCGGAGGAGCGGTTGGCGATATAGCGCACCGGATCAATCGGCTCGCGAGTCGGTCCGGCAGTGATCAGCACATGCCTGCCGTAAAGCGGGCGATGCTCCGGATCGGGATCGAAATCGGGCTGTCCATCCAACGGATCGGCATTGCCCACGGCCAGGGGCTGCCTGTCGCCTTCGATCGGTTCGGGAACGGCATCGCGCGCACCGGTCGCAACGATATGGTTCATCGCCTCCGGATCGGTCGGAGGCGCCGAAGAAGCCGATCCCTTGCTGGCAAGGATCGGTTTCGGGGTGCCGCCGGGGGCATCCGGCGGGAACTCTTCCGATTCCCGTTCGATCTCATCTGCGGAACGCCTGGCCGTGGTGCGCGGAATCAGCGAGGACAGCAAACCGCCGAGACCGCTCTTGTGCTCTTCTTCGGAGTGATCCTCTCCCGGTTCCGATATCTCGGTCGCGGAGGTGGCATCGCTATCGGCCGCGATACCGAAATGCGCGGCGATCGCTGCCCAGATAACTTCCGGATCGGGCAGTCGGCCAGGGCCGAACTCTCCACAGGCCATCGGACCGATATCAGGTTCGATCACGTCCACCCCGGCCTCGCGCAGCCAGTTCACATTGCGCTGCGTCGCCTCGTGCTGCCACATGCGGACATTCATCGCCGGGACGGCCATGACCGGTTTGTCGGTGGCGAGGATCAGGGTGGTCGCCAGATCGTCGGCAATGCCTGCGGCCATCTTCGCCAGCAAGTCCGCCGTTGCCGGGCAGACAACCACCAGGTCGGCCTCGCGGCTGAGCTGGATATGCCCCATCTCCGCTTCGTTCTTCAGGTCCCACAACGTCGTGTGAACCGGGTTCTCGCTCAGTGCCGCCAGTGCCATCGGGGTAACGAATTGCTGTCCGCCCCTGGTTACGACACAGGTAACATCGCCACCGCCCTTGCGGATCAGGCGAACCAGCTCGCAGCTCTTATAGGCAGCGATACCGCCACCCACGACGAGCAGGACACGCAAGCCGGATACGGTCATGCCGCACCGATCGCGGTAGAGCGCAAATTGAGCGGCATGGCAGTCATGGGTGTCGTTCCCCGTTTCAACATACATACCGAACCTAGCGCCCGGCATGCCCTGATGTCACCCCTGCCAGAGGCAAGGTTAAGTTTTGGCTGGCGAAACATCGCAACTGCCCTGTAAACCAATCGCACGAAGGGGGAAGCCCCATGCGAATCGTGCCGACGGCTCTGATTTTCCCGGGCGGATTGTTCTTCCTCGCCACAACGGCCGGTTTCCTGCTCAATCCCGTGCCATCGGGCGGCAATTTCGGATTGTCAGCCAGCAGGCCACACGGTCTGGCTTCGATTCGCGCAGCCATTAGCGCCTTTTGCGCAGTCGCCGCGATGTGCATGACGATCAGTGCGAGGTAGCGCACCGGCAATCCGCTGCTGATCGTCGGTCGCGTGCTACCGCATCCGCGAACCTAGCCGATCCAGCCCAGCGCGACTGCTCCGGTGGCGGCCACGGCTCCGACCAGCGCCGACAACAGATAGCCCGGCCAATGCCGCCGCCTGCGCTCACGGCGTTCCCACATCAACTCGATTTCGGGCAAGGGCGGCGCTTCGGGGGCACCGCCCTTGGGCGGAAAACGATCCTCGATCCTGCGGACGAGATCGGGAATGCGCAGCAATGTTTCGGTATCTTCGCGCAACCGGTCCGCCAGGGCCGCCTCAGGCCCCAGTTCGTCGCGAATCCAGTTACGTACGAAAGGTGCTGAAACATCCCACATATTGATCCGGGGATCGAGCTGCGTTGCAATCCCCTCGACCATCACCATCGTCTTCTGCAACAGCAGCAGGTGCGGCTGGGTCTGCATGTCGAAATCGCGGGTGATGGCGAACAGCCCGTCGAGCATCTGCCCGACCGACAATTCGTTCACCGGCTTGCCGCGCATCGGCTCGCCCACGGCACGCAGCGCGGTCGCGAATTCATCGACCGAATGATAGCTCGGTACATATTGCGCTTCGAAATGAATTTCGGCGACGCGTTTGTAATTGCCGGTCGTCAGCCCATAGAGAATTTCCGCCAGCCATGCCCGCGCCCGCCGGTCAATCCGGCCCATGATCCCGAAATCGATCGCCACTATCGTCCCGTCATCCTGCACGAACAGGTTCCCCTGATGCATGTCGGCATGGAAATAGCCCGCGCTGATCGCCTGGCCGAGGAAGGCCAGGACAAGCCGCCTCGCAAGTTCGGGCAGGTCATGCCCGGCAGCGATCAGCGCGTCGCGATCGCTGATCTTGATCCCGTCGATCCATTCGATCGTCATCACCCGGCCGTTCGTGCGGTCCCAATCGATATCCGGGATGCGATAGCCGTCGGTAGCGGCCATGAACTCGGCGAGTTCGCTGGCGGAAGCGGCTTCGCGCCGGAGGTCGAGCTCGCGAGCCGTCCAGCGTTTGAAATTGGCAATGGTCAGGCGCGGGCGCAGGCGGGATGCTTCGCCACCCAGTGCCTCAAGATGGGCGGCCGCCCACTCATAGGTCGCAATGTCGCGCGCAAATCGCTCGCGAATGCCGGGGCGCAATACCTTGATCGCGACTTTGCGATTATCGGTCGTCACTGCATGATGGACTTGGGCGATCGAAGCCGAACCCACCGGCTCCGGATCGATTTCGGCAAACAGCTCGCTCACCGGCTGGTCGAAACTCGCTTCGACCGAGCGTTCGATTTCCGCAAAGGGCACAGGCGGCAGGTTGTCTTGCAGCGACAGCAGATTATGCGCGGCCTCGTCGCCGACAAGATCGGGACGCGTCGCCAGGGACTGACCGAGCTTGATCGCCGCCGGGCCGATATCCTGGAATGCCGCGGCATAATCGGGGGTGGAAGGCTGGAATGTGCCGAAGCGAGCCACACGTGCCAGTCGTTTGACCGGTACAGGCGTATTGGGATCGCGTTCGATCCCGCGCAGCGCACCGTGCCTCGCCAGTGTCCGGCCCCATTTCAGGAGTCTCCAGATATGCGTCGCAGGGCGCGTCACCTTAGATTTTCCACCCCGAATGGATTGCCACGGCACCGCCAAAAATCGGCTCGACCCTGGTGTTCACGAATCCCGCTCTGCGGATCATCTTCTCGAATTCCGGCATGGGCGGAAAACGGCGGATCGATTCGGCGAGATAGCGATAGCTCTCTTCATCCTGCGCGATCAGCTTGCCCATTTGCGGCATGACCTTGTGCGAATAGAGGTCGTAAACCTGCTTGAAGCCCGGCCATTGGGTAGTCGAGAACTCCATGCAGTAGAAGCGCCCTCCATGGCGCAAAACCCGATAGGCTTCAGCTAGTGCCTTGTCGATATGGGTCACGTTCCTGATACCGAACACGATCGTATAGGCATCGAAAGCCGCACGCGGATAGTTCAGTTCCTCGGCATTCTGGCAAGACCAGGTAAGACTTCCCGAATCCTCGGCGATACCGCGTTCCATCGCTCGTTCGATCCCGACATCGAGCATGTCATGGTTGATATCGGCGACGGTCACTTCCGCTCCGCGCGCAGCCATGCGAAACGCAATGTCCCCGGTGCCGCCAGCCATGTCGAGCACCGCCTCGCCCGGTTGCGGCTTGACCCGGCGAACGAAGCGGTCCTTCCATAGCCGGTGCATCCCGCCCGACATGGCATCGTTCATGATGTCGTACTTCGTGGCAACGCTGGAGAAGACCGCGCCGACGCGCTCGGTCTTCTCGTCCGGGGCGATATCTTCATAGCCGAAGGAAACTGTATCGGTCATGGGCTGCGCCTTAGGAGGAATTGAAGAGCGGGCAAAGGGTGTTGAACTCAAACATCATCCCGGCGAAAGCCGGAATCGCCGCCCGATGAAGGACCCGGCTTTCGCCGGGATGACGAGAATTCTCATGCCCGAACTGCCAGAAGTCGAAACAACGATCCGCGGACTTGCGCGGTTCCTCGAAGGCGAACGAATCATCCGTGCACGGGTTAACCGGCCGGATATGCGTCGCCCGTTCCCGCCGGACCTTGTCCAGGTCCTGACGGGATCGACGATCACCTCGCTCGGACGCAGGGCCAAATATGGCCTGCTCCATACCGACCGCGACCGGACGCTCATCTTCCATCTCGGGATGAGCGGGCGCTGGCGGATCGATCCGGAGGAGGAGGACAGGCACGATCATTTCATGATCGAAACCGAAGCGCATCGGTTTGCGCTATGCGATCCACGCCGTTTCGGCTGGGTCGATCTGGTTGAGAGCAAGGAGCTCGACAATTGGCCCGCATTCGTGGCGATGGGCCCCGAACCGTTGGGTGATGCCTTCACGCCCAGCTATCTTCGCGAAGCACTCAAGGGCCGCAAGCAGGCGATCAAGCTGCTGCTGCTCGACCAGCGGATCATCGCCGGTCTCGGCAACATATATGTGTGCGAAGCGTTGTTTCGTGCCGGCATCCATCCACGCAAGTCCGGCGGCAAGGCTGCACGCCCGGCGCTGGCCCGGCTGGTGCCCGCGATCAGGGAAGTGCTGCTGCAGTCGATCGATGATGGCGGCTCGTCCTTGCGTGACTACTCGCGGCCAGACGGAGAGCTCGGCTATTTCGCGACTCGCTTCGATGTCTATGGCCGCGAAGGAGAAGCGTGCCGCCATAACGATGGCGGAACAATCCGCCGGATCGTCCAGGGCGGGCGCAGTACGTGGTATTGCCCGCGTTGCCAGCGCTAGCGTTTTACTTGACGATTTACAGCCCTCCCCCTATGTGCGCCGCTTCCCGGTGGGCAACCGCCGTTTCCGAGATTCATTTGCAAGATATCCGGTCGCCCGACGCGGCCGAGAGACAAGGACGAACATGGCCAACACGCCGCAAGCCAAGAAGCGTATCCGCCGCAACAACCGCCGCGCCGAAATCAACACCGCGCGCATGAGCCGCATCCGCAACTTCGTGAAGAAGGTGGAAGCGGCATGCGAAAACGGCGACAAGAAAGCTGCAGCCGAAGCGTTGAGGAACGCACAGCCCGAACTGGCTCGCGGCGTGGCTCGCGGCGTGCTCCACAAGAACACCGCCGCGCGCAAGATGTCGCGCCTGACCAAGCGAGTCGCGGCGCTCTGATTCGCCAATCCGGGGAATCTAACCCCTAATGGAAATCCCGATGGGCCGGTGCGGAAAGCATCGGCCCGTTTCATTTCGGCTCTGTGACAGGGTGCCATCAACGCGAAACCCTAGGAAGGTCCACGATTCGCGGAGCCTCCATCTCGAAAATGCAGGGTAAACAGCCTGTTAAACGCACAGCTGCGGGGTTGCGGCCTGTCAATAGAATTATTTCATATTTTTTACGAAATACCCCCTTGCGACTCACACCGATGCAGTCATAACAAGCTCTCGGTACGAGGCGGGACGGTTCGTACTGCTACATGATTGGACGTTTGGGGGTGAGCTCGGAATTGCGATTCCGGCCAAGGGCGGAGCTTTCTCGATCGATAGGAATGGGCTGGCGATACAAGCCGGGTGACGGGACCTGTAGAGGATGACTAAAAGGGCAAGCGGTGCGACATCTGCCAAGCGCCGGGCGAGTGAGGATAATATGGAAGATCTCGAAGCTGTGAACCTGGCTGCCGATTGGGCGGATATCAGCCAGGGGCTTCGAAAGGATCTTGGTCACCAGTTGCACAGCCAGTGGATCAAGCCGATCCAGCTTGGCGGCTTTTGCAAGGACACCGGCACGCTGGATCTCTACCTGCCGACCGAATTCTCGGCCAACTGGGTGCAGGATCGCTTTGCCGACCGGCTCTCGCTTGCATGGAAAATCGCCCGCAGCGAAGTAAAGAATGTGCGTATCTCGGTTCATCCGGGCCGGCGCAAATTGCCCGAGCTGAGCCTCAATGGCGACGGGCAACACCCGGCCAACGATGCCAATGATTCGACGATGATCGAAATTGCCGCGGGTGCGATGGGCGATAACGGTTTCACATCGTCGGTCGGTCTGGACCCGTCGCTCACCTTCGCCGCTTTCATTACCGGCGAAACCAATATTCTCGGTTGCAATGCCGCACAGCGAATGGCCGCGACCGAACAGCCGCAATTCTCTCCGCTCTATCTCAAAGCCGCAACCGGGCAAGGCAAGACGCATCTGCTGCACGCGATCGGCCATTCCTATCTCGGCAGCCACCCGCGCGCGCGAATCTTCTATTGCAGCGCCGAGCGCTTCATGGTCGAGTTCGTCCAGGCGCTCAAAGCCAATCAGATGATCGAATTCAAAGCGCGACTGCGCAGCTTCGACCTGCTGCTGGTCGACGACATCCAGTTTATCATCGGCAAGGCGAGCGCACAGGAAGAATTGCTCTATACGATCGACGCGCTGCTGGCCGAAGGCAAACGACTGGTCTTCGCAGCCGACCGCGCGCCGCAAGCGCTCGACGGTGTAGAACCGCGTCTGCTCAGCCGTCTGTCGATGGGACTGGTCGCCGACATCCAGCCAGCCGATATCGAGCTGCGCCGCACGATCCTCGAATCGAAGCTGACCAAGTTCGCCCCGCTCGACGTACCCGACGACGTCATCGATTTCCTTGCCCGCACCATCACGCGCAACGTCCGTGAACTGGTCGGCGGGCTGAACAAGCTGATCGCTTACGCCCAACTAACCGGCCAGGAGGTTTCACTTCAACTGGCCGAAGAACAGCTAACCGATATCCTTTCGGCCAATCGCCGCCGGATCACGATCGACGAAATCCAGCGCACGGTATGCCAGTTCTACCGGATTGATCGCAGTGAAATGTCGAGCAAGCGTCGCGCCCGCGCAGTAGTTCGGCCGCGCCAGGTGGCAATGTATTTGTCCAAGGTCCTCACTCCGCGCAGCTACCCGGAAATCGGGCGCAAGTTCGGCGGGCGCGACCATTCGACGGTAATCCACGCCGTACGCCTGATCGAAGACTTGCGCCAGCGCGATGCCGATATGGACGGCGATGTACGCAGCCTGCTGCGCCAGCTTGAGAGCTGAGGGCTTTGACGATCAAGATTTGCATCCACCCCCCTGACGACGGTTCTTTCCCGGGGCCTTTTCGGCTTGCAGGCATGTCGGCAAACGGCGCGCGAGGCTTCGGGCCGCAAGTGGTTCTCACTGGCTTCGAAATTCACTAGACATACGGCCGACCATGGCCTTGCCCCCCAACCGCCTCGATCGCTTCGCCCGGCATATCGTATTGCCCGAGATCGGTGGCGCCGGACAGGTCGCGCTGTCGGAGGCGCATGTCGCTGTCGTCGGCCTGGGCGGCATCGGCTCGCCCGCCCTGCAATATCTCGCCGGTGCCGGGATCGGACGGCTGACGCTAATAGATGATGGCGATGTCGAACCGTCCAACCTTCAACGCCAGACTATATATTCGGAACGCGACGGCGGACACGGCAAGACGGTTTCGGCCCGCCGCTGGATCGCCAATTTCGATAACGGCATTCCGGTTGCGCTCATCGACGAACGAATCGACCGGAGCAATGCCGCAGGCATGATTGCGGGTGCGGATCTCGTTCTCGACGGAACCGACAATTTCGCGACCCGCCTTGCGGTTTCCGATGCATGCGTCGCACAGCGAACCCCGCTTCTGTCCGCCGCCGTCGGACGTTTCCAGGGGCAGGTCGCGGCCTTTGCCGGACACCTGCCCGGCCAGCCATGCTATCGATGCTATGTCGGCGATGCCTTCGATGCGGAAGATTGCGATACGTGTGCCGAAGACGGCATGCTGGGCGCGATGGCCGGATGGACCGGAACTTTCGCGGCAATCCAGGCAATTCGCGTGCTGCTCGACGGGAAAGCGAGCTTTGGCGATCCGCAATGGGGCAGGCTGCACCTGCTCGACGGAATGAAACCCGGGATGCGTACACTGAATATCGCCAAGGACCCGGCCTGCCGCGCCTGTGGCTCAGCCGGTTAGCACTTCATCCACCCATTGCGGCACCAGCGCCGTCGCCGGGCCAAGCCGGGTTTCGTCGAACCAGTGCGAACCCTGACTGCGATCGAGATTGAGCTCGAGCGTACGCACCCCCAGCTCTTTCGCATCGCGCACGAAACCGGCGGCCGGATAGACCGCACCCGAAGTGCCGATCGAAACAAACAGGTCGGCCCGCCGCAGTGCGCCGTATATCTCGTCCATCCGGTAAGGCATCTCGCCGAACCACACGACATCGGGCCGCAGCGCCTTGGCCCCGCAGGCCGGGCAAGGTGGGCGATCGATCATCGGTCCGGTCCACGGGCTGCGCATATCGCATGCCATGCACCACGCATTGAGGTGCGTGCCATGCATGTGCAACACACGACTGGCCCCTGCCCGTTCGTGCAGATCGTCGACATTCTGGGTGACGATCTGTAACTCGCCGTTCCACTCATTATCGAGCTTTGCCAGTGCCTCATGCGCCGCATTCGGCTGCTTCGTCTGGATCGCCTCGCGCCGCATGTCATAGAACCGCAGGACCAGGTCGGGATCGCGCTCGAAGGCCTCAGGCGTCGCGACATCTTCCACCCGGTACTGCTCCCACAATCCGCCCGCATCGCGAAAGGTGTCGATACCGCTCTCCGCACTCACGCCCGCACCGGTCAGGATTACGATGTTTTCGATATCAGTCATGGCCCGGATGTTTACCATTTACAGCTACGGTACAAGCGTCATGTTGCCGACAGAACGCCCCGGCTACCGCCCGGACATAGACGGGCTGCGCGCGCTCGCCGTGTTGCCGGTGCTGCTGTACCACGCCCGCATACCGGGTCTGTCAGGCGGGTATGTCGGGGTCGACGTCTTTTTCGTCATCTCCGGTTTCCTCATTACCGGGATCATCGCGCGCGAGATCGACGCGGGGGAATTCTCGATCCGGGAATTCTACGAGCGGCGCGCACGGCGCATCCTACCGGCACTGTTCGCAGTCGTCGCCTTCGTTCTGGTCGCGGCGGCATTGCTCTATCTGCCCGGCGACTTCGAGGGAGTGCCGAAATCGACCGGCGCAGCGCTGTTCTTCCTCGCCAATGTCTGGTTCTTCAGCCAGACCGGGTATTTCCAGGGCGGCGCGGAAACCATGCCTCTCCTCCATACTTGGTCGCTCGGGGTGGAGGAACAGTTCTATATCCTGTTCCCGATCGTGCTGTGGCTATTCGCCCGCTACGCAACCCGCTGGCGCAACGCCACGATAGTTGCCGCCGCCCTGGCCAGCTTCGCCTGGGCCTGGGCCGTACAGGGCGCGAATGACGGCTTCGCTTTCTACATGCTGCCGACAAGGGCGTGGGAATTACTGGCCGGATCGTTGCTTGCATTGGGTATCATACCGGCGATGCCAAATGCTCGTCTGCGCGAAATTCTGGCATTGGCGGGCTTCATCGCGATCGCGACGGCAACGCTCCTTTACGATCACGATACCGTATTTCCCGGGTTGACAGCCCTGCCCCCGGTGCTCGGAGCCGCATTGCTTATCCACTGCGCACCCGGGACGCACATCGGCGGCCTGCTCTCGTTGCGCGGACCGGTGTTTATCGGCACGATCTCCTATTCGCTCTATCTGTGGCACTGGCCGCTGATCGTGTTCACCGAATACGCGCAGGACGCACTATTGGTCTGGTGGCAATCGGTCACGGTCATAGCCGCCTCGATCCTGATCGCATGGGTCAGTTGGCGCTTCATCGAAGCCCCGTTCCGCAGCAAGCAGGGCTTCGACCGCGAGCGTATCTTCGTCTGGAGCGGCGGCGGACTGGCGGCACTGGGCTCAATTGCCTTGATCATGGCTTCGCTGGGCGGATGGGCCACCCGCTTCCCGGCCAGATCCGCGCAATTCGCCGCCGCCAAGCAGGATATCAGCCCGCGCCGCGACGCTTGCCTGACCGCGCAGATCGGCGGCGAACGCCCGCAATGCACGCTGGGGGCCGATACCGAACCCGCTTCGCTCCTGTGGGGAGACAGTCACGGTGTCGAGCTGGCCTGGGCACTGGGCGAAAAACTCGGCGGGCAAGGCCAGTCCATTGCCCAGCGCACACGCGGGAGCTGCCCGCCTGTCCTGGGCTGGTCGGAGGCGCGCGAACCCGATTGCCCGCACTTCAACGCCGCGGTGGTTGCGGAGATCGAAAGCAACCCGGCGATCGAACGCATTTACCTGGCTGGTTTCTGGGCCGGCGAACGCTATCGCAAGCCGGGGATGGTCGAAAATATCGAGGCCACGATCGCACGATTGCAGCAAGCCGGAAAGCAAGTCGTCTTCGTTGCGCCGGTGCCGAGCCAGCCGTTCGAAGTACCGCGCCGGCTGGCCAGGACAGCCGCGTTCGGCGGAGATGCCATGCAGCAGGCCGGCTCAACTGCCCAGGACTATGAAACGAACACGCGATGGCTGCGCAGCCGTTTCCCCAGATGGCGCGCGCAGGGCGTCGCAATCCTTGACCCGGCCAAGACGCTTGTCGATGGAAATCGCACCGTGATTGTCGCGGACGGCGAACCGCTCTATTTCGACTCGCATCACTTGAGCGTCGCCGGGGCCAGGAAGGTACTGGAGGCCGAACTCGACCTGTAAGGGGATAGCGACATGGCCCGTATCGGAATCATCGGCAGCGACGGGCGCATGGGGCAGGCTCTTATACAAGCCGTCGCGGATGCCGGTCACGAGCTGTCCGGTGGCGTCGACAAGGGCGGCGATGTCGCGGAACTGGCCGATCGCAGCGAAGCGCTGGTCGATTTCTCCGCACCGGTCGC
>JANQPE010000021.1 GCA_028289565.1 Parerythrobacter sp.
TCCATGTTCCGTCCGCGTGGCTCGGCATGGGGGGGTGGACGGCGATTGCCATATCGAGCCTGGTCTTTCTCGTCTGGCGCCATCCGCTGGCCGCAATCGCGGCGCGTGCGGCGGCCTTTCCGGGCATGGTCTTCACAGCGGTATGCCTGGCTACCGGAATGATCTGGGGACGCCCGACATGGGGCGCCTGGTGGGTGTGGGACGGACGACTGACCAGCATGCTTGTGCTCTTGTTCCTTTACCTGGGCTACATGGCGCTGATCCAGGCGATCGATCGCGCAGGCGGTTCGAGCCGCATACCGGCCATTTTCGGCCTGGTCGGGGCAATCAATATCCCGATCATCAACCGGTCTGTCGTATGGTGGAATTCGCTCCACCAGCCACCCAGCATCACCATGGGCAAGAGTGCGATCGATGCCGAGTTCCTGGTTCCGCTCGGTGTTGCAGTTCTCGGTTTCTCGTTCCTGTTCGGAGGTGTCGTGCTTGTCCGGATGAGAGCACTCTTGGCTGAGATCCAGACCGAGGCGCGCCTTCGGCGTAAGGCTATGGAGGCGGCCTGATGCGCGAAGCTCTCGATCAGTGGGATTTCGTCCTCGCTGCCTATGCGGTCGGAGTATTCGGGACGCTGGCGATGGTCGGTTGGAGCTGGCTATCGATGCGTCGTGCGGAAAAGCGACGCGAGGAGACAAGGCGGAAATGAGCGCTCTCAAGGCCAAGCATCAGCGGCTCGTGCTGGTCGTTGTCGCTCTGATCGTTCTGATCGGGGCGGGATTGCTTGCGGCATGGGCGCTGCGCAATCAGGCGAGCTATTTCTACGTTCCAGCCCAGATCGAGGCCGATCCACCGGAAATAGGCAGGGCGGTACGGCTTGGCGGGATGGTCCGGAAAGGCAGTCTGCAAACGCTTGACGACGGGATCACCATTGCCTTCATCGTCAGCGATGGTGAAGCCGAGGTGCCGGTTCGCTTCGCCGGAATCCTGCCCGACCTGTTTGTGGAGGGATCGGGCGTCGTCGCCGAAGGGCGACTGGGCGCGGATGGTACTTTCATGGCCGATAACCTCCTTGCCAAGCATGACGAAAACTACGTTCCGCGTGAATTGCAGGACATGACCGAACACCAGGCGCGCGAAGCAGTGGCCGAAACCGAGAACGCTTCGTGATCGCAGAACTGGGCCTTGCAGCGCTCTGGCTGGCAGCCGCACTGGCTGCATTGCAATTGGTGACAGGCTTTCTCGCCGTGAAAGAGAGCGGTGGCGAAATGGCCGTGCTGGTCCGCCCCGCAGCGATGGTGCAGGGGCTGCTATGTGCCGCCGCGTTCGTGATGCTGCTGTGGCTGTTCGTGATAACCGACCTGTCGGTGAAGCTGGTCGCAATGAACTCACACTCGGACAAGCCATTGATTTTCAAGCTGTCTGGTGCATGGGGCAATCATGAAGGCTCGATGCTGTTATGGATTACCGTAATGGCGTTGGCGGGTGGCCTGATTGCTTTGCTCGAACGTCGTCTGCCCGAGCGGACCATGATGGCCACTTTGGGAGCCCAAGCCTTTGTGGGCCTCGGGTTCTATGCTTTCCTGCTGTTCAGTTCGAATCCGTTCGAACGGTTGCCGCAACCGGCGGTCGAAGGTCTTGGTCTCAACCCGTTGCTACAGGATATCGGGCTCGCCATGCACCCGCCCACGCTGTATTTCGGCTATGTCGGATTGTCGGTCGCCTTCAGCTTTGCGGTGGGTGCGTTACTGACCCGGCAGGTGAATCCCGATTTTGCCCGTGCGATGCGTCCGTGGGTGCTCGGTGCATGGATTTTCCTGACACTTGGTATCACGGCGGGAAGCTATTGGGCCTATTACGAGCTGGGCTGGGGTGGATGGTGGTTCTGGGATCCGGTCGAAAACGCCTCGTTGATGCCCTGGCTCGCCGCGACAGCACTGCTCCACTCTGCAAGCGTCCTTGCCGCGCGCGATGCCTTGCGCGTGTGGACGATCATGCTGGGAGTGGTTGCATTTTCCATGAGCATGGTGGGTACCTTCCTAGTACGCTCGGGCATCCTTACCAGCGTTCATGCTTTCGCGGTCGATCCTGAACGCGGCACGTTCATTCTCGCTTTGCTGGCAATCTATATCGGCGGCGCGCTAGTGCTGTTTGCATTGCGTGCGGGCAGTATTGCCGAGGGTGATCGTTTCTCGGTTTCCAGCCGTGAAGGCGCGCTGGTGGTCAACAACGTCATGCTGAGCGCGATCCTGGGTATTGTCCTGCTTGGCACGCTCTATCCGCTGCTGACCGAGGCTTTCGATGTACGCGTTTCGGTCGGTCCGCCCTATTTCAACCCGGTCGGTGCGGTTTTCGTGTTCCCTATGCTGATTGTCATGGCCGTCGGGCCGTTATTGCGTTGGCGCCAGGATGACTGGCAACGTGTAAAGCGCCCCTTGATCGCGACCGGACTGGTTACCCTTGCGACATTGGTTCTGGCGATGATGCCTGGTTCGATCGACCTGTTGCCGCTGCTGGGCCTTGCCTTTGCGACCGGGCTTGCCATCGCCAGTTTCCTGCCACTGAGAGGGCGTGCGCTGTTGCGTGTTCCGCTGGCGACGTGGGGCATGGTCATAGCGCATTTCGGTATTGCGGTGGCATTGTTCGGCATGGCGAGCGAAAGCGCGTTCTCGCAGGAAAAACTGGCGGCAGTCAAAGTCGGCGAAAGTACCCGCGTCGGCCCGTGGCAAGTCGCATTGGCGGGGGTGGAGCCGGTCGCTGGACCCAACTGGACGGCAATCGAGGGGCGCTTGCTCGCGATGCATGATGGTGGCGAAGCGATCGAACTGGATCCGCAGGCGCGCAATTTCTGGGCACCGCCGCAGGAAACCACGGAAAGCGCGCTGGCGACGCGTTGGAACGGTCAGCTCTATGCAGTGATAGGCAATGAGGCGGGGCAGGGCAGGTGGCAGTTACGCCTGTGGTGGAAGCCGTTCGTGACCTTTATCTGGTATGGCGGGTTGCTGGTGGCACTGGGCGGCCTGCTGGCCCTGATCGGCAGGCTATCGGCCGACCTCAAGCGGCGTGCGGTATATGCCAGAGCAGAAGCCAGGCAGCGCGGGGTGCATGCCTGATGCGGTTCTGGTGGTGGATTCCGCTTGCCTTGTTCGCACTCTTTCTCGGTGTGGCGGCCTACCAGCTTACGCAGCCCAAGGATGAATTCGTGCCCAGCACGATGGTTGGCCAGCCATTGCCCGACTTCGACCTTCGCGCGGCGCATCCTGACCGCCCTGGCCTGACGACGGCGGACTTCAGGGATGGCAGGCCGCGTCTGCTCAATATCTGGGCTAGCTGGTGCCTGCCCTGCATCGCCGAAGCGCCGCATCTCGAGACGTTGCGGCGCGAGGGTGTCGATATAGTCGGCATAGCCATTCGCGACCGACCCGAGGATGTCGCGCGGTTCCTCGCTACGCACGGCAATCCCTATAGCAGGATCGGAGCGGACGATCTGTCCGAAGTCCAACTGGGTATCGGGTCATCCGGTGTACCCGAGACTTTCGTGATCGACGGGCAAGGCATCATCCGCCACCAGCATATCGGCGATGTGCGCGCCGAACATGTAGCGGTGCTGCTTGAAAAATTGCAGGAGGCAGCGGAATGACTCAACTCCGTCATCCCGGCAAAAGCAGGGATTGTTTTCATTACCGTCTGGCCAAACAGAGACAGATTCCGGCTTTTGTCGGAATGACGATAATCCTGTTGGCGTTATGTTCACCAGTAGCCGCTCAGCAATCGCTTCCTCCCGCGCCTTACGCCTACAAACAGCTTGAAGACCCGCGGCAGGAAGCCGAGGCGCAGACACTGATGGAAACCCTGCGCTGTCTCAAATGCCAGAGCCAGTCGATTGCCGATAGCGATGCTCCGATGGCAGGCGATATGCGTCATCAGGTGCGAAGTCGTATTGCTGCGGGAGAGGAACCCGAAGCGATCCGGGCCTGGCTGGTCGCTCGCTATGGCGACTATGTCAGCTATGCGCCTGCCGTCAGCGAAACGACCTGGCCGCTCTTCGCCATACCGGTGCTGTTGCTGCTTGGGGCCATTGCCGTGATCTGGCGGCGGGTCGGGCGCCGATCGTGAGCTGGCTGCCCGTGATCCTGCTGGCAATGGCGGCCTTTGTGACTGCTGTGCTTTTGCTACGCCTTCCACGCAGCGGTTGGGCGCTATTTGGTGCGGCGCTGCTGTTTGGGCTGTCCGGTTATGCCCTGCAAGGTCATCCGGGTCGCCCGGGGGCACCGCAAGCGGCTTCCGTGCAGGCCAGTGAAACCGGTACGGCCATGGTCGATGCCCGCCGCGAACTGTTCAATCCCGCACAGCCGCCGCAGAGATTTGTCACCGTTGCGGACGGTTTCGCCAGGCGGGGTCAATATGCCGACGCGGCGGGAATTCTGCGCGGATCCTTGACCGACAATCCCGAGGACACCGAAGCGTGGATCGCGCTAGGCAATGCGTTGGTCGAACACGCCGAAGGCCAGCCGACTCCGGCCGCCCTGTATGCCTATTCACGGGCAGAGGCACTTTCCCCAGATCATCCAGCGGCACCCTATTTCCTCGGCGTGGCCCTGCTCCGGGCAGGACGTGCAAACGACACCCGTGCCGTCTGGGCCGAGATGCTGGCCGATGCACCGCGGGATGCGCAGTGGGTGCCTGCCATGCGCGAAAGGCTGAAGCGACTCGATGCCATGATCGCCGGAATGCCCGGTCAATAGGCACAGCATCTACCGATGTTGCGAGCCTATCCCGATGCTGCTAAGCGCCGCCGCCTTTCACGCTGCGCCGGAATGCGACGCAGCAATGGGCCCTCGGGAGCATCGAATCCATGAGCGACACCGTGCAGGCCGTTCCTGACGCCACGCCGGCTAGCCCTGGTGGCCATGGAGACCACAGTGCCTCCAAGACGGCGCTGGCCGTTGGTGCGATCGGGATTGTGTTCGGCGATATTGGCACCAGCCCACTCTATGCGTTTCGCGAGACATTCGTCGGTCCGCATCCGCTCGCGCTCGACAATGCTCATGTACTTGGCGTTGTCAGTCTGATTTTCTGGTCGATGACGCTGGTCGTATCGTTGCAATATGTCACGATCCTGATGCGTGCCGACAATAAGGGGCAAGGCGGGTCGCTTGCTTTGGTCGCGCTGATTTCGCGGCATATAGGCAAGTCGCGCTATGGCTGGCTGGCCGTGCTCCTCGGCGTGTTTGCGACATCGCTGTTTTATGGCGACAGCATGATTACCCCTGCGATCTCGGTCTTGTCGGCCGTGGAGGGGCTGACCGTGGTCGATCATCGACTGGATAATCTGGTTATTCCGATTGCACTGATTTTGCTGATCTTCCTGTTTGTGTTGCAGAAGCGCGGCACCGCCAAGGTCGGGGCGCTGTTCGCTCCGGTCATGATCGTCTATTTCACGGTGATCGCCGGAATGGGGGTGTGGCAGATCGTGCAAACGCCCGAAATCCTCTGGGCGCTCAATCCATATCACGCAGTCAATTTCTTCGTTATCGACGGGACACTGGCCTTCCTCGCACTCGGTTCGGTCGTGCTGGCAGTGACCGGTTCGGAAGCGCTCTATTCGGATATGGGCCACTTCGGGCGCGGGCCGATGCGCTTGTCGTGGTTCGGTTTCGTCATGCCGTGCCTGTTGCTCAACTATTTCGGGCAAGGCGCAATGGTGATCGGCTTGCCGGCCGAACAAGCGGCAGAGGCGATCAGAAGCCCGTTCTTCTTCCTCGCTTCGGAGGAATGGCGCTTGCCGTTGGTCGGTCTGGCGACAGTGGCAACCTTCATTGCCAGCCAGGCCGTGATTTCGGGGGCCTTCTCGATCACCCATCAGGCAATGCAGCTCGGCTTCATCCCGCGCCTGTCGATTCGCCACACCAGTGTGACCGAGGCCGGGCAAATCTATATTCCGGTCGTAAACTGGGCGCTGATGGTTGCGGTGATCATCCTGGTGCTGACATTCCAGAATTCCTCGAACCTGGCATCCGCCTACGGTATCGCCGTGACCGGAGCGGTGACGATCGATACATTGCTGATGGGCGTGCTGTTCGTCGGCGTGTGGAAATGGAAATGGTGGTGGGCCGCCCCGGTTGTTGCGCTGTTCCTGATCGTCGACGGTGCCTATTTCGCGGCCAACCTCACCAAGGTCCCCGACGGCGGCTGGTTCCCGCTGCTGGTCGGCTTTATCGCTTTCACCCTGCTGACTACCTGGGCGCGCGGGCGCAAGCTGATGCGCGAGCGGATGACCGAAGTCGCATTGCCGATGGAAATCTTCGCCAAGTCGGCCAAGAACAGCGCCACACGCGTTCCCGGCACGGCAATCTTCATGGCTTCGCAAACCGGTGGTGTGCCTTCAGCGCTGTTGCACAACATCAAGCACAACAAGGTGCTGCATGAACGTGTCGTGATCCTGACCGTGCTGATCGCCGACGTGCCCTATATCGATCCCGAGCAGCGATGCGAATATCACGACCTGGGGGATGGCTTCTACCGCGCCATACTGCATTACGGCTTCATGGAAGAAACCGATGTGCCGCTGGGCCTGACGAGAATGGATCGCTGCGGCGGCGAGTTCGACATGATGCAGACGAGCTTCTTTCTTTCCCGGCAGACCCTTTTGCCGTCGGACAAGCCGGGGATGCCGATATGGCGGGAAAAGATATTCGCCTGGATGCTGCGTAATGCGGCGACTGCGATGGAGTTTTTCCGCTTGCCGACCAATCGCGTGGTCGAACTGGGCAGTCAGGTGGAAATCTAGCGGTTATTCGCCGGTTGGCGGTTTGTCGGCAATCACTTCCTCTTTCGCCTCAACGTCCAGACCGTGCCGAAGGAGCATGGGGATTTGGCTGAAAGTGAAGAGGAACGAAAGCGGCATGAAGACCCAGAGTTTGGCCGCCAGCCAGTCACCGAAATCGAGATAGAAGCGCAGTCCCTCGTTCAGCGCGGCAAGAGCGAAGAAAAAGAAAGCCCAGTTGCGTGACAGCTTGAGCCAGCCTTCGTCGCTCAACCCCTCGAAGGCCGCTTCCAGCAGCCATTGGAGCAACGCTTTTCCGCGTATCCAGCCGATTAGCAGTACCGACCCGAAAAAAGCATACAATACGGTCGGCTTGATCTGGACGTAGAGCGGATCACGCAGGAATATCGTCAAACCGCCGAAGCCGACGATAAGGATCGTCGAAAGCCATAACATCCGTGAGACCTTGCCCAGGAGGAACTTCGAAATGGCCAGCGCAATGAGCGCGGCAATCACGAACGCGACCGTACTCCGGACAACCGCGAGGATGATACCTATGCCGTCCCCGTCTTCACCCGGTGAAAACCGCCAATAGGCGATAAGGAACACCAGCAACGGGCCGTAATCGACCAGCGTGCTGATCCAGTTTGCGCCGTTCTTGGCCGGTTTTTCCTTATTCTCGCTCATGTGACACCTGCGATGACCCGTGCGACAAGTTCGGGATCGAACGGACGCAGGTCGTCGATTTTTTCGCCTACGCCGATTGCATGGATCGGCAAGCCATATTGTTCCGCCGCGGCGACCAGCACGCCGCCGCGCGCCGTACCGTCAAGCTTGGTCATGATCAGGCCGGTGACACCGGCAACTTCCCTGAATACGTCGATCTGGCTCAGTGCATTCTGGCCGTTGGTGGCATCAAGAACGAGAACGACGTCATGCGGAGCTTCGGGGTTGAGCCGGCCCAGAACCTTGCGGATCTTGGCCAGCTCGTCCATCAGTTCGCGCTTGTTCTGCAAGCGTCCGGCGGTATCGACGACCAGTGCGACGATACCCTGTTCGGTTGCTGCCTTGACCCCGTCGAACACGATGCTGGCCGGATCGCCACCTTCCGGACCTCGTATGATCGGCGCGCCGATGCGTTCGGCCCAGGTCGCCAGTTGGCCGATGGCGGCAGCACGAAAAGTATCGCCTGCCGCGAGCATCACTCCATAATCGTCTTCCTGGAACAGATGTGCGAGCTTGGCGATGGTGGTGGTCTTGCCGCTGCCATTGACCCCGATCACCAAAACCACCTGTGGACGCGGAAAGGCGGTGATTTCGATCGGTTTGGCGACAGGGCGCAGGATTGCCGCGATCTCTTCGGCGACAGCTTGCTTGAGTTCCTGCTCGGTGATTGCGAGGCCGAAACGCTTGTCGGCCAGCTTTGCCCGGATACGCGCGGCTGCCGCTGGCCCGAGATCAGACAGAATCAACGCATCCTCGACATCGTCAAGCGTCGCATCGTCCAGCTTGGCAGTACCGACGACACCTGTGAGGTTGGTCGACAGCCGATCGGATGTCTTGCGAAACCCGCCGAACAGGCGTGAAGCCCATGAATCCTTGCGCGTTTCCGCTTCGCTCATTGCAGAATTCCTTCGACGGCTTCGACCGGTGTCATGGCCAGGATGCTTCCCCGGGGCATATCTGAAGGCACGCTTACGCGAGCGAAGTTTTCCGCATATCCCGTCCCGTCGCTTTCCGCGAGAACATTCAGCCTGCTTCCCACAAGCGCTTGCAGCCAGTCGCTGCGCATGTCTGCGGCATCTGCGCGCAGCTCTGCCGCTCTCCGCCTGATTTTCGCCTTGTCGACCTGAGGCATGCGTGCAGCGGGCGTGTTCGGTCTCGGCGAGTAAGGGAAGATATGGCCGTGTACGATCCGTAACTCACGGATGATCGAGCGATTGGCCTCGTGCATGGCTTCGCTTTCGGTCGGAAAGCCTGCAATCAGGTCAGCTCCGATCGCGATATCGGGCCGCCTGGCACGTAATTGTTCGACCAGTCGCACCGCATCGCCGCGCGAATGGCGCCGCTTCATGCGCTTGAGGATGAGATCGTGTCCGTGCTGTAGCGAGAGATGGAGGTGCGGCATCAGGCGTGGTTCGTCTGCGAACAGCTCGAACAGCAGCGGATCGATCTCGACCCCGTCGAGTGAAGACATTCGCAACCGGGGCAATTCGGGAAAGCTGTCGAGCACGGCTTGGACCAGCTTTCCGAGAGGCGGTCGGCCAGGCAGGTCGTATCCCCAGGACGTTACATCGACTCCTGTAAGCACGACCTCGCCCGCGCTCTGCGCCAGATGGTGCTCGACCTCGTGCAGCACAGCATTGATCGGCTGCGAGCGGCTTGGCCCGCGGCCTTGGGGAATGACGCAGAAGGTACAGGCGTGGTCGCAGCCATTTTGCACGGCAACGAAAGCGCGCGTATGTAGCGGGGGCAGGGGGAGTGATTTTTCCGGAGCATTCCAGGCACGTGGATCGAGCTTCTCGGTGTTGGGCACCAGCCCGTCGACTTCGGACATCGCGGCAAGCTGTTCGCGCTCGACGTCTGCGGCACATCCGGTCACCATCAATCGTGCGTCGGGCCGCGCACGCCGGACCTTGCGGATTGCCTGGCGTGTCTGGCGTACAGCCTCGCTCGTCACAGCGCAGCTATTGACCACCACGATGTCGCGCTCCCCCGCCAGCATTGCGCGAATGCGCTCGCTTTCCGAGATGTTGAGACGGCAACCGAGCGAAATCACATCCGGGCCGGGGGACGTTGACGTCACGCGAAACCCTCCCAGACGAAGCTGCCCTGATAGGACTCGCACGCCGGGCCGGTCATGATAATGTTATCCCCGGCATCCCACAGGATCTGCAATTCGCCGCCGGGCAGATGTACCGTAACATCGCGATCGGCCAAGCCGAGCCTGGCTGCCGTGACTGCTGTCGCACATGCGCCTGTGCCACATGCCCGAGTCAGCCCGGCACCGCGTTCCCAGACCTTCAGTCGTATCGACCCGTCTCCTTGGATCGTCGCGACGTTGACGTTGATACGTTCCGGGAACAATTCGTCATTCTCGACCCTGGGACCGAGCGTTTCCAGGGGAACGGCATCGCAGTCGTCGACGAAGAATACGGCGTGGGGATTCCCGACATTGACCGCAGCCGGGTTTTCCAGTGCATCCCAGGCAACCGGCAGTGCCATCGTGTCCATCGCGTAGGCGAGCGGTATCCGGTTCCATTCGAAAACGGGTTTGCCCATATCGACCTTGGCGCCGCCATCTCCGGGCTCGACGAAAATCATCCCGCCATCGGTTTCCACCTGCGCAGGCGATCCATGCATCAAGGCGACCGCGCGAGCAGCATTTCCGCAGGCTTCGACTTCACCTCCATCCGAGTTGAAGATACGCATGCGAAAATCGCCATCGGTCGACGGTTCGAGCAGGATAAGCTGGTCGCATCCAATCCCGGTACGCCGGTGTGCGAGCCGCGCAGCCATTGCCGCGTCTATCTCAGGGAGTTTCCGCTGGCGGGCATCGAGGACGACGAAATCGTTGCCCAGGCCGTGCATTTTCGTGAAGAGGACACGCATCGCCCGCGCATTTATGCATCGCGCATCGTGGCGTCCAGTGTCATGCGATCAGTTCGCCTCGCGGTGTGATCCTCGCGAACCCTGTTCGCCATCGAAATTTTCGGAGCTTTCGTCATCCGGTCGACGATCGGCGAGGAGGCCCATCGTGGCCAGGCGGGCTTTCACATGGCTGTGTGGTTCTGGCATCCCGTAATGGTATCCTTGCCCTTTGAATTTGCCGAGTTTCTTGAGGTTGGCAAGAATACGCTCATCCTCGATCCCTTCCGCAGTGATCGGGATGTTGAGACCTTCACCGAGAGAAACGATCGCATCGACGATCTTTACACCGGATTCGTCATCCCCGAGTTCCCGTATGAAGCTGCGATCGATTTTGATCCGATCGAACGGAAGCGAGCGTAGCTGGCCAAGGCTTGAATACCCGGTTCCGAAATCGTCGAGGCTGACTTTCACACCTTGATTCTTGAGGCTCGTGATCATGTTGCGAACCATGCCGATGTTTTCGTGCAGGCAGCTTTCGGTAACTTCGATTTCCAGCCTTTGCGCCGGGAAATTGTGCGCTACCAGCAGTTTGAGCAATCTTTGCGCAAACCAGGAATCGTCGAGCTGGAGCGGGGAGATATTCACTGACAGTGTAAGATCGGAATGCCATTCCTTCGCGTCCTCGAAAGCCTGCTTGAGAAGCATCTCGGACAATTCCGCGATGACGCCCATTTCTTCCGCGATCGGAATGAATATGGTCGGCGGAATACTGCCGAGTTCGGGCGAATCCCAGCGTGCCAGCATTTCGAAGCCCGTAAGGCTGCCGGTTTCGAGATCGATTTGCTGCTCGTAATAGGGAACGAATTCCTGCCTGGAGAGTGCGCGGCGTATTCCCGCTTCGAGGTCGTTGCGGAACCGAAGTTCCTTCTCCATCGAGGGATCGAACCAGAAATGGCGATTCTTGCCGCGCTTCTTTGCATGATACATCGCGATGTCCGCCTGATGCATCAAAGTCGAAATCGACTGGGTGCGATCCGCCTGGCCGATATCGTTCTCGGTCGATGCAATACCGATCGACATGGAGACTTCCGCGCTGTGGGAGTCGAAATTCATCGGCACGGCCATAGTTTCGAAGATACGCGCGATGTGGCTTTCGACGATGTCCGGGTGGTGGGTTTCGAATGGCAGCACACAGGCGAATTCATCGCCCCCAAGGCGGGCCAGTAATCCGTTCTCAGGCAAGACGGCATTCAATCTTTCCGCAGTCTGCAACAAGACGCTGTCACCAACGGAGTGACCGTTTAGGTCGTTGACCAGCTTGAAATTGTCGAGATCGATCATCAGCAGCGCGACTGCACGTTCTTGAGGTAGCTGCTGCGCAATCAATGCATCGGCCGCCGATTTGATGCTACGGCGATTCAAGCACCCGGTAAGGGGGTCGGTTTCGGCGAGGAGGCGGGCGCTTTCCTCGGCTTTCTTGCGCTCGGCGATCTCGGCAATCAGCTCGTTGTAGCGGCGCCAGCCGAAAATGATCAGTGCGATGTTGAGCAGCAAGGCGTTGACGAGGATGGTGTCGGGACCTTCGCCCACACCGATCCAATTGCGCGCTATCTGAGGCAGAACCGAACTGCCGGTGCCGACGAACATGATGATCGCGGCTACCGCGATACCCAGTGCGATCAGATCGCGTTCGGCACGTTTGCTATTGCCCTGCTTGTCCGTCTTGGCATTGAACATTTTAGTGATTGTGCCGCTTGGCAACGTCTCCATATCCTTGCCGATGCATCCGGAATGCCTTTTTTGGCTGAAAAACTGGTTAACATCGGGTGAGCATCGCGTATGGGCATTCATATCGCCTTAGGAGGAGACGCGGGATGGCACGCTATTGGCTGATGAAGTCGGAACCCAATGCATATAGTTGGGACGATCTCATTGCTGAAAAAGAAGGTGTTTGGGACGGAGTTCGCAATCACCGGGCGAAGAACAACCTGGCTGCGATGAAAGTAGGCGAACAGGCCTTTTTCTACCATTCCAATATCGGGCTGGAAATCGTCGGGATTGTCGAGATCAGTGTCGCCGGGATTACCGATCCGACCGATCCGGAAGGCAAATGGGCGGCGGTCAAGGTCGTCGCCAAATCCAAGCTGCCGAAACCGGTTACGCTCAAGCAGGTCAAAGCCGAACCAAGGCTGGCGGAAATGGAGCTGGTAAAACAGTCGCGCCTCTCCGTCAGCGAAGTGCGGCCTGAAGAGTGGGAAATCATTCTGGAGATGGCCGGGAACTGATACATTTCCACAGGCCCGGGCGTTAAGCCCTTCCTGTCCCACCTTGTGACGCCCCGATCATCCCGGCTGTGCTATAGTTAGCATTGTATTAACGGCCTTCGCATGAGAAGGTCACTGGTCCTAACCGATGAAACCGCCAGGCATCCGTTTCTGGCATCGCTCCCTCCGCATGCGCGTTCTGGGGCGGAGCCTGTGCGTCCGCGATCGAACTGGCGACTCACTCGGGCAGACTGGAGAGGTTTCTTTGCCGCTTATCTGGCATCGCTGGTCGGTGTGGCGATCTTTATCGCCTGATCAGTTGAGAAATTCCGTTTCTGAATCGCGTTCCGCGGCCAGCAGACGGCGAGCGAGCCAGCACGAAACCAGGCACATTGCCGCACTGAGCAAAAGTTGCTCCGTTACACTGACGCCCAAAGTACTCAGCGCCATTGCGACAAGCGAACCGGCCACCATTGCCCCCGAATTGACGATATTGTTGGCCGCGATTGTCCGGGCTGCCTGTTCGGGTACGACCCGGGTCGTCAGGAAGGCATAGAGCGGGACAACGAACATGCCTCCAGCGATCGCGATGCCGAGCAGGCACAAAAGCAATACCGTTGCCATCGGCCAGGCAATGAATTCGTACACGCCCAGCAGTTTGGCCGGCTGGTCCGCCTGCCACATCAGGCAGACGAAATAGAAGGCGACCACGAACAGCCCCATGACGATGACCGAGGCAGGCGAATAGCGGGCCGAAACCTTGCCTTTGAGCAAGGCATTGACCGAAACTGAGCCGATCGCGACGCCGACCGAAAAGACGACTAGGAACAGGCTGGCCACTTCCTTGCTGGCCATGATCACGTTCTTCGCCAGCGGAGGAAACTGGATGAACAGCACCGCGCCTATGGTCCAGAAGAAGCTGATCGCGAGGATGGCGTAGTATACCTGTGCATTGTGCATTGTGTCGCGCACCAGCTTTACCGAGGCACGGACGAGGTTCCAATCCAGCTTTTCCGGTGAACCCTGGGGCGGGGCGGGGGGGACTTGCCGACTGACAAGGTACCCGACGACAGCAGTTCCGATAATTCCTGCAGCAGCCCATTCGACCGGTATCCATCCGGCCAGGATCGTCCCCGCCAGGATTGCGATATACGTTCCCGCTTCGACGAGGCCGGTGCCTGCCAGGACCTCTTCCTTCCTGAGGTGCTGGGGCAGAATCGCGTATTTGATTGGCCCGAGAAAGGTGGATTGCACCCCGGTTAGGAATAGCGCGAAAAGCAGCAGCGGGATGGCCAGGGTATCGACCGCGATACCGCGCCATGCGAGATACAGGCCACTGGCACCGATCACCATCAGTCCGATCTCGCATGCTTTTACCGTCCGGATTATCGCCGCCTTGTCGCGCATGTCGGCGAGCTGTCCCGCGAGGGCGGAAAGAACGAAGAAAGGGAGAATGAACAGGCCCGAGGCGATGGCGCTGAAAATCCCCTCGGCTTCTTCGGAGTTGTAGACACTATAAACGACGAACAACACCATCGCGTTCTTGTAGAGATTGTCGTTGAAGGCGTTGAATAGCTGGGTGACGAACAGCGGCAGGAACCGCCTGCGGTGCAGAAGATGCGTGGATGTCGTCATTTCTGCCTGTCGATTGCCTCGTCCCGCGGCAGGTCTAGCCGAATGACCGGTGTGAACAAGGGTGGATGCACGCTTTTGCCCTGGCATGCGACACTGTAGGGAGGGTTTGATGCTGACCGTTCCCAACATCCTGACCCTGTCGCGCATTGTAGCGGTTCCGCTGCTTGCCTTCCTTCTGTGGTGGCCGGATTGGGAACTCGGCTACGCGCTTGCCTTCGGCCTGTATTGCCTGATGGGCATTACGGATTACTTCGATGGCTATCTGGCCCGTTCGAGCGGTGCAGTGTCGAAGCTGGGTATTTTTCTGGATCCGATCGCCGACAAGATCATGGTGGCTGCCGTGATCCTGGTGCTGACCGCGCAAGGATGGTTGCGTGGACCGGTCGCGGGCGATTTCCATGTCATTGCCGGCCTGGTCATCCTGGTCCGCGAAATCGCCGTCTCGGGCCTGCGCGAGTTTCTCGGCGGTTTGCAGATATCGGTGCCCGTCAGTCGGCTGGCAAAGTGGAAGACGACTTTCCAGATGGTTTCGCTCGGATCGTTGATTCTTGCCGGAGCCATGCCGGGTTGGAATTTCGAAATAGCCGAGCGGATACTCAATGTGCCGCATACTGTCGGCATCTGGAGCCTGTGGGCGGCGGCCATCCTGACCCTGATTACCGGTTGGGACTACCTACGTGTCGGCCTCAAACATATGGACTGAATTCGACCTAGCCGTCGATTCGCCCAGCGGAGCCACCTGTGGAGACCAACGGGATACCAAATCGATCGCGCGGATCGTGCCGGTCGAAATCCTCTCCACTCGCCGAATAACCGAGAAATTCGACGGCTTTCTGGTGGAGCGGGATCTCGAACTTGATCCCGGCATTTTTCTCGATGCGCCACACGATCCGACCGTGAACCTTACCCAGTTCGCCGAGGACGATTTCCACCTTGGCGTCGTCTCTTATCGCGGGGCTGGTCGTTTCGATCATGCACCCGCCGCAGGACAGGTTGTAGAGCGATACGAAATCCTTCGCATCGCCGATGACGCATTCGATTTCCTTATCGACGACGAAACGATTATATGCACGCATGCCTAGGCCCTTCCTCTTGCGGGAGGGTGCTTAAGCGGAAATTCACCAATAAACCGTGAAGTTTCAATGGGTGTTCAGGAGATCAGCCGGCTCGCAATTCGTCTGATAGGAGCTTGAAGTCTGCCGCTCTGGGCGAATTCTTGCGCCATATCAGCGCGATTTCGCGACTGGCGACCTTCGACTTGAGCGGGCGCGCGACCACATCGGTTTCGTGCAGGATGCCCGCATCGATTGCCATTTGAGGCAACATGGTGACGCCCAGGTCGTTGTCGACCATCTGCACGAGTGTATGCAGGCTGGTTCCGATCATTGTTGCCGAGGCACGCAATTCGGGGCGATTACATGCCGCAAGTGCATGTTCCTTGAGGCAATGCCCATCTTCCAGCAGCAGCAGGCGACCTTCGTCGATCATCGCTGGTGGAATTGTCTCGGGTGGATCGCGTGGATCGTCTTTGGGAAAGGCAACGAAGAGTTGGTCTTCGGCGATGTGTGCGCTGTCCACCTCTCCAGTTGCAAAAGGAAGGGCGAGCAGTACGCAATCGACGCGTCCGTGCTGCAGGCTCTCGACTGCGTCATGGCTGGTTTCCTCACGCAGGAACAGCTTGAGGTCTGGTCGTTCGCGCCGCAATCGCGGCAGAACCCGCGGCAGGAGGAACGGAGCAATCGTGGGGATCACGCTCATCCGGAGCGTGCCCGAGAGGGGCTTTCCGCTAGCCTGGACGAGATCGGATAGTTCCTCCGCTTCGCGCAGCAGACGGTGTGCCTTGTCGACCACTTGCTCGCCGAGGGAGGTAAAGCGCACGACGCGTCGGCTGCGTTCGACCAGGGTAACGCCAAGCAGCGATTCCAGTTCGCGAATTCCCGCGGACAGCGTGGACTGCGAAACGAAACTCGCTTCCGCCGCTCGCCCGAAATGTCCGTTCTCGTGCAGTGCGACGAGGTATTGCAACTGCTTGATAGTAGGCAGATACGTGCTCACTGCCAGGTCCTTATTCGGCCGCTTGGGCTGTACCGGGAAGGCTGCCCATATCGTCGATATGGGCCATATGGAGTTTGCCATCCTTGACGGCGAATCCCGTCTTGCCTTCGACTAGGTCGACGGCATCACGCCCGAAAACTTCGTAACGCCAGCCTTGTAAAACCGGCAGGTCGCGAACTCCGGCCGCGAGCGCTTCCATCTCGTCAGCCTTGGTCAGCAGGCGGGCGGCGACATCGATTTCGCGTGCCCGGATCTTGAGCAACAGTTTGAGCAGGTCTGCCACCAGCGCGCCTTCCCGGCCCAGAGGTGCACCGCGTTTCATCTTGACCGGCATCTCTTCTTTCGGGAGCGGCTCGGCCTTTTCGAGTACTTTCATCATTCGCTTGCCGATATCGTTTTCGCGCCAAGCATTAGACAGCCCCCGCACCTTGGCAAGGTCGGCCTGCTTCTTCGGCGGGTGACCGGCGATATCGGCCAGTGTCTCGTCACGCATTATCCGGCCACGTGGAATGTTCTTGTGTTGTGCCTCTCCCTCGCGCCAGGCGGCCAGACCCTTGAGCCGCCCGAGAACCGCCGGGTTGCGGCCTGCCTGCCGGATGCGCTTCCATGCCACGCTCGGATCGTTGCGGTAGTTATCGGGATTGGCCAACTTGTCCATTTCGGCATTGAGCCAGGCACCACGACCCGTCTCGATGAGCTTGTTCAGCATTTTGGGGAAGATTTTCGCCAAATGCGTGACATCGCCGATGGCATATTCGATCTGGCGTTCGGTCAAGGGACGCCGGCTCCAATCGGTAAAGCGCGCACCCTTGTCGATGGTAATACCGAGCCAGCTTTCGACCAGGTTGGCATAGCCAATCTGTTCCGACTGGCTGATCGCCATCATCGCAATCTGCGTGTCGAAGATTGGGTGGGGAGTCTTGCCGGTAAGGTTGTAGACGATCTCCACATCCTGTCCGCCGGCATGGAAGATTTTCAGCACGCTCTCATTGTCACACAGAAGATCGAGCAGGGGTTGAAGGTCAATGCCTTCTGCCAGGGGATCGACTGCCGCAGCTTCTTCTTCATTGCCGATCTGCACCAGGCACAGTTCGGGCCAATAGGTGTTCTCGCGCATGAATTCGGTATCGACGCAGACGAAGTCGGATTTCGCGAAGCGCCCGCATAGTTCGGAAAGCGTTTCGGTATCGGTAATCAGGTTGTGTATTTTCATACGTGCCTTCTGTTGTCGGGCGGAGTACCGCCACTCGGGATGCTTCCCAATGAGGCAGGGCGCTTGACAAAGCTTGCCCCATCCCCTGTTAGCGCGCGCAATATCCGGCTAGGGACTGCCCACCTGATACATGGCGCGCGCGCCCTTAGCCCCATAGCCCCGAAATTGGAAAGATTTTAGATGCACGCCTATCGTTCTCATACTTGCGCACAGCTTTCTAAGGCCGATGTCGGTGAAACCGTCCGCTTGTCCGGTTGGGTTCACAAGAAACGCGACCATGGCGGAGTGTTGTTTGTCGATTTGCGAGACCATTACGGGATTACGCAGATAGTCGCCGACGAGGATAGCGAAGCACTGAGGCTGCTTGATGGGTTGAGGCTCGAATCGGTCGTCACCGTTGACGGAGAGGTCAAGGCGCGCTCCGCGGAGACAATCAATTCCAACCTGCCGACTGGTGAAATCGAGGTCTTTGCACGCTCCGCAAACGTGCAGAGCCAGGCCGAGGAATTGCCGTTGCCTGTGGCAGGCGAGCAGGATTATCCGGAAGATATCCGCCTCAAATATCGTTTCGTCGACCTTCGTCGCGAAACAATGCATGGCAACATCATGCTGCGCAATCAGGTTATCGCCAGCTTGCGCCGCCGGATGACCGGCCAGGGGTTTTCCGAATTCCAGACGCCTATTCTCGGCGCTTCGAGTCCGGAGGGTGCCCGCGATTACCTAGTACCGAGTCGTTTGCATCCGGGACGCTTCTATGCGCTCCCGCAAGCGCCGCAGATGTTCAAGCAGCTCCTGATGGTTGCCGGATTCGACCGCTATTTCCAGATTGCACCGTGTTTTCGTGACGAAGATCTGCGTTCCGACCGCAGCCCTGAATTCTACCAGCTCGATTTCGAGATGAGCTTCGTTACCCAGGAAGACGTATTCCAGGCACTTGAACCGGTCCTTGCTGGCATATTCGAGGAATTCGCCGAAGAGCGTTCGGTAACGCCTGCGGGTGAATTCCCGCGCATTCCCTATGCCGAGGCAATGCTGAAATACGGCACCGACAAGCCGGACTTGCGTAATCCCTTGTTGATTTCCGATGTCACCGGCCACTTCGAGAAATCGGGTTTCGGCCTGTTCGAGAAGATCGTTGGCGGGGGCGGAGTGGTGCGTGCGATTCCGGCACCGGATACCAATGAGAAAAGCCGCAAGTTCTTCGACGACATGAACAATTGGGCGCGCAGCGAGGGGTTTGCCGGCCTTGGCTATGTCACTCGCAAAGGGGGTGAGTTCGGTGGGCCGATCGCCAAGAACCATGGCCCCGACCTCATGGCCGGATTGTATGACGAACTGGGCTTGGGCGAGAATGACGGGCTGTTCTTTGCCGCCGGCAAGGAAAAAGATGCCGCCAAGCTGGCCGGTGCGGCACGTAGCCGCGTCGCCGAAGAACTGGAATTGATCGAGCAGGGTTGTTTCAAATTCTGCTGGATCGTGGATTTCCCGATGTTCGAATATGACGAGGATCGCAAGAAGGTCGACTTCAGCCACAATCCCTTCTCGATGCCACAAGGTGAGATGGAAGCGCTGGAAGACAAGGATCCGCTCGATATCCTCGCCTGGCAATACGATATCGTCTGCAACGGCTACGAACTGTCGAGTGGCGCTATCCGAAACCATCGTCCGGACATCATGTACAAGGCGTTTGAGATCGCCGGCTACTCGAAGGAAGAGGTCGACGCGAATTTCTCGGGCATGATCGAGGCGTTCAAACTCGGCGCGCCGCCGCATGGTGGTTCGGCACCGGGTATCGACCGGATCGTCATGCTGCTGGCCGACGAACCCAATATCCGCGAGGTCATCGCCTTCCCGCTCAACCAGCGGGCGCAGGATCTGATGATGGGTGCGCCAAATGCGGTCGGGCCGAAACAACTGCGCGATATCCATGTGCGCACGATCGAACCGCCGAAGGTGGCTTCGGATGAGGCCGTCCAGGCAGACGGTGGCGATTGAGCGGGCATGTACCGGGTTCGTCCCGCATGAATCCGGGCCGGGAAGTGTGCCGTTGGGCAACTGCCGTCCGTGACCGGCGTGAGCGATGCGGCAATGTAAATGGCCGGATGCGAGGAAGATGCGGCCAGAACAGGCGCGTGGCGACCATTATAGCCTTGGCCCGCTTTAAATCCGCCGGATAATCCCCAGATAGTCTTTTCACAGAGCTGGCCCTTGCCAGCGCCTGCGCCGTTCATTAGGGCGACAGGCAATTCAATAACCCCCAGTCCAAGAGGGAAGACTATGAGCGATACCGCCGACCGCGTGCAAAAGATTGTCGTCGAGCATCTCGGCGTCGAAGGTGACAAGGTCACTCAGGAAGCCAGTTTCATCGACGATCTTGGTGCAGACAGCCTCGATATCGTCGAACTGGTCATGGCTTTCGAAGAGGAATTCGGCGTCGAAATTCCCGATGATGCAGCGGAAAAGATTGCCACCGTCGGTGACGCGACCAAGTATATCGAAGAGAATAAGGGCTGATCCGCCCGTCCGCCGCGCGCGGATTCGCGCCGCGGCGGGGCTTCGATCCCCGCTTTGCGGGGACTGGCAGGCTCAGCCCGGACGGGGGTTGGGCCTGTTCCATGTTTAGGAGATACCTATGCGTCGTGTGGCCGTAACCGGGTTGGGTCTCGTTACTCCGCTGGGGGGTGATGTCGAAACTTCATGGAAAAACCTGATTGCAGGCAAGAGCGGGGCGGGACCGATCACACGGTTCGATACCGAGGGGCAGAAATGCACCATTGCCTGCGAGGTAAAGCCTGCCGGGCATGAGCATGGATTCGATGCTGGCAAGCGTGTCGATCACAAGGTTCAGCGGCAGGTGGATCCGTTCATCGTCTACGGTATCGATGCAGCCGGCCAGGCGCTTGAGGATGCCGGCCTCGACGAGATGGATGACCAGCTCAAGCAGCGTACCGGGTGCTCGATCGGGTCGGGTATCGGTGGCTTGCCGGGGATCGAGAGCGAATCGCTGGTTCTCGCCAATCGTGGCCCGGGCAGGGTATCGCCGCACTTCGTGCATGGCCGCCTGATCAACCTGATTTCCGGCCAGGTCTCGATCAAATACGGCTTGATGGGCCCCAATCATGCGGTCGTGACGGCCTGTTCGACGGGCGCCCATTCGATCGGCGACGCTGCCCGGATGATCCGCGACGGCGATGCCGAGGTGATGTTGGCCGGCGGCGCGGAGAGTACGATTAACCCGCTGGGCGTGGCCGGCTTTGCACAGGCGCGGGCTCTGAACATGAGTTCCAACGACCGTCCGACCGAAGCAAGCCGTCCTTACGACAAGGACCGCGACGGCTTTGTAATGGGCGAGGGAGCGGGCGTTGTCGTGCTCGAGGAATACGAACACGCCAAGGCGCGTGGAGCCAATATCTACGCCGAGGTGGTCGGCTACGGCCTTTCCGGCGATGCCTACCACGTCACCGCGCCGCATCCCGAAGGCAAGGGGGCCGAGCTTTCGATGCTGATGGCGCTGCGCAAGGCAGGGCTTGGGCCGGGCGATATCGACTACATCAATGCGCACGGTACCTCGACCATGGCGGACACGATCGAACTTGCCGCGGCAAAGCGGGTGTTCGGCGATGATCTCGGCGGCGCTTCCATGTCGAGCACGAAATCGGCAATCGGCCACCTGCTTGGGGGAGCCGGGGCGGTGGAATCGATCTTCTGCATCCTTGCGATCCGCGACCAGGTCGTTCCGCCGACGCTGAATCTCGACAATCCCGATGAAGGTACCGAAGGGGTCGATCTCGTTCCGCACAAGGCCAAGGAACGCGAAGTGCATGCGGTACTCAACAACAGCTTCGGTTTTGGCGGGACCAATGCCAGCCTGGTGATGAAGAAAGCCGACTGAAGTGAAACGGCTCGGCTGTATTGTTGCCGGGATTCTTGTCGCATTGGCATTGCTTGCCGCATCGGTCGCGGGCTTCGGCCTGCTTGGTTCGGCTACGGTCGAGGAAGATACACCCTTCGTGGTTCCGTCCGGCGCGTCGCTGACTACGGTGGCGCAAAAGCTGGAGAAGGAGGGGCATGTCTCTTCCGCCGATGCCTTCCTGCTGCGAGCGAAGATATTGGGTGGGTCGGCACCTGTCCAGGCAGGCGAATTCCTGCTTCCGGCCGGCGTGTCGCAGGGCCGCATTCTCGAAACCTTCCAGAATGGCGATGTGATCCGCCGCTTCATCACGATTCCTGAGGGCATGCCCTCGATCATGGTCCATGAGCGGCTGATGGCCGAACCGTTGCTGATTGGAGAGATTCCGGTGCCTGTGGAGGGCTCGTTGCTGCCGGATACATACGATTTCGAGCGGGGCGAGAGTCGGTTGGAAGTGCTCGCACGGATGCAGGCGGCAATGCAGAACTACCTCGCCGAGGCGTGGCCCAAACGCAAGCCGGGCATCGCCGTCGACAATATAAAGGATGCTGTGATCCTTGCTTCGATTGTCGAGAAGGAAACAGGTGTCGCGAGCGAGCGGCGGATGGTCGCCGGGCTGTATTCCAACCGGGTCAGGCGGGACATGCTACTCCAGGCCGATCCCACGATCATCTATCCGATTACCAGGGGCAAGCCGTTGGGGCGGCGCATCCGCCAGTCCGAGATTGCCGCCGTAAACGACTATAATACATATACGATGACCGGATTGCCCAAGGGGCCGATTACCAATCCGGGCCGCGAGAGCATCGCTGCGGTGCTTGATCCGGAATCGACCGATGCCCTTTTCATGGTAGCGGATGGCGAGGGTGGCCACGTGTTCGCTGATACGCTCGAAGAGCATAATGCGAATGTGGAGAAATGGTATGCCTTGCGGCGCAAGCGTGGCGAGATGTGACGGCTTGTCCGATCGGTGTTCATACCTTTCGGTCAAGTACCGTCTTTCTCCCTGCCTCACTCGACATCCCAGCTCTCGCCGGAATGACGGATATGGCTGACCCGTTTATCGTGACTGCGGCATTGCCGCCCGAAGTGTTTGCCTGGGCCGACAGTCTGCGCCGCGCGCATTTCCCTCCCAAACGCAACAAGCTTCGCGCCCATGTCACGCTGTTCCACTCTTTCGCTCCCTCGCTGTTCGAGGAATTGAAGACAGTGCTGCCCAGGATCGCCGCCATCGAGCCGCCCTGCGCTGCCGAGCTTACCGGATTGATGGACTTGGGCGGGGGAACGGCACTGGCCGTCCGTAGCCCTGCAATGCTGGAAATCCGCGAGCGTATTGCCGATCATTTCCATGGCGTACTGACCGCGCAGGATTTGCATGAACCGCGTTTGCATATCACCATCCAGAACAAGGTCGCGTCCAAGGAAGCCAAGGCGCTTCAGCGTGAATTGGGTCCGCGGTTGGAACTGTGCAATTTCCATTTCCCGGCCATGGAACTGTATATCTATCGTCGTGGACCGTGGACGTTCGTCAAACGCTGGGCGTTTCGCGGTTGACCAGGGGAGAGGGCGGCCCTAAATGCGCCGCCTGCCGAGACCGCTCAGCGGTCGGCGAGCCCGATGGGGCGGAGTAGCTCAGGTGGTTAGAGCAGCGGAATCATAATCCGCGTGTCGGGGGTTCGAGTCCCTCCTCCGCTACCAACCTTTTCAATAGGTTAGGTGGATTTTAGGGTTCTGAGCCTAAGGCTAGGCTCGGGGTAGGCTCATATTGTGCTCGAATAGTAGTCTCGGTGTAGCATTCATCCCTCGGGGTTACCTGATATCCATATGACTAGACATGCAATATTCATCGTCCTACCCATAGTAGGAGTGCGCTTGAATTTATTCGGGTGCTTCAAGCTGCGGGTTTCTGGATTGCCAGCCTAAAACGGCGGGTCTGGGTGCTTGGCATTAAGGGGAGCGGCGACGTGCTGGAGATTGGTAAAGCAGTAGTTTTTGGGCCAGCGATGTTCAGAGTTGTGCGTGAAGGACATCCCAAATCGGCTTTGATAAACGTTCCAACAATATCTATCTTGAAAGCAGCCTGGAAAGAGCTCTTAAAGGCAATCTCAGAATTTATATCAATTAGGCCTAGACATGCTCTTCACGAGTTTAGGCTTCCAGCTTTATTAATATCAGCGGCAAGCCTCCCCGCACTTCTTTTTATTTTGTTAACTAAAATTTTTACCTTCTTAGAAGTTTCTTCTGAGTATAGTGTTGCTCAGGCATTCGATTGGTTTGCGAATATTCCTGAGCGGCATTTGATTTCTATCATTCTTTTGATAGTGTATATTGGGCAGTTCTTTTTTTGGAATTCAGAACTTGATGATGAGTTGTTGAAAGAATCTGACTGTCAAAATGCGCGTTCACATTCGAACGCAAGTCCAAATTTTAGTCGTACGAGCCCTGATACGGGCTCAGTAGAAGGTTCGTTTCAGGGTATGCCTCGAAAGGAGGATATCATGGAACGATATTCACAGTTTCCAACGGGACGAGCCTTCGAAGAGCTGTATATGAGGGTTCACGCGGAAGCCAACGCTCAGGGACAAACGCCAGAGCAACAAGCTCGCGAAAGATATCGATCTCGGATGCGTGGAGTTCACATTGAGGTTGCCGATAGGGTCGTGCCTCGACCGAAGTGGCCCAAGGTTTGAACAGGCGAGCGAGTTCATTCGAAATCTCGTTTGTATCGATGCGTCCGAGCATTTCATCTCTTGGATTTTGAACTAAAGTAAACTAGCCCTCCGTCATAATTGTCGGAGGGCTTGATGTTTGGGGCTGGACCAATTTCTATTAAAGGTTTTTTGGGGACAACTTTATCAAAATGGAAAAGTTTTGAGGGCGAAGGATCGCTAGAGCCAATTTGGGATGACCTCTGGTTGGGTGAAGGATTGTATTTTTTTGATGGGGGCCCAAGTTACGCGCGTGCACGCGCTGTATCCCAAATTGTTGAAGGGCAAGATCGTCCTGTCATAATATCCGCAGAGTTGACGTTAGACAACTACTTGGATTTGGCGGATTTAGACGCAAGAAAATTTGTCAAAGAAGTATTCGAGCAAATGAAAAAACTTGGCGAGCTGGATGACGTAAAAATTACTCTTTGGGACAGGTTTTTGTCAATTTTCAGACCCTTTTCCTTTGGGTGCAATGAAATAGATGAGCGCGTTATTGGAAAATCGATTTCATTGCTAGAGGAAGCGACGCACGAGCGGAAGGTAATTCAGGCGATCAGGTGGGTTTATCCGGGCGGTGGCAGGCTGTTCAAAGGATCATGGATTTGGTCTTCTTCCACAGTCATTGTTGTTCTAAGAGATCTGAATTGTGCGAAACTCCGCCTTTACCCCGAGGAGGTTCACCAACGGTAACACGATTAGCATCCATCGATCGTGGCATCAGGAACATCGAACTCCTCAATTAGGGTTCGAGAAATGTCCGGGGTATTTGTAGTCCGCCGTTGGTAGCGTTCTGCAGTCTGGCAAATCGCAGCCTTCGAGTATGTCACCAGTTCGGCCACTGTCTCGATGATGGTCACATAGTATCAAATCGAGCGTATCGTTGACCTCCACCACGAGACTAGACGGCTCTAAATATATGTTTTTTCCATCCACCTGCCGGTTCGACAGGTCCATCTCAACAATCTGCCGTCGTTCGTGTGGTTCGGCGTATTGGTAGGTTAAAATATGGCTCAAAATGAGTTCGGCCAAGGTGCTCAAGTTTTCGGCCTTAGCCTTCAAATCTGGCAGTCGCCTCCGCTGTTCATCGATGGTGGCTCGTTCGGTAACGAGCTTGGCTTTCAGTCGTAGGAATTCATCTTGCGGAATATCGCCATCAAGTTTGGCTTCGTTGAGTTTGTCGATCCGGCTATCGATCTTTGCCAGTTGTAGTTTGTAGGTTTTTAGTGGGGCGTTGGCTTTCTCGGTAGCAATCCATTGATTGACGATTGCGTAGCACTGGTGCACCTTCTCCTTGGTAAACCCGATCTCCAGGAACTTCTTGGCAACGGCCTGTTCAATAGCGTCCTCTCTGACGGTCTTGGTTGGGCAGGCGGTACGTTTGCAGCGATAATAGACCCGGCCCTTTTGTTTCTCCGGGATCATCGAGAGTTGGCAGTGGGCACAGGTAAAGAGGCCACGGTAGAGGTGATTGTGCCGTGTCACTTTTTTCCCTGACTTGCCTGCAATCAAATCTTGTACCCGGTTGAACAGGGCCACGGAAATCAGTGGCTCATGCTTGCCGGGAAACGTTTCGCCAGTTGTCTTCACTCGCATCACGCCGTGATAGAACGGATTGCTGAGCATGTTTTCGATGATGCGGAGGGTAACTGGCTTCCCGCTTGGAGTGGTGAAGTGACGCTTGCGCATTTTAGCCGCTAGCGAACGGTATGAGTAGTTGCCGGTGGCGTAGCGTTCGAACGTCTCCACACACAAATCGGCTCGCTTGGGGTCGGGTGTTTTAAGCTTCCCGCCACCATTGTCGAGATAGCCAATTGGTGCCTGAAACGGCCATATCCCTTGGTTGAGACGGCCTTTGATCCCTTTTAAGGCTTCGTTGCGTTGGTTTCTGATGAAATCGACAGACACGACCATCTGCACGTCTGCAACCAGTCGCCCCCCACGGGTGTTGAGGTCGATTTCCTCAAAGGCGGAGTGGACTTCAAACCCGGCATCGACAAGATCGCCCAGCACACCCCAGTCTTGGTAGTTGCGAGCGGAACGATCATATTTGTGTACGACCAAGCCATCGGATTGACCGGCTCGGACAGCACGGATCATGGCATCGAAAATGGGTCGTCCCTGTTTCGCAGCGGTTCGTTGCTCAACGAACCAGCGGACGATCTCAAATTGTTTGGTGGCAGCAAAGCGCTCTATTTCTGCTTTTTGCGCATCGAGTGATACGCCATCGAGTTGTTTTGGATCGGATACGCGGACGTACCCAAACAGCTTTTTCATACCTTACGATTTATCTGTATAAGTCTTTCCATAATCTAGCAGTTTTTGGGAGTTTGGCGAACCGTTGGGCCACGGCCAGGTACCGTCTGCCAGCTTGCGTTCGTAGATACGGCGACACAGCCGCAGGTATTCTTCAAGGCGATCTTGTTGGTGCATAGGTAGGTGATTGCTAGCTTAACTTGGTAATTGACGAGGCCGACCCGGACGCCCCCCATTGCGGGAGGGGCGCCACCGTCCGAAACGAAAACGCTCCTGTCTTTCGCCCATCGACCATGAGCTGCGCGTAGCCGTGGTAGTTCGGCAGGGTGAGCCAGTGGCGGGGAGCAAG
>JANQPE010000030.1 GCA_028289565.1 Parerythrobacter sp.
CGCCAACCGCAAGGCCGAGCGCAGTCACGCCGGCCACGGTTGCCAGCGGATGCTCCTTGACGAACTCGGTCGCGGTGTCGGCCGCGTCGCGGGCCATATCGCCCAAAGAGCGTTCGGTATTGCGTTCTTCGGCAGCTTCGATGCGCTCGCGCAGGGCGTCGCGTTTTTCTTCCTGTGTCATGGGGCCTCCAAAATTCCTGTCGTTTACCGAATATTTCTAGGTTTCGTCCCGTTCAGGTTCGAGGTCGTGGAATTCCTCGTCACCGCCATTCTCTTCGGTGTCGTCGAACAGTGACATGATCGGATTGCGGGCAAACCAGATAAAGACGGCGGCAACCAGTGTTGCGAAAACACCGCGATTGTCGTCGGCGACTTCGACCGCTTCCTCGAAAACATCTACTGCACCCTCGGAGAAACGGTCCGCGAGGCGCGAACCGACTCCCTGTGCAGATATGTCCTGCCTTACATGTGCGATATCGGCTTTCACCAGCTCAAGGGCAGCATCGCGTACCGTGCGATCTTCATACATTTGCCGCTCAAGCGTGTTCATTCGGATTTGCTTTCGAATGCCTTCGAAATTCGTGCGAAACGATTCCTGGCCATCAGGCCGAAGGCCAATGCTCCAAGGATCAGTGCACCGACGACAACGGCCGTGGCGCCCCAGGCCGTCAGCATCGGGGCGAGGGCGAATACAGCGCCGACGACCAATCCCACCAATGCCAAGTGGATAAAGGCGATGGCAGCGAGGCCGAATGTGGCGCCCGACTTGCCCATGGAAGCGGCGAATTTCGCCCGGCTTGCCTGATAGGCCTTCTCCGCTTCGACATAGGTTTTCCCATCCTCGACAAGAGCGGAAATATCATCGGCGAGCGAAAAACCGGCTTCGCTGTCCTGCGAAGCCGGTCCGTTATCGTCTGTATCCCGTGCTTCAGGCACGGATTCGTCGAGCATGGCGTCGCTCCCGACGTGCCGGATCAGTTGCGGCCACCGCCGAACATGCGTGCAAGCATGAACCCGGCAACCGCTGCAATACCTACAGCAAGGCCGGGGCTTTTGCGAACGGCTTCGCGTGCGTCTTCACCGATTTCCTCGATGCTCTTATTGTCGAGCTTGGTTGAGGCCTCCTGAAGGCTGCGCGATGCCTTGCGTGCGTAGTCACCATATTGGGTACCGAATTTCTCGTCGATCGCTTCGGCATTGTCCGAAACCATTTTGCCAAGCGAGGAAAGGGCATCGCTTGCTTTCGCCTTGCCCTCTACCGCCAGCTCGCCAGCCTTATCCTTGGCTTGTTCGCCATAGACCTTTGCTTCGGCCACCCAGTCTTCAGAACGATCGCGTGCCTGAGCGAGTTGTCCCGCAGCACGGTCACCAGCCTCGGCCTTGAGAGCGGCGGCACCCGCCTTCGCTTCTTCGAGCGCGGTGTTGAAGCGGGTTTTTGCTTCGGTCCTGTTGTCGGCAGCGGCGGTTTTTTTGGTCGTCGTCTTCTTGGCAGACTTTTTCTTGGTGTTCTTCGTAGCTTCGGCCATGGTTGTATCCTTTACCCTGAATTCTATGACGCAGGCGTGCTGTCGCGGCAGTTTCCGCCCTTCCATAATGCAACGCCGCTTGCACGGTTTTGTTCCGCAGCATAAGGCGCGCTTGCTCCCGATATGGGAGTGTCTTAACCAATTACAACACCCCCGCTTTCCGGAGTGCCCAATGACTGCAATTATCGATATCCACGGCCGTGAAATACTCGACAGCCGTGGCAACCCGACAGTCGAGGTGGATATATTACTCGAAGACGGCAGTTTCGGGCGTGCGGCAGTGCCGTCGGGGGCCTCGACCGGAGCCCATGAAGCCGTCGAACTTCGCGACGGCGACAAGGATCGTTACCTGGGCAAGGGTGTGTTGCAAGCGCTTGCAGCGGTGAATGGAGAGATTTCCGACAAGCTGCTTGGCCTTGATGCCGAAGACCAGCGTGACATCGATACCGCGCTGATCGAGCTGGACGGAACCGAGAACAAGGGCAGGATCGGCGCCAATGCCATTCTCGGGACCAGCCTAGCTGTCGCCAAGGCCGCGGCCAATGCCCGTGGCCTGCCGCTATGGGCTTATGTCGGTGGCGTTTCGGCGCATGTCCTGCCGGTACCGATGATGAATATCATCAATGGCGGCGAACATGCCGACAATCCGATCGACATCCAGGAATTCATGATCATGCCGACCGGTGCCGGCAGCATTGCCGAGGCCGTGCGTTGGGGTGCGGAAGTGTTCCATACGCTGAAGAAAGGACTGGCGGACAAGGGGCTGTCGACGGCAGTAGGTGACGAAGGCGGGTTCGCACCCGACCTTGCCAGTACACACGATGCTATCGACTTCATCATGCGCTCGATCGAGCAGGCCGGCTTCAAACCAGGCGAGCAGATCGCACTGGCGCTTGATTGCGCCTCGACCGAGTTCTTTCGCAAGGGGAAATACGAAATCTCGGGCGAGGGCAAGTCACTGGCACCTGACGAGATGGCGGAATACCTTGCCGCATTGTGCAAGGATTATCCGATCCGTTCCATCGAAGACGGGATGGGTGAGGACGATTTCGAAGGCTGGAAGGCGCTAACGGATCTTATCGGTGATCGTGTGCAACTGGTCGGTGACGACCTGTTCGTCACCAATCCCAAGCGGCTTGCGATGGGGATCGAGCGGGGTCTGGCCAATTCCCTCTTGGTGAAAGTCAACCAGATCGGGACATTGTCCGAAACACTCGAAGCGGTCGATCTGGCTCACCGTGCAGGTTATACGTCGGTCATGTCGCATCGTTCGGGTGAAACCGAGGATGCAACGATTGCCGATCTCGCCGTTGCGAGCAATTGCGGTCAGATCAAAACCGGATCGCTTGCCCGGTCCGATCGTCTAGCGAAATACAACCAGCTAATCCGGATCGAGGAAGAGCTGGCCGATAGCGCGCGATATGCCGGAGCAGGCTGCTTCGGTTGAGATTGCCGGAATGGCCTAACCGGCAAAGCGTTCCTGTAGTTCAAGCATTGTGAGTGCCGCCTTGGCCGCTTCACCGCCTTTGTCCTTTTGTGTTTTGTCGGCCCGAGTGAGTGCCTGGTCCTCGTTTTCGACCGTCAAGATACCGTTGCCAATGGCAATACCATCCATCGTCAATGCCATGATGCCGCGCGCGCTTTCTCCGGCGACAATTTCGAAATGGTAGGTTTCGCCGCGAATAACGACCCCGATAGCGACGAATCCGTCATACTGCCCGCTCTCGGCAGCCATGGCGATGGCTCCGGGGATTTCGAGCGCGCCTGGAACGCTGAGTATTTCGACCTCATGGCCCGAGCGCTTGAGAGCACTACGCGCGCCGTCGACCAGCATGTCGTTGAGATGGTCGTAGAACCGGGCTTCGACGATAAGGAAGCGCGCCATGAATCACTCCGTAAAACCAGTCGCAGCGCAGTTAGCGATGTCTCGTCGAAGTGGAAAGGGTGGTGGACGCACTAGGGTTCGAACCTAGGACCCGCTGATTAAGAGTCAGCTGCTCTACCAACTGAGCTATGCGTCCACACGTGAGAAAACTTGCCGTCAACCCGAATCGGGCTGTGATTGGCGAGGCGCACGCATATAGCGATAGTTTCGCTGCTGAAAAGACCTGGTGTGATTTTGCTATCTTCCGATACCGTGACTGGGCGCTTCACGATTCCAGCGGTTGATCATCATCAGGCTGCCGATGCAGATCATGTTGGTCATCATCGACGATCCGCCATGGCTCATGAAGGGCAAGGGAATGCCGACCACAGGAGCGAAGCCCATCACCATCATCAGGTTGATCGCCACGTAAAAGAAGATCGTGGCCACCATGCCGGCGGCAAGGAGACGGGCGAACCGGTCGTTCGAGCTGCGGGCCACACGCAGCCCCCAACTCAGGATCATTGCGAATATTCCGATCACCAGCAACCCGCCGAACAGGCCCCATTCTTCCGCCATCGTTGCGAAGACGAAGTCGGTATGCGGTTCGGGCAGATAGTCGAGATGGCTTTGCGATCCCTCGTTGAAGCCCTTGCCGGTCAGCCCACCAGATCCGATCGCGATCTTCGACTGGGTGATGTGATAGCCAGCACCCAGAGGATCGCTTTCCGGATCCAAGAAGGTGGTCACGCGTCGTTGCTGGTATTCTTTCAGGCCGAAGAAGAAGGCGAGGGGAGCTGCCACCAGCATCGCCGCACCACCAGCAACAAACCAGCGCATCGGTAGCCCGGCCAGGAACATCACGACCGCCCCGCCGAAAGCGATCGCCAGGGCTGTTCCCAGATCCGGTTGCATCAGCACCAATGCCATCGGCATGGCGATAAGCGCGCCGGAGGGTATCAGCGCCCGCCAGCTCGCGATCATGCCAGGCGGGAGGGTGGAGTAGAACTTGGCCAGTACCAGCACGATGGCGGGTTTCATCAGTTCGGATGGTTGCAAGCGCATGAAGCCAAGTTCGAGCCAGCGCTGGCTACCGCCGCCCATGGCACCGATCGCCTCGACCGCGACCAGCAGGACCAGCACGATCGCATAGGCAGGATAAGCGAGGAAACGGACGAATTCGCGGTTGAACAGCACCATGATCGCCGCCATCGTGAGAAAAACCGCAAAGCGGACCAGATGCGAAGCAGCGAATGGTTGCAGGTTGCCGCCCGCTGCGGAAAACAGAACAGCAGCCCCGAATCCCACCAGAACAAAAAGCGGAATCAGCAATCGCCATGGCTGACGGGCAATCGGTGTGGGGACGATCCCGTTCATGGTGCCGTCTCGACCGGCGGATTGTCCTCGTTTTCCGAGCGGTTCACGGCTGCATCCGTGGCTTCGGTAACCGGTTGCAATGCAGCGGCGCGGGCCTCGGCATCGACCCGATCGAAAATTTCCTCGTCACGCCTTGGCGGCGGACGGATGATTTCGCCTGCTTCGGCCGCATAGGCAGCGTATTTATGTTCGAGACGTTCCTGGGCGGTGCCTCCCCATTGCCGCTCAAGCGCATCGAGTGCTTCCAGGCCTTTTTGCGGGTCGAACAGGAATGTCATCACATCGCGCGCAATCGGGTAAGCCGCGCCCGATCCGCCCCCGTGCTCGATTACAACGGCTCCGGCATATTTCGGCTTGTCGAACGGAGCGAAGAAGATGAAGAGGCCGTGATCGCGATATTTCCAAGGCCCGGATCGTCCATCGGATACATTTAGCGAAACGACCTGCGCGGTACCGGTTTTCCCGGCCATCAATATGTCGGGTAGCGGAAGGCGCCCCCGACCCGCCGTGCCCGGCCCGTTGACGACATCGCTCATTGCCTGGCGTATGTAATTCAGGTGCTCGTTGGAAAAATCGAACGAGGGATAGCGCTTCGAGGTTTTGTCCAAGAGCAATTGCGGAAGCACATCGCGCCCCGTGGCGAGGCGCGCGGACATGACCGCGAGCTGGAGCGGGCTGGACAGCATGTAGCCCTGGCCGATCGTCGCATTAACCGTATCGAAGGTGGCCCAGTCACGCCCGTATTTCTCTTGCTTCCAAGCCGGATCAGGAACAGTACCGTAGAACTGGCTGACCACCGGGAGCGGGAATTCCATTCCCATCCCCATGCGCCGGGCCATCAAGGCGATCGGGTCCATCCCGATACGCTGGGCGAAATGGTAAAAATAGACATCGCAGCTCTGGTAAATGCCCTTAGCCATGTCCACTGTACCGTGCCCACGACGGTTCCAGCAGCCGAACACCCGGTTGCCAACCCGCAAACCGCCACCGCAAAAGACAGTCTCTTCCGGATCCAGGCCTTCTTTCAGAAATGCCATCGAGACCATCGGCTTTACAGTGGAACCCGGTGGGTAAAGCCCCTTGAGTACCTTGTTGCGTAGCGGCACGCGCTCGTCATCGCGCAGCATCCCGTATTCGATACGGCCAATACCGTCGGAAAAACTGTTCGGATCGAAGCTTGGCATTGATGCCATGCACAACAGGTCCCCGGTATCGCAATCCATCACCACGACAGAGCCGGATTCGAGTCCTATGCGACGCGCGGCGTAATCCTGTAACGGGCCATCGATAGTCAGTTGTACAGCTTCGCCCTGTACGTCGTCGCGTGTTTCAAGATCCCGTACTATCCGGCCGGAAGCAGTCACTTCCACACGCCGTGCACCCGGCACACCACGCAATTGCTGCTCGAACTGTTTTTCCAGTCCATCCTTGCCGATCTTGTAGCCCGGCGTGATCAGCAGCGGGTTGCGATCCTGCTCGTATTCTTCCGCCGAAGCCGGGCCGACGTAACCGATCAGGTGCCCGACGGAAGGCCCTGTAGGATAAAAACGCGAGAAACCGCGCTGCGGTACTACGCCAGGCAGGTCGGGCAATCGCACACTGATGGCCGCGAACTGCTCGTAAGCGAGTCCCGCACCGACCTCAACAGGTTGGAACCCGCGCGCTTTATCGATCTTATCGGTCAAGTCCTGCAGGGCTGTGGCATCCATGCCGAGCACTTCGCCAAGTACGGCGATAGTCCTCTCCTTGTCGCTCATCCGTTCCGGGATCACGTCGACACGAAAATCGGCGCGGTTGGAAGCCAGTGGTGCGCCATCACGGTCAAGCAACCATCCTCGACGAGGTGGAATTAAGGTCAGGTTGACGCGATTGCTTTCGGATTCGGTTTCATATTTTTCATTTTCGGCAATCGCGAGATATGCCATCCGGCCGGCCAACAGCATTCCCACGCCGGCCCCGATCGTGCCCATCACGAAGCTGCGCCGGTCGTAGGTATTCTTGAGCGACGTGGAACTGGGCGGAGGCTGCGACCCGTTACCGAACATCAGCCGATGATCCGGATGCGCAGGAGCCGGAATCTGTCGAGGCGGGCAACCATGCGCGAGATAATGGGCATAAGCAGCAGACTGAGCAAGAGTTGCGGGCCGAGTGCAGCGAGCGAAGCGAGGCCAATCATTCCGCCGGAAAGAAGCGCTGCAAGCACGAGATATACGGTCAATATGTTCGCGGCAATGAACCAGTCCTGCACGAAATTGCGCCATGGAAAACGAGCTTCGATCACTTCGATCGCTAGCATGACGACTGACCACAGAAAAATCGCACTGCCGAAGGGTTGGCCGCTGAACAGGTCATCCACCATGCCAAGCGGGAAGCCCGCCCAGATCGGCAGCAGTCCCGGGCGAACAAGGCGCCAGGCGATCAGCATCATCAAGCCGAAGGGTGGAACGAACGGCACTGCGCTGGCGATGGCGAAAACCGGAATCAACGATGCAAGCAGGATCGATATCCACGGCACGCTATAGGCAAGGGCGGAACTGTGGTCGCGATTGATCCGCCTGCCATAAGCATCCCGACGCGAGCGATGATCGATCCGATCCATTATTCGACGACCGATTCTTCGATAGGCGTCCCGGCGCCCGCCACGGCTTCAGGTTGGAAAACCGGTTCGACCGCAACGTAATCGGTTGCAGCGGGATCGGCGATTATACGGCCCAGGCCGCCATCCATGGTAACTTCGCTGATTACCGCGACGGCAATACCGGGTGCATAATATCCGCCAGCACCGCTCGTGACCACCACATCGCCTACTTCGAGAGGGTTGATCCCGAGGTTGATCAAGCGGATGCGGAGCAACCCATCACCACGCCCTTCCGCGAAGGCAACGGCATTGCCATCAGCGAGACGTACCGGAAGGACGCTTTGGCTGTCACCGAGGAGCAGTATCCGCGAACTCGTCTGGCCTACTTCTAGCACTCTGCCAACCACCCCGCGCGGGCTGCGCACAGGCATTCCAGCGGCTACTCCGTCGGTACGACCGGCCCCGAGATAGGCAAAGCGGCGAGTGCTGGAAGCCGTCGAACCAATGAGGCGGGCGACCGCTACCGGTTTGCGTTCGGATTCCTGTAAGTCCAGCAAGGCTTTCAGGCGCCGGTTTTCATGCTGCAAAGCCTCGGCTTCCTGCAAACGGATGCGGGCGAGTTCCATCTCGCGTTTAAGTTCGGCATTTTGCGAGCCGGCGCGCAAATACCCGCGAATACTCTCGATCAGGCCCTGGCTTTCGGTACGAGCCCGTGCGGTAGTCTCTCCGGCAGGTGCTATGATATCGTTGGCGGCTGCTCTTGGACTACTGGCAATGCCCGGTTTCCACAGCGACAGACCGAGCAGAACTGCACCGACAAGCGCGCCGATGCCGGCGATTACGTAGCCGGTAAAGATACCATACTGGGCCCGGCGCGATTGGCTCGAGCGCCGTGAGGAAGGCGGCGCCATGTCCTGCCCCTTCCTTTGCTTACGCGGTCATCAAGACCCCATGATAAATCGGATCTTCCATCGCCCGGCCCGTGCCGACGGCCACGCAGGAAAGCGGGTCTTCCGCAATGCTTACGGGCAAACCGGTTTCTTCACGGAGATGTTCGTCGAGACCGCGGATCAGTGCCCCGCCGCCGGTGAGAACGATTCCTTGATCGACGATATCCGCCGCCAGCTCCGGCGCGGTGTTTTCGAGAGCGATACGGACACCTTCGACAATGGCACCGATCGGTTCGGACAAGGCTTCGGCGATATGCGCCTGATTGATAGTGATTTCCTTGGGGACACCGTTGACCAGGTCGCGACCCTTGAGGGTGATGCTTTCGCCTGCACCGTCTTCCGGCACGGTTGCCACGGCATAATCCTTCTTGATCCGTTCTGCGGTGGCTTCGCCGATCAGAAGATTATGATGGCGACGGACATAGGAAACGATCGCTTCATCCATCTTGTCACCACCGGTACGGACGGAGGTGGTATAGGCAAGACCGCGCAAGGACAACACGGCGACCTCGGTCGTACCACCACCGATATCGACCACCATCGAACCGACCGGTTCGGTCACCGGCATGTCGGCTCCGATGGCGGCGGCCATCGGTTCGAGGATCAGGTAGACCTGGCTCGCGCCAGCATTGCTGGCTGCATCGCGGATCGCACGGCGTTCGACCGAGGTCGAACCCGAAGGGACGCAAATTGTGATTTCGGGGTAGCGGAACAGGCTGCGCTTGCCGTGAACCTTGCGGATGAAGTGCTTGATCATCTCTTCCGCTATTTCAATGTCGGCGATCACGCCATCGCGTAACGGACGGATTGCCTCGATACTGTCGGGCGTCTTGCCCATCATCATCTTGGCATCATCGCCCACAGCCTTGACACGTTTGATCCCGTTGACGGTTTCAATCGCGACCACCGAAGGCTCGTCGAGGATGATGCCCTGATCCTGTACATAGACCAGAGTGTTCGCGGTGCCGAGGTCGATAGCCATGTTCTGCGAGCCGAATTTGAACAGGTTCGAAAAGAAACTCATGCGTCGTCGATTCCGTATAATTCTTGGTCCTTTGCCGCAGTGAGTTGCGACGAGTGCGACCCAGTTCTGACAGGGATGGCGGCTCCTTAACGAATACGGCGCGAAAAGGCCAAAAAAATTGTGTCGAAAGCGTGCGGCTTTTCCACTGCCGGCCTCGAATTTCCGCCGCTTCGCCGCTAGGCTTGAAAACCGATGTCCGAGATACGCCGCCTGCCTGAGAACCTCGTCAACCGCATTGCTGCCGGAGAAGTGGTCGAACGTCCTGCCGCCGCACTTAAGGAACTGATCGAGAATGCGATTGATGCAGGAGCGAAACGGGTTGCTGTTTCGATCGTCGAAGGCGGACTCGGCCGGATCGAGGTGACCGATGACGGTTGCGGTATGACTCCGGACGAGATGGAATTGGCGCTGGAGCGCCATGCGACTTCGAAACTGCCCGATGATGCCATCGAGCAGGTTTCCACACTCGGTTTTCGCGGTGAGGCGTTGCCTTCCATCGCAAGCGTTTCGAAACTGACGCTCGAGAGCAG
>JANQPE010000081.1 GCA_028289565.1 Parerythrobacter sp.
CCTCAGTCGATGGATGATGCTCTTCTCGCCCAGCACGGGACACGCCATCGGCGCAGCCAGGGCAATGTTGGGACCGGCGGCGAAACCGGCGATGATTTCGGCATAGGCGGCACGCTCTTCGCGCCGGCACGAGGCCAGTACGCGCGCATCGCAGGCTGCTTCCTGGTCGCGCCGCATCGCCCGCCAGCCGAGCCACCCCAACGGGTTGAACCAATGCAGCGCGAACAGTGGCTGGACGGCGAAATTGGCCAGCAGGTCGTATCCCTCGTGATGGGCGATTTCATGCGCCAGCGCGAGATCGCGCGCCGCACGATCCTGCCACGCCATGAACCCCGGCGGCAACGCGATCACGCGGTCGACTAGGCCGAACGCAACCGGCGAAGGGGCCGCCGGCGTTTCGACCAGCCGGATGCGCCCAACCTCCCCGACCGGCTTCGCTTCGGTCAGCAGGTCGCGGCGCATCCTGAAATAGAGCGAGAAGCGCCAGGCAAGCATTATCGCGCCGCCCAGCAGCCATGCGCAGGCAAGCCAGAAGGCCCAGTCGACCGACGGTTCGGCAACCGGCGCCAGGAAGACGACAGTTTCGGATTGCACGGACGATGCAGCCTCGCTGCTCACGGGCGGCGGCGCCTTTGCCACCGGCGCCAGCCATGCCGGCAAGGTGATCGGTGGCACCAGCAACCGCAATGCCGGCAGCGCCCACAATGCGTAAGCCGCCTGCGCGCCGAAGTGACGCGAGACAGGGCGGCGCAAGACGAGGACCAGTGCAATGAGAGCTGCGGTCCAGACGAGCGTATCGAGCAGGAAGTCGCTCATTTGCGCAACTCCTTGAGCAGTGCCTCGATTTCCTCGAGGTCGTCTTCGGTCAGGGCTTCGTTCTCGGCCAAATGGGCGAAGAGCGGCGCCGCCCGGCCACCGAACAGCCGATCCACCAACCGTCGCGACTCACCCTCGACATAATCGGAGCGGGCCAGCAACGGGGTGTAGAGATAGCGGCGACCGTCCGGCTCGGTGGCGATCGCCTGCTTGGCAACCAGCCGGGAAAGCAGGGTCTTGACCGTGGGAAGGCTCCAACCGCGCTTGTCGCACACTGCATCGCATACCTCGGCGGCGGTCAGTGGGCTTTTCTCCCACAGCACCTCCATCACCGCATGCTCGGCTTCGCTGATCCGCTCCGGCCGTTCGCTGTCGCCTAGTGCCACAAGACCCTCCCCGGTTTCTGACTACATCTGTAGCCATATCGATTACGTTTGTAATCTGAACGGCTCGTGAACTGCCCGATTTCCTCTGGCAAAACGACCTGAATACGAGGCAGAATGGCAGCCATGATCAATCGATTCGCCCTGTTCGCCCTCGGCCTGATGCTGTTAACCGCCCCTACCGCGGCTCAGGAGAGACCGGCCGCCCCACCCGCCTCCGAACCGGAGACGACATTGGTCGTGCTGGAAACGACGATGGGCAACATCACCGTGGCGCTGGAAACCGAACGGGCGCCGGTCACGACCGCCAATTTCCTGCGCTATGTCGATGAGAAACGGTTCGACGGCATTGTATTCTATCGCGCCATGCCACTCGATTGGGGCGAACAGCCCAACGGGCTGATCCAGGCCGGCGTGCAATACGACCCCAAGCGAGTGCTCGACCCGATCGCGCACGAACCGACCGACGAAACCGGGGTGAAACATGTCAAGGGCGCGATCTCGATGGCCCGCTTCGCCCCGGGCACAGCCACCGGTGATTTCTCGATCATGCTGCAGGAACAGCCCGGCATGGACGCCGATCCCAAATCCGAGGATCCGGAATTGCGCGCGGGCTTTGCCGCTTTCGGCCATGTGGTCGATGGGATGGACGTGGTCTACGCGATCCATGCCGCCCCGACCGACCCCGACAAGGGCGAAGGCTGGATGAAGGGTCAGATACTGGCCGATCCGGTGAAGATCGTGAAAGCGCGGCGGGTCAACGTATCCAAGTAGCAGGCTGAAGTTCCGCCCTTCCATAGGGAGGTGAACTTTCGTCCGCCTTGATGAAATCCCCAATTAGATGGAAGTACCCCTCTGTAAACCGGGTGTAATTGCGCGATCCATCCGGCAACTGCTCAAATTCTACCATCCCGTGATCGGTAGCCGGAAAAAGCGCAGTGGTGATCGGAACTCCTTCGACCTGCAATGTCTTGAGCCGTTCCCGGGTTAAGAGGCCTGGAGCTGCAGTATACTCGGCTGCAATGACCCAAAGTTGTGGTATCGTTTGCTCTCTCAGCACGGGCATCGGATCGTAGTTCCATAGTACATCCGCATCCTCAAACTGGCCTGCCTTCCCCTGCCTCAATTCGACCTCGCTAGCGCGCAGGACATCACCGGTAAACTCGCCTTCTATGGAGTGGAACCATGTTTCATCTTTGTAGCGCTCTTTTACCTCAGCCAGCGCTTCAAAGCCGCGAGTGAAACGGCTGCTCACAATATCGCCGGTGGCGCGCGTTATATTCCTCGCCTTGAGGAGAGTAGAACGATCATATCCAGCTCTGCGCAGTTCATCATATACCTGCTCCGCATCTTCCTCACGCGGCGCAAGGACGAGGCCAAAACCAATCGTGAGAAACTCTGCACGAGCCTGTCTTGCAGCGAGCGGGGCGACCCAGCCGCCCTGGCTGCCACCGAACAATCCAAACCTTTGGAACCGCCCTTTCGCGAGTCGCTTGGCTTCCACGGAAGCCGCCACCGTGTCGTTTGCCAAGTCCTCGAAATTTTGAGTGTACTTGCCTTCCGAACGACCTGTTCCCCGTTTATCGTACACGAAAACTGAAATACCCTGCGCTGCCAGCAACAATGGGTAGTATGAGTTGTCAATCGTAGGCGTGCTCTCGGAGCCGTGCATGAACACAACCAGGCTATGCGGCTCATCAGGCGGTTTGATGGGTTCGATCAGCCGCCCTGCAAGGGTCAGGCCATCGCTCTTGAACCTCGTGTCGGTCTGGAACGTGGGAACATAGGTAAAAGGTGTTCCTTCCCGCAAACGCAATTTCTGCGAGGTACAATGCAACAACGCATCGGGTGCATCAACAACACCCCGGCGACCATCAACGAAAACAAAGCGTCTATCAGAAAGACCCGAGCTGTTCCGACGATCGCAAACGGCCACGGTTTCCTCGCCATTGGTATAAATACCGGGGCCGCAGCCAATGCCCGCTTGCGGTTGATAGACGCACGCAGCCAAGAAGAAGACGAACAATATGAGAAATCGACCGTGTTCGAACGGTGACAACGATCGACGCGTCGTTCTGCAAGAATGCAGAGATGGCAGGGCGCGCACGCTATCGCTCCCCCAATGGCATGCGCAAGAGGCTTTGCTCGGCCCTCTCGATCGCCGTCAAAAGATCAACTTCGAGTTCGTCCTCCAGCATTCTCAGAGAATTGGCGATCTTTCGACAAACCTGCTCCACTATCACAGCGTCCTGGCGACCTTTTGCCGTAAGCCTCCACAACCTGCACCGTTCATCCTCAGGGTCCGGTTTCGCCGCCACAAGTCCGCGCTTCTCGAGCGGACCTACTCTTGACGCTACCAGCTGGTGGGACCGCCCATCGTGACGAGCGATGTCGGCAGTCGTTCCCTCGTGATGCTTGAGCAAATAGAGAGCAACCGAGACGGAGCGGGCGGGCGTCATGGCCCCCGCTTCTGCCAGAAGGTCCCTGGATTGCTGGCCAATTACCGTATCAAGCCGACTGGCCATATGCCCCAGAAATGCGGGCCGAAGACCTGGCATATACGAAAAGGCGCGCGACGGATCCGGTATCATGTTCCAATCACTATTCATACAATTATTTGTACAAATAATTGTATGAATAGTGATGTCAACCGGTCTCGAATTGGTAGCCGTCAGGTACCGTCGCCGTCATACCCGCCTTACCGCCCGTCACTTTGAAAACGGCTGGTCTCTTTGCGCGCCTTTTCCAGCGTGCAACGCGGCTGTTAGCAAACCTCCGCCGTATTCTCGGGAATAGGCCCAGGTGGAACGCGCGCGGGGTGCATGTAGAACGGGTCGGACTTGAGCCGGTGATTTGTCCCATAGGCCTGTCCAAGCACCGCGTAGAGCGCGGGATCGTAGGCAGCGAGATCCTCGTGGTTCAGCACCTGGCGCCCGTCCACCACGACCAGACGATTGGAATTGAACCAGATTTGCGTTCCCTCGGCCCAGTATTCCTGGATGGTCGTGGTCGCATATTCCTGGAACCACAGATCGTTCGCCAGCGCATAGGCGTAGGCTGCCTCGATCTGGCGATAAAGCGCCGGATCAACCAACCGGATCGCATCGAGTACATTATGCGCGAATTCGTGGACGAAGATCGTCTCGCCATAATAGCGGCTGCTGGGCAGGCCGAGCACGTCTTCTTCCGACCCGGCGGTGCGCGGTCCGCCGATCCCGCGCGCCCGGCCATCCCAGTATTCGCGATCCGACAGGCGACCGATGCGTTCGTCGTAATACTTGAGTTCGCATCGCGTCAGTCGCGGATCATCGCGTGCGGGTTTCCTCCAATGCGCATTCTCCGGCAGGTCGAGCAATGCCTCTTCCTCGGCGATGATCGCGACGCGATACCCCGCCTGGACAAGCGCTGATCGAAGGTCGGGCCGATGGGCGAGCATCCCGTCGATCATGTCGCGCGCACGAACCAGCACCTCGTCCGGCACATGCCTCGAAGAAGCGACCGGGATGCCCCCCGCATCGACATATTTGGCATAGAATGGATTGAGGCCGAGCGTTTGTGGCGGCGCAAGCGCCGAGGTCGAGCACCCGGCCAGCAGCGCGACAAGCATGAGAGACCACCAGCCATGCCGCATTACAGAAGCCGCGCCCGCTGTTCGTCGGTGAGCAGGGCGCAAGCCTCGGTCTTGCCAAACCAGCGATACCGGTTGCGCGCGACCAGACGATACACTGCATCGCGGATGAAACGCGGGACGATGCGCCCGACAGCCGCCAGCCGCCACAGTCCTCCCAGCTCCCGCGCGACAACGAAGTAGCCGCTGCTCAGCGTGGTTGCGCGACCGTTCGAGAGGAAGAGGTAACTATCGTCCATCGCCATCCTGTAATGCCGGTACAGCGCTTGCCCGATGGCGCCTTGCGCGGGCGTAAAAGCAATTTTTCCGTCGCGATCGTGCCGCATGATGAATGACGCACCACCCGAACACAGCACACAGACCTGGTCGAATACGAAGAGCGGTCTGCTATCGTCGAAATCGGGCACTGCCGCATCCGCGCGGTAGCTGTAGGGTTCATGGGTCACTGGTCGATCACCGAAATATCGAGCCCCTCCAGCGCGGCGAGATACTCTTCGAGCGTGATCAGGTCGAGACAGGGTCGCGCGCCCGGCTCGATCGCTTCACCGCCGGCCAGCCTGCGCGCAATCAGGATTGCAGGCATGCAGGGAATGTTCGGGCCGTGGCCTTGTCGGGCAATCATCCAGTGCCGGCGTTCTGCCGCTCGCCCCTCCCGACCTTTCCCCCGAATGATCATGTGAAACCCGCTGCGGCCGCTGCCAAGCGGATCGAACTGGAAGCTCGCCCTGAGCAGCGTGTCCGACCAGCGATCGAGCCGAGGAAGGAGACGCAGGCGCACACCCCAGCTCAGCAGCCAGGTCCCAAAATGGAGCAGCGCGATTTCGTGACCCGCGCAAAAGCGCATCTGCTTCAGATCCGGATAGCGCGACGGAAACAGATCGAGATCGGGAATGTCACAATAGCCGAACCAGCGGCGGCCAAGCCCGGGATAAGTTTCCGAATGCAGGCCCTGCCACCCGAACACGCGCCGCATTGCCCCGCCGCGCATCATGGTGAACGGTCGCCCGACATAGGACAGGATCGCGCTCGCCGTGCCTAGGCCGCGATTGGTCTGCTGCGCCGCACTGATCCCGTAATCCACTTCCTCGATCGCCATGACCTGCGCCGCTTCGTCAAGATAGGCTGCGGTCAGGCACGGAACCGAGCTGGCCCCGGCAATCGCGGTCGTGCCTGCCTGCCTTGCCTGCTTGTCCAGCGTATCGATCCCGCACACGAAGCTGCGCGCATCGGCGAGATCGCAATAATGCGCCCCGCAAGCGATCGCCGCCTCGGCCACGCGGTAGTCCTGTCCCTGGAACGGGCCAACCGTATGGATCACCAGGCCAGGAGCGATGTTGGCAAGCGTATCCTTTGGATTGACGATATCGAGCACGGCACTACTGGCGGGGTTCGCCGCATCCAGTCCCTCCGCGAAGCGCCGCGCCTTGCCTGCATCGCGCCCGCAGATGACCAGTTCTATCCGGCGGTCGGATGCCAGCGCGCGCGATATATATCCGCCGAAATTACCGTATCCACCGAGGATCGCGACACGCATCACCATGCCGGTTTCGCGACCATCAACCAGAACACGGTGACCAGCCCGGCGAAGGCAGGCCAGCCAAGCAGGAACCACGTCCTGAAGCGCCTGGCGAGCAACGCCTCGTCCACAACCTCGCCATCCAGCCTCGCCCGCCACATATCGCGGATCTGCACTTGCAAGCGGACCACCGGCAACCAGCAGGTCAGCGCAGCAAGATAGAGAACGTAGGTGGCAACGAGCCATGGCGCGAACGGGTCGTATCCGGCCAGCCAGACCAGCAGGAAGCCGCTGAGCGGCTGCACAACACCCGCAGTCAACGTGAAGATCATATCGGCAACAGCCGTCGTCCGCGCCGCGAACCACGCCGCCGCCGCATCGCCGGAGGAAAGCCCCGCTCTCATCCCCATCAGGAAAAAGAACGCGATCCCGATCCCCGTGCCGAACAGAATGGCCGACGAGATGACATGGACAGTCTTCGCGAGGAAGTAGGCGTCCATGTCAACGAAGCCTCAATAGACCCGCGCCTTCGGCTCGATATAGTCGGCATCGTCAGTCAGGGTGAATTCGTGGACCGGGCGATAGTCGATCTTCACGCCGCCGCCTTTCCCGCCCCAGCCATCGAACCAGGCTACGGTATGCTTCATCCATTCCTTGTCATCCCGGTCGGGATAGTCTTCATGCGCATGTGCACCGCGGCTTTCCTTGCGGTTTTCGGCGCTGGCGATGGTAACATTTGCCTGCGCCATGAGGTTGTCGAGCTCGAGCGTTTCGATCAAGTCGCTGTTCCAGATCAACGAGCGGTCGGAAACGCGGATGTCCTCCATCCGCTTGTTGACCGCCTGCAAGACATCGACGCCTTCAGACAGAAGCTTGCTGTCGCGGAACACCGCGCAATGCTTCTGCATCGCCTTCTGCATTTCCGCGCGAATTTCCGCCGTGGACGAACCGCCTTTCGCGTTGCGGAAATGGTCGAGGCGGGAAAGCGCCATGTCCGCGCTGTCATCGGGCAGCTCGTCATGGCTCGAATGAGGTTCGATCAACTCATTGAGACGGTGGCCGGTCGCGCGGCCGAACACGACTAGGTCGATCAGCGAGTTCGAGCCGAGACGGTTGGCGCCATGGACCGAAACGCAGGCCGCCTCGCCCACCGCGAACAGGCCCGGAACCACGGCTTCCGGATCGCCGTCCTCGCCGATGGTCACGACTTCACCATGGTAGTTACACGGGATACCACCCATATTGTAATGCACCGTCGGGGTGACCGGCAGCGGTTCGCGGGTCAGGTCGACGCCAGCGAAGATCTTGCCGCTTTCGGTGATGCCCGGCAGCCGGTCGGCCAGTACCTTGGGGTCGATATGGTCGAGATGCAGGTAGATGTGGTCACCATCGTCACCGACACCGCGTCCCTCGCGCATCTCAAGCGCCATCGAGCGGCTGACCACATCGCGCGATGCGAGATCCTTCGCGCTGGGCGCATAGCGCTCCATGAAGCGCTCGCCCTCGGAATTGGTCAGATAGCCGCCCTCGCCCCGTGCGCCTTCGGTGATGAGCACGCCGGCGCCGTAAATCCCGGTCGGGTGGAACTGGACGAATTCCATGTCCTGCAACGGCAGGCCGGCACGCAGTACCATCCCGCCGCCGTCGCCGGTGCAGGTATGCGCGCTGGTTGCGGTGTAATAGCACCGGCCATAACCTCCGGTCGCTAGCACCACGGCATGCGCCCGGAACCGGTGGATCGTCCCGTCGTCGTGGCACATCGCGTTCACGCCGCGGCACTTGCCGCCTTCCATGATCAGGTCGATCACGAAATATTCGATGAAGAAATCCGCGTCGTATTTGAGGCTCTGCTGGTAGAGCGCATGGAGCATCGCATGCCCTGTACGGTCCGCCGCGGCGCAGGTCCGCTGGACCGGCGGGCCCTCACCCATATTCTGCATGTGACCGCCGAACGGGCGCTGGTAGATCGTGCCGTCATCGTTGCGGCTGAACGGCACGCCGGCATGCTCCAGCTCATACACCGCCTGCGGCGCCTCGCGGACCATGTACTCGATCGCATCCTGGTCACCGAGCCAGTCGGACCCCTTGACCGTGTCGTACATGTGCCACGACCAGTGATCGGGCGTGTTGTTGCCGAGCGAGGCGGCAATCCCGCCCTGCGCCGCAACGGTGTGCGACCGGGTCGGGAAGACCTTGGAGACATTGGCCGTCTTGAGCCCGGCCTCCGCCGCACCCATCGTCGCGCGCAGGCCCGAGCCGCCGGCGCCCACGACAACCACGTCATAGGTGTGGTCGATGATCGTATAGGCGGATTCGTTGGTAGCGGAATCGGCCATCAGGCGGCTCCTCCGAGGGCAAGTCGCGCGACGCAGAAGATGCCGAACGCGGCTCCGGCGACAGTCGCAAGGTTGAGCAGTGCCAGCACGGCGAACTTGTTGCCCGGCGTGTGGACGTAATCCTCGACCAGCACCTGCAGCCCAAGCCGCGCATGCCAGAACGAGCTGACGATCAGCAGTGCCATCGCGGTCGCTGGAACCGGTTTCGCCAGATACGCGCTGACGGTGTCATAGGACAGGTTGCCGAGCAGAACGATCGAACCGGCCAGCCACAGCACCAGGACGAGATTGCCAATCGCAGTAAAGCGCTGCAGCAGCCAGTGATGCGCGCCATGATGCGCCGAACCCAGCCCGCGCACCTTGCCGATAGAAGTTCCGTTACCCATCGTTTCCGTCCCTAGCGAAGCATCATGAGGGCCCAGAAGCCCGCCGTCAGCGCGATCCCCAGGATCGGCGAGGCGATGGACCAGGCCTTGTTGGTGTCGAGTTCGTAGCCGGCGCCGATATCGAGCACGAAATGACGCAGGCCGGACACCATGTGGTTGAAAAACGTCCAGGACAGGCCGACCAACACGACATAGCCCAGCGGCGAAGTCGCCAGCGTGGCGAAATCAGCATAGGCTTCCGGTCCACTGGCCAGAGCGCCAAGCCACCACAGCAGCACGCCCAGCCCGACCAGTGCCATCCCGTCGCCGGTGATGCGGTGGAGGATCGAGACCAGCATATGCGGGCCCCATTTCCAGATGCTGAGATGTGGTGATAGCGGCCTGTCGGTCATGATGTTGCTTCCGGATAGTCCCGTTAATGCCACCCCCTTAGCGCAATGGCGGGGCGAGGCAAGCGGCGCCCTAACCCAAAACCGTCATGCTGAACTTGTTTCAGCATCCATCCGTCAATCTGCATCCTTCGGAAGAGAATGCGAGATAGACCCTGAAAGCGAAGCTGGCCAAAGGTCGAACACGTTCGGGGTGACGGAGGAAGATAGTTGAGGCTAAAGTGTCCCCATGTCCACCATCCTCCTTACCGGTTCAACCCGCGGCATCGGTGCCGCTATCCGCTTCGGACTCGAAAAACGCGGAGCCACCGTTATCGGCCACGGTAGCAAGACGCACCATGCCGATACGATAGGGGCGAACCTTTCCGAACCGGCCGCGCCGCAAATGCTGTGGGACGAAGCGCTGGAGCGTACCGGCGGCACAATCGACGTGCTGGTCAACAATGCCGGCCTGTTCGCCGCCAACCCGATCGACATCGCCGACATAAGCTGGCTCGACCAGTGGGAGGAAACACTCCGGATCAACCTGACCGCCGCCGCCCAGCTCAGCCGTTTCGCCGTCCGTCACTGGCTCGATCGCGGAGTTCCGGGCCGGATCGTCCACATCGCCAGCCGCGCCGGGCATCGTGGCGATTCGCCCGCGCACTGGCACTATGCGGCGGCCAAGGGCGGGATGCTGGCGATGCACAAGACCATTGCCCGGGCCCATGCCAAAGACGACATCCTCAGCTTTGCGATCACGCCCGGCTTCACCGATACCGCGATGGCGGGCGATTACCTCGAAAGCCGCGGTGGGGCCGGATTGCTGGCCGACATCCCGCTGGGTCGAGTCGCCGAGCCGGAGGAAATCGCCTCCATCGCCATCTATTGCGCGCTCGACGCACCTCCCAGCATGACGGGTGCCACGCTAGACGCGAACGGAGCGAGCTATGTCCGTTAGGAGGATTCTGCCTGCCGGCTTGCTCGCCATCGCAGTCACGCTCTCGGCCTATGCGACCGAGACCGCAACCCACAGCCCGCCCGTCGTCGCGACCGGCGCCGAGTGGACACGGCACTGTACGAAATGGGACAAGTGGGACAAACCCGGCCCGCCCTACCGCATTCATGGCGACACCTATTATGTCGGTACCTGCGGAATCGCGGCGATCCTCATTGTGGGTGACGACGGGCATATCCTGATCGATAGCGGCACCAAGGCCGGGGCCGGGATCGTGAAAAGGAATGTTCAGGCACTCGGCTTTTCGTTGCGGGACATAGGCCTGCTGCTTTCGAGCCATGAACATTTCGACCATGTCGGCGGCATGGCGAAGCTGCAGCAATCGACCGGAGCGCGGGTGATGACATCCAAAGCGGCAGCCTCGGTAATGGCAAGCGGCAAGGATGCGCCCGGCGATCCGCAATTCGGAATGCACCCGCCAATGGCCCCGGTGCATGTCGATGGCACGGTTTCGGACGGTGAAACGCTCGCACTCGGGAACTTGCGGATCACGGCCATCGCGACGCCCGGACACACACCCGGCGCGCTCAGTTGGCAGTGGGAGTCCTGCGAAGCGGACCAGTGCCGCATGCTGGTCTATGCAGACAGCCTAAGCCCGGTCAGCGGCAAGGCTTACCGGTTCGGCGACCACCCGGACTACGTTGCCGCCTATCGCGCCGGCCTCGAGCGGCTCGCTACGGCCCAATGCGATATCCTGCTGACGCCGCACCCGTCTTCGAGCGGGATGGTTGAGCGGCTTTCCAGCGATACCGGGCTCGAAAACAGTAGCGCCTGCGCGTCCTATGCCAGATCGATCGGAGTCCGCCTCGACAAGCGCCTGGCGCGCGAGCGGGCAGAGAACGATGGCCGATAGCTGGAAGATAACCGCCAGGGGTCGGAAACGGACTATCCAGGCGGCTCTTCTCGCGCAGGATGAAAACGACGACTGGCACCCGGATATCGTCCTCTCGGGACGCGAAGTGGCCGAAGACCGGCCGCAGGACTGGGTGCTGGAGGCCTGGCTGCCACGCAAACCAGGCAAGGCCGACACCAAGGCAATTGCCGCGCTGTTCGCGCGCAACCCTCCGGAACTCACGGTCGAAAAACTGCCCCCGCAGGACTGGTTGACTCTCAGCCAGCAAGGTGTCGAACCGATCCGTGCCGGGCGCTTCTATATCCATACACCCGATTTTCCGCCAAGCGACAGAATCGGTGCGATCGATCTCGCCATCCCCGCCAGCCAGGCATTCGGAACCGGCCAGCACGAAACCACGGCAGGCTGCCTGGCCTTGCTCGATACGATGAAACGGCGCGGTACGGTCGTGCGCAATATCGCCGATATCGGGACCGGGACCGGACTGCTTGCATTCGCCGCAATGCGCCTGTGGCCACTAGCCAAGGCGACGGCGAGCGACATCGATCCGGTTTGCATCGGCGTGGTCGAGGACAATGCCGCGATGAACGGTATCCGCATGGGCAGCGGTGCGGGCGAATTGACCATGACCATCGCCGACGGAGTGAACAATCCGCTGTTGCAGACCCGCGAACCCTACGACCTGTTGCTCGCCAATATTCTCGCCGGGCCACTGGTCGGCCTGTCGCGCGATTTCGCCTGCAGCGTCGTCCCCGGCGGGCATGTCCTGCTGGCGGGACTGCTCCAAGCGCAGGAGCGTGCCGTCCGCCGCGCTTATCGGCATGCTGGCTTCCACCTCGTCGGCCGGCTGGTGAATGGCGACTGGCCGATCCTGTGGCTGCGCCGGAGACGAACGGAATGACCCTCTTTTCCTTTCATCATTGCAAGCGAAGCGAAGCAATCCGTGACCCCGCACCGGAAGCCTCCAGATTGCCGTGTCATTTCACTCCTCGCAATGACGAGGCCGGGGAAAAGACATGAAGGGCAGGCTCATCCACTATTCGAAAACCGCCCTGTTGTGGCTGTCGGGCGGGCTGGCGGCGATCATTCTGCTTTTCCTGCTCGCGGCATGGATCGGCAGCACTATCCCGCGCAATTCGGGCTGGACCGAACCTGATGCAGAGGCCGAAGCAAGCATCGAGATCATGGTCGAGACCAACGGCATCCATACCGGGATAGTCATGCCCGTAACCAGCCCGGTCAAGGACTGGCGCGAAACCTTCCCCTCCACCGCCGAGCCTGCACCGCAAGGCGAACTGCCCACCCATGTCGCTATCGGCTGGGGCGAGAAGAACGTCTTACTCAATACCCCAACCTGGGCTGATCTGGAGGTCGCGACCGCGCTCAGGATCGCGTTTGCAGGAGGCGAAGGCCTGATGCGGGTCGGCCATTATACCCGCCCTGCTCCGAGCGAATACCATCGCCCGTTACGCCTGCGCCCGGAAGAATATGCCCGGCTGGTGGAACGGGTCGAAGCCACGCTCCCGCCATTGCCGCCCGGAACCGCGCGGATCACTCATGACAGCTTCGAACGCGGCGCGCGCAATTACGACGCGACCGGACGCTACACTCTCGCCAATACCTGCAATCAGTGGGTCAGCGACACTCTGGCCCATGCCGGAATCCGGACGGGCTGGTGGACGCCGCTCGCCGGCGGGGTGATGAAATGGGTGCCCAGACCTCGACCACTCGACAAACCCGGCAGATGAAGTCAAGGTAACGTGATGCGCGAAGCACCCGAGCAACCAATATTCGGCCCCGAGACACCCGCGCTCGATCCTCCCAACCCGCCTCGCATTTCCCATTGGCGATCAGTCGCCAAGGCCGTTTCCTGGCGTGTCGTCGGCACCATCGACACATTGATTCTGTCCTACCTGCTGATCACCTATCTCGGCCCGGTCTTCGGGATGGAGAATACCCGGGGCGAGGCATTGGAAGCCGCGAGCTATATCGCGATCACCGAAGTCGCGACCAAGATGGTCCTATATTTTCTGCATGAGCGCTTCTGGGTGTGGTTCAGATGGGGTACCTCGTTCGTCAACGGCAAGCGCAAGGAAACCTATCGCCGCACTACCACCAAGACGGCAACCTGGCGCGTCACGGCTTCGCTCGACACGATGCTGCTGGCATGGATTTTCACCGGCAACATCGCCACCGCGATCTCGATCGGCGGGCTCGAAGTGATCACCAAGCTGGTATTGTATTTCTTCCATGAACGGGTCTGGGCCACCATCCCGTTCGGGATCGTGACGCAACCTGAAGCGAAGCCGGTAGAAACCCCGCAGCCGCACGGACCAATGGGGCCGAAAGCCTAGCCTGCTCCAGCGACGATTTCCGCCCAGCCGGCCTCGTCAATTACCTCGATCCCGAGTTCTTCCGCTTTCTTGAGCTTGCTGCCCGCGCCCGGCCCGGCCACGAGCAGGTCGGTCTTCGAGCTGACCGAGCCGCTGGCCTTGGCCCCCAGCCGCTCAGCCTGTGCTTTGGCTTCGTCGCGGCTCATCGTTTCGAGCTTGCCGGTAAAGACCACCGTTTTCCCGGCAACAAGGCTGTCGAGCGTCTCGACCTCGTAGCGCGGCGGCGAGACTTCGTTCAGCAAGTCGTCCCACACCGTACGGTTGTGTTCCT
>JANQPE010000089.1 GCA_028289565.1 Parerythrobacter sp.
CTTCGCGCAAATCGCGCAACGCCTGCCAGCGCGCCATGTCGGCAGTCGATTCGGGTAATTCCGGCCATTCGAGCAGATGCACGCTCTCCCCGGCGCCGGCGGCATCGGGATAGCGGCTGTGCCACACTTCCTCGGCGGTATAGACCAGCACCGGCGCGGCATAGCGGATCAGCGCATGGAACAGCGTGTCGAGCACTGTGCGGTAGGCCCGGCGTTCGAGCCCGTCGGGCGCATCGCAATAGAGCCGGTCCTTGCGGATATCGAAGAAAAAGGCCGACAGGTCCTCATTGGCGAAATCGACCAGCGCGCGGACATAGGCGTTGAAATCGTAATCCTCGACCGCGCGGCGCATTTTCGCATCGAGTCCGCCGAGCAGCGCGAGCACATAGCGTTCCAGCTCGGGCATGTCGTCGGGCCGCACCCGCGCGGCCTCATCGAAATCCGCGAGCGCGCCGAGCAGGTAGCGGAACGTGTTGCGCAGCTTGCGATACTGGTCGCCGACCCCTTTGAGGATTTCGTCGCCGATCCGGTGATCCTCGGTATAATCGACCGACAGCGCCCACAGCCGGATGATGTCGGCGCCGTACTGCTCCATCACCTTCAGCGGGTCGATCGTGTTGCCGAGCGATTTCGACATCTTCTTGCCCGCCTTGTCCATGGTGAAGCCATGGGTCAGCACCTGGTCGTAAGGCGCGCGGCCGCGCGTCGCGCAGCTTTGCAGCAGCGAGGACTGGAACCAGCCGCGATGCTGGTCGCTGCCTTCGAGATAGAGATCGGCGGGCCATTGGAGCGACGGCCAGCGGCCGCTCTCGAGCACGAAAGCGTGCGTGCAGCCCGAATCGAACCATACGTCGAGAATGTCGGTGACCATCTCGTAATCGGCGGGGTCGTGGTCGGGGCCGAGGAATTCGGCCTTGCGGCCTTCGTCCCAGGCATCGACGCCTTCTTCGCGCACCGCCGCGACCACGCGGGCATTGACTGCTTCGTCCTGCAAATAGGAGCCGTCGGGCCGCACGAAGAGCGTGATCGGCACGCCCCAGGCGCGCTGGCGGCTGAGCACCCAGTCGGGCCGCCCCTCGACCATGCTGCCGATCCGGTTGCGCCCCTTTTCGGGCACGAAACGCACGCGCTCGATCTCCGCCATGGCCCGCTGGCGCAGCGTCGCATGGCTTTGCGAGACGAAGGGGGCGATCGCACCGCCCACCGCATCGGGCACGCCAGTATCGAAATCGCCCGTGTCGAGCGCGCGGTCCATCGGCACGAACCATTGCGGGGTGCAGCGGAAGATGACCTTGGCCTTCGAACGCCAGCTATGCGGGTAGGAGTGCTCGTAATCCGCGCTGGCGCTGAGCAGCGCGCCCGCCTCGCGCAAGTCCGAACAGATCGGCCCCTCGGGCGCGTTGAACGGCTTGTTGATCACGCTGCGGCGGCGCGGTTTTCCGTCTTCGTCGAGATCATCACCGCCGAGCCACGGCCAGTCGTCGCGATAGCGGCCATCGTCCATCACCGCGAATTGCGGCTCGATCCCGTTTGCACGACACAGCTCGAAATCGTCCTCGCCATGATCGGGCGCCATATGGACGAGGCCGGTGCCGCTCTCGGTGGTGACGAAATCGCCGGGCAGGAACGGGCGGGGCTTCGCGTAGAACCCGCCGAGATGGTGCATCGGGTGGCGGGCGACCGTTCCGGCGAGATCGGAGCCTTTGAACGTCCGGCCGAAAAATTCGGGATGTTCGGTTGGCTGACTTGCATGAAAGCGTTCAATGAACGGTTCTACCAGTGGCTTCGCGACAAGGAAGTTGCGGTCGCAGCCGCCTTGCTCGACAATCGCATACTCGACATCTTCCCCATAAGCGATCGCCTGGTTGACCGGGATCGTCCACGGGGTCGTCGTCCACACCACCGCATGCGCGCCGACCAGTTCCTCGATCGGCGATTCGACGATCTCGAACGCCACATCGATCTGGGTCGAGACGATATCCTCGTATTCGACTTCCGCCTCGGCCAGCGCGGTTTCCTCCACGGGCGACCACATCACCGGCTTCGAGCCGCGATAGAGATTGCCCGCTTCGACGAATTTCATCAGCTCGGCGACGATGGTCGCCTCGGCTTCGAAATCCATCGTCAGATAGGGATTGTCCCAGTCGCCCATGATGCCGAGGCGCTTCAATTGTTCGCGCTGCGTATCGACCCAATGCTGCGCATAGGCGCGGCATTCGGCACGGAATTCGCGTGGTTCGACTTCGTTCTTGTTGCGCTTCTTCTTACGGTATTGCTCCTCGACCTTCCATTCGATCGGCAGGCCGTGGCAATCCCAGCCCGGCACATAAGGCGCATCCTTGCCGAGCAGGTTCTGCGTCCGGCACACCATGTCCTTCAGCACATGATTGAGCGCGTGCCCGATATGCATGTCGCCATTGGCATAGGGCGGGCCGTCATGGAGGATGAATGTCTCGCGCTCCTCGCGGCTCTCGCGCAGTTTGGCGTAGAGGTCGATCTCGGCCCAGCGCGCCGCGATGCCCGGTTCCTTCCTGGGAAGGCCGGCTTTCATGGGAAAATCGGTCTTGGGCAGGAAGACCGTATCTTTATAGTCGCGCTGTTCGCTCATGGTGCGCGGGCGCTTAAAAGCCTTTTCGCTTCCGCACAATCCCGCTCGATCTGCTCTATCAGCGCATCGAGGCTGCCGAACTTGGCTTCGCCGCGCAGGAAGTGATGAAAGGCCACTTCGATTTCCTGCCCGTAAAGATCGCCCGCAAAGTCGAAGAAATAGGGTTCAAGCAGCTCTTTGAGCGGGGAGAATTGCGGGCGGATGCCGAGATTGGCCGCGCCTTGCAGCTCCTGCCCGGTCGTTAGAATCCGCCCCGTCACCGCATAGACACCGAATTTGGGGCGGAGATAATGCTCGATCGATAGGTTCGCGGTCGGATAGCCGATCTCGCGCCCGCGCTTGTCGCCATGCTCGACGATCCCGCGGATCGCGAAGGGGCGCGTCAGCAGCCGCGCGGCGGTTTGCGGGTCGCCATCGCGCAGCGCATCGCGGACGCGGCTGGAGGAGGCTACCTCGCCATCCTCACCCACCGCCTCGACCACGCGCGATGTCAGGCCGTGCCGGTTGCCCACATCGCGCAGCAGCTCGACATTGCCCTTCGCGCCCTTGCCGAAAGTGAAATCGCCGCCCGTGACCGCGCCATGCGCGCCGAAGCGCTCGATCAGGATCTTCGTGACGAAATCCTCGGCGCTGGTGCCGGCCAGCTCGCCATCGAAATGGAACACCAGCATCGCGGTGGCGCCAGCGGCGAGATAGAGTTCCTGCCGCTGTTCGAGCGTGGTCAGGCGGAAGGGCGGGACATCGGGCTTGAAGAAGCGCACCGGATGCGGATCGAAAGTCGCGACGATGGAGGGGCAACCTTCCTCGCGCGCCCATTTTATCGCTTCGCCCGCGACTGCCTGATGGCCCTTGTGGAACCCGTCGAAATTGCCCAGCGCGACGATGGCCCCGCGCAAGCTTGCGGGAATCGGTTCGCGATGATCGAGCCACCTCACTCGGCTGGTCCCTCTTCTTCGCGCGGAAGATCGGTGATGGGGGTCAGGCCCTTGCTGATCACACGGATCGCATTTTCACCCATCACCGCACGGATCTCGTCCTCGGTGAAACCCGCGTCGATCAAAGCCTGCGTCACATGCACAAGGCCCGCGGTATCGAAACGGACTGTGACTGTGCCGTCATAATCGCTGCCCAGCGCGACATGTTCGATGCCGACAAGATCGCGGATATGTTTCATCGCCCTGACGATTGCTTCGGGCGAGGTGTCGCACACCGCACTCTCCCAATAGCCGACGCCGATGACGCCGCCAGTTGCCGCCAGCCCGCGAATGTCGTCATCGCTCAGGTTGCGATTGACCTGGCAGGTTGCCTGCACCCCGCCGTGGCTCGAGACGACCGGGCGTCTCACCATCGCGAGCAGTTCGGCAGTGGCTTTCTTGCTCAGATGAGCGATGTCGACGATCATGCCCTTTTCTTCCATGCGTTTGACGATATCGCGACCGAATGGGGTCAGCCCACCTTTCTCTTCGCCATGCATCGATCCGGCGAGTTCGTTGTCGAAGAAATGCGTGAGGCCCGCCATGCGGAAGCCCGCATCGTAGAGTACATCGAGATTCTCTGCCTTGCCTTCGAGATTGTGCAGGCCTTCGATACTGAGCAAGGCGCCGACCCGGCTTGCCCCTGCTTCACGGTCAGCCAGCAACCCTTCCAGATCATTGCTATTGTCCACGCTCGTAAAGGCCGGCATTTCTCGGGCAGCGGCATCGCGCTTTTCCGCATGCCAGAGCGAGCGTTCCAGCAGCGAATTCCATGTCCGCACTGGCTGTAGCTGACCAATGACCAGTGCGGTTACATTGTCGCCTTCGGCACTGTTGCTATCGTAATTCTGATCGGTCGGTGTTTTGGTCACGCTGGAGAATACCTGCAACGCGACATTGCCCTGCCGCAAACGCTGCAAGTCCATATGGCTGTAATCGACGGGTTCCAGAACATCGCGTTTCCACAGAAGCGTATCCGAATGCAGATCGACGATGGTCAGCGTGTCATGCAGCGCCTGCGCCTCAGGACGGATTTCGGGGAGCGGCTTGCCGTCCACCCGGTTCATGCTGCGCTCCACAATGCCAGGGGCGAAGGCGAAGAAACCGATGGCGGTGAGCAACAGGCCGACAAGGCCGAGGGCGAGCTTGCGGATCATGCCGCATGTCCTGCATCAGCGCGTCGGCCTGCATCAGCGCGTCGGTAGGTGACGAAGGAATAGGCCGGCAGACCGTCCTTGGCCGGATGGTCGTCACGCGCCACGACTTCCCATTCGCCGCCAAGCGGCTTCATGAATGTGTCGCCTTCATAGTCGGCATGCACTTCGGTCACTTCGATCCGCTCGGCAAGCGGCAGGAACACGTCGTAGATCGCCGCACCGCCGATCACGGCCACTTCCCCGTCGCCGGCCATGGCGCAGGCTTCGGAAACCGACCGGGCGACTTCCGCCCCGCTCGAATCCCACCGTTCGCGCCGCGTCAGTACGATGTGGCGACGGCCGGGCAGCAGCCCGGGCAGGCTCTCGAAGGTCTTGCGGCCCATGATCATCGGCCTGCCCGAACCATCCGCGCCCATGGTGAGTGCCTTGAAACGCTTGAGATCGGCCGGGATATGCCATGGTAACGCGCCGTCCATGCCGATCGCGCCATTCGCGGCTCGGGCATAGATCAGGAACAGGTGCTGGCTCATCCTTGCGCTATCCGGGTAATGTGACCCATCTTGCGCCCCTCGCGTGCATGGCGCTTGCCGTAGAGGTGGAGATGCGTGCCATTGCCGCTGAGCACCTCATGCGCCGTGTCGGCATCCTCGCCGATGATATTGGTCATCGCGATTTCGGCTGCGATGGTCGCCGTATCGCCCAGCGGCAGCCCGCAAATCGCGCGGATATGGTTTTCGAACTGGCTCGTGGCCGCGCCCTCGATCGTCCAGTGCCCGGAATTGTGCACGCGCGGGGCCATTTCGTTGAATACGGGGCCTTCATGGGTGGCGAAGAATTCGAGCGTCAGCACTCCGACATAGCCAAGCGCATTGGCGACCTTGGCTGCCAGCTCGCGCGCTTCGGACAGCATGGCTGATATCGTCTCGCTGGCCGGGAGGGTCGAGCTGGCGAGAATACCGCCTTCATGGACATTCTCGGCGCTGTCCCAGAAGCGCACTTCTCCGTCCCGCCCACGCACCAGGATGACCGAGAATTCGGCGGCGAATTCGACGAAGCCCTCATAGATCGTCGGGGCCTGGGGCAAGCGGATGGCTTCGGCATCGCGTGCGGTCCGGATGCGCCACTGACCCTTGCCGTCATAGCCGTCCCGCCGTGTCTTCAGGATACCGGGTGCGCCCATCCGGTCGACGACCGCGATCAGTTCGGGCTGGGTGTCGATTGCGGCATAGGCCGCCGGCATGCCTCCGAGACCCTCGACGAAACGCTTTTCCTTGAGACGATCCTGCGCGGTCTCCAGCGCGCGAGGATGCGGGGCGAGGCTGGGTTCGATCGCGGAGAGCGGATCGACCGGCACATTCTCGAATTCGTAGGTGACGACATCGCAAGCAGCGGCGAAATTGGTCAGCGCGGCATTGTCGGTCCATGGCGCGCAGGTGAAATTAGCGCTGGTTTCGGCGGCGACGCTTTCACGATCGGGGCTGTAGATGTGGCAGCTATAGCCTAGCTGCGCGGCCGCCATGGCAAGCATCCGGCCGAGCTGACCGCCGCCCAATATGCCGATCGTGCCCCCCGGCTGGACCATCAGTCCGAAGGCCGCTCCGCAACGGCATCGCGCCGTGCGTTCCGCCAATCCCGTAACCGCTGCGACAGCGCATCGTCCGACAGCGCGAGGATGGAAGCCGCCAGCAGGCCGGCATTGGTCGCACCGGCCTCGCCGATTGCCAGCGTGCCGGTAGGAACGCCCGCAGGCATCTGGACGATCGAGAGCAGGCTGTCCTGTCCTGATAGCGCTTTGGATCGTACCGGGACGCCAAGGACAGGCAGATGGGTCAGGGCGGATATCATGCCGGGCAGGTGGGCCGCGCCGCCGGCACCGGCGATAATGACCTTGAAGCCTTCCTTTTCCGCCCCTGTGGCGAAATCGTACATCCTGTCGGGCGTGCGATGGGCCGATACGATCCGTGCGTCATGCGCGACGCCCAGCTCGTCAAGCGCTTCGGCGGCGCGTTTCATGGTAGGCCAGTCGGACTGGCTGCCCATTACGATCGCGACTTGTGCCCCCATCTCATCTGTCCTTCAGATACATGCGTTCGCCCGGTTGCATGGCTTCGTCGAATTCATAGACGATCGGCTGGCCGGTGGGAATTTCCAGTCCGGTAATATTCTCGTCGGAGATTCCGGACAGATGCTTGACCAGCGCACGCAGCGAATTGCCGTGGGCGGAAATGATCACTGTCTCGCTACGCGCCAGTACAGGCAGGATGGCGCTTTCCCAATAGGGCAGGACACGCTCGATAGTCAGCTTGAGGCTTTCGGCCCTGGGCACTTCGATTCCGACATAGCGCGGATCGGAGGAAAGATCGTATTCGCCGCCCGGCTCCATGTCCGGTGGCGGCGTGTCGAAGCTGCGGCGCCAGATATGGACCTGTTCGTCACCATGCCGGTCGCGCATTTCCTGCTTGTTCAGCCCGGTAAGCCCGCCATAATGCCGCTCGTTGAGCCGCCAGTCCTTGATCTCCGGAATCCACAAGCGGTCGCAGCCGGCCAGCGCCAGGTGCAGCGTCCTGATCGCGCGGGTCTGGAAACTGGTGAAGGCGCGAGTGGGCAGGACGGCCTTGTCCCTCAGCAGTTCGCCGGCTGCTTTCGCTTCGGCAACGCCCTTCTCGGTCAGGTCGACATCCCACCATCCGGTAAAACGGTTTTCGAGATTCCACTGGCTCTGGCCATGGCGGACGAGGATGAGAGTTGGCATTTCGTCTCCGAGGGCCGGCGCCGTCCCGCGAGAGCGGGAAGGTATTCAAGTGCCACTCGTTAGCTTTTCGGCTCCTCTTTGGAAAGCCTGCTTTCACCCAAACCGCCCATCTGGCGTGCCTGCGCCTTGCGCCGGCGCAAATTCTCGCGCAGCTTTTCCGCCAGCCGTTCCTCGCGTGTCGATTTTGCCGAGTCCTCACTCATGGGAAATCTCTTGCCGCTAATGGAGCCTGTGCTCAAGTAGCGAAGCGGTAGCGCGCGAAAAACTGCTCAAGTAGCGAAGCGGTGGCACGTAAAAACGCTTCAAGCTTGGCTTGACAATGCGGGTATGTGCGACAATAGGCGCGCCACTCCGACAGGCGCTGCTGTAGCTCAGTGGTAGAGCACACCCTTGGTAAGGGTGAGGCCGAGAGTTCAATTCTCTCCAGCAGCACCATTTCTTGCCGCATTATCGCTTGGCTCCCTGAGCGCGGGGGCGTGGAGCGCGGGGAACCGGAATCATCGCATCCGCGCGCTAGCGCTTGCCATCGCGCGGCGTATTAGCCATCTAATGCACCATGGAAGATACCGATACCGCGCTCACCAGGCTGCATCCGAACCATGTGAAAGCGACACGGATGGTCGCCTTTCTCAGCGCGATACCTTTCGTGGTTGCATCGATGGTGCTCGAGGCAGCGGATATCCTGCCGACCGGATTGTTTGTCATACCCGTCATATTGGCCGCGGCCATTATTGTCGTCCGGGTGCCGTTACGGCGGTATCAGGCGCGCGGCTATACGATGAGCGGAGACCGGTTGCGCGTGGTGCGGGGGATCCTGTTCCGCTCGGATACGATCGTGCCGTTCGGCCGGGTCCAGCATATCGATGTAGACCAGGGACCGCTCCAGCGCAGCTATGGCCTTGCCACGCTGACGCTGCACACGGCGGGCACGCATAATGCGTCGGTTCATCTGCCCGGCCTCGCCCACGAGGACGCCCTGACGATGCGCGAGGAAATCCGCAGCCATATTAGGCGCGAGGCGGTGTGAGCGAGGCTGTGGCTGCCCGCGACGAGAACGCGTCCAGCAAGCCGGTCGCGGATCCGCGACGCACGCATCCGCTCAGTTTCGCGGTATCGGCATTGCAGGCGCTGCAGAACGCGATTTTCCCGATGGTTGCTGTGTTTTTCGCGATGCGTGACAACCCTTTCGCGATTTTCGGTGCGCTGGGGATTGGTCTGTTGATCGCGACCCTGTCGGCTGGCTTCGCCTATCTTGGATGGCTCCGTTTCACCTATCTCGTCGGCGATACAGACATCCGTGTCGAAAGTGGCATCCTGTCGCGTGCCGCGCGTTCGGTGCCCTATGAGCGGATCCAGGATGTGAGCCTCGAACAGAAGCTGTTCCCCCGGCTGCTCGGGTTGGTGCAAGTCAAGTTCGAAACCGGGGCGGGCGGCAATGAGGAGCTTTCGCTGCGCTACCTGTCCGACGCCGAAGGCGAACGGCTGCGCGAAGTGGTCAAGGCGCGCAAGGATGGTGGAGTAGAAACAGGCGAAGCGGTGGAAATTGCACAGGAACCGGAGGCGGAAGCCCTGTTTGCGATGGATACCGAACGTCTGCTGACTTTTGGCGTGTTCGAATTCTCCCTGGCCGCATTCGCTGTGCTGGCGGGCCTGTTTCAATATGCCGAAACTTTCGCTTCGGTCGAACTTTACGATTTCGATTTCTGGTTCGAACAATTGTCGGGGTCGCGCGGCTGGATGGCTTCGCTCGGGCTGGGCGCGCAGATCGTCAGCGTGCTGGCCGGGCTGGTCGCCTTGCTGGTGGTGGGATCGGTCACCGGTCTCGTGCGGACCGTGTTGCGCGATTACGGCTTCGTGCTTGAGCGGACATCCAAGGGCTTCCGTCGCCGCCGCGGCCTCTTGACCAGGACCGATGTGGTCATGCCCGCCCATCGCGTGCAAGCACTGAAGCTGGTCACCCGCTTCATCCGCCGCTTGTTTGGCTGGCATGGGCTGAAATTCGTCAGCCTCGCGCAGGATAGCGGTGCTGCAAGCCACGATGTCGCCCCATTCGCGCAGGTGGCCGAGCTCGAGCCGATCGCACGAGCCGCCGGTTTCGCCATCGAGCCGGCTGAAGGCACCCAGTGGCAACGCGGCAGCCGAAAGTACCGCATCGACAGCGCCATCATCAATCTGATCACCCTGGGCATGGCCGCAACCGGCCTTGCTACCGGCCTGTGGCTTAGCGAAGCGGCCTCTCCTGCCTATGCGTTGATCCCGTTGGCGCTTGGCATGCTACTGGCGATGCGCGAGATGTGGCTCTGGCGTTTCGATCGCAATGCTCTCGATCCGCGCTATTTCTTCGTGAAGCGCGGGTGGCTGGCGCCCAGGCTCGACGTGTCGTCGCGCATCAAGCTGCAATCGGTCGAAATCGCCCAGGGGCCGATCGCACGACGGCGAGGTTATGCGACGCTGAAACTCGGCCTGGCCGGCGGGAAGCTCGATTTCGAAGGCCTGCCTGTCGAACGCGCCCATGAATTGCGTCGCGCGATCATCGAAAGCATATCCGGGACGGATTTCTCGGAACTGGCCGGTTAGGCCCTCAAGTCGCTCCAATCGGGGTTTCGCCTGAATTTCGCTTCGACATAGGAACATTGAGGCACGATCGTGAAACCGTGTTCGCGTGCATCGGCGACCAACGCATCGACCAGCGCGGCAGCGACGCCGCGCCCACCGATTTCCGGCGGGACCAGCGTATGCTCGGCCACCCGGGCATTGCCACGCTTGACCCAGGTCAGCCGTCCTATCGCATCGCTGCCTTCGACATGCGCGCGATATTCGCCGCTGGTTCCGTTGTCCCGCCGTGTGATCCGGTATTCCTCTTTCGTCATCGAATGACTCCTTCTTGCCATCAACGCTAGGGTGATTAAGGCCGTTCCCCATGAGTGGTGACAAGCAATTTCTGTCCGACAACGCCGCAGCCGTGCATTCGCGGGTATGGGATGCGTTGCGTACAGCCGACGCAGCGGATGCACCCTATGACGGCGATGCATTGTCGCAAGCGCTGGACGAACGGTTTTCCGACCTGTTCGCGCGCGAATGCATGGCGCTGTGGGTCGCCACCGGAACGGCGGCGAACTGCCTTGCACTTGCCACGATGGTCCAACCACATGGCGGGGTGGTGTGCCATCGCGAGGCACATATCGAAATGGACGAGGCGGGTGCGCCGGGTTTCTACCTCCATGGCGCGAAATTGATGCTGGTCGGGGGTGGCGGTGCGAAGATCGCGCCCGATGGGATTCGCGCTATGATCGACCCGATCCGCGACGATGTCCACCAGGTCCAGCCGCATGCGATCTCGATCACGCAGGCGAGTGAATATGGCTGTTGCTACCGGCCGGGTGAAGTGGCCGCGATCGCTGCCCTTGCGAAGGAACGCGGGCTCGGCTTGCATATGGACGGCGCGCGGTTCGCCAATGCCGCCGCCTTCCTCGACTGCGCGCCTGCCGATGCCGCGGGTCCGGTCGATGCATTGAGTTTCGGTTGCGTGAAGAACGGGGCGATGAACGCCGAGGCGATCATCTTTTTCGACCCGGTTGCAGCCGATCTTGCCCGATACCGACGCAAGCGCGCAGGACATTTGCAGTCGAAGGGACGATTCCTCGCGGCGCAGATACTGGCCATGCTCGAAGGCGAGCTGTGGCTTGCCAATGCCCGTCATGCCAATGCGGCGGCCGCGGAAATCGGTGCCGCTTGTAAAGAACGACTGCTGTATCCGGTCGAAGCGAACGAACTGTTCGTGCAGTGTACAGCTGACGAACGTGCAGTGCTTCGCGGCCAAGGTTTCGGCTTTTACGATTGGGGAGTGGATGCCGCGCGCTTTGTGACCGCGTGGAATACGCGGGCGGAGGACGCGACGGCCCTTGCACAAGCCATCGGCGGCTTGTGAGCCCGGCGATAGATACGGTGAAATCGCACGCCCTGTTACGGCCCCGTATCGCGCTTCCGTTCCTGTTGGTGGCAACGATCTGGGGGTCGACCTGGTATGTCATCACTGGCCAGATTGGCGATGTACCCGCGAGCTGGTCGATCGCCTGGCGTTTCGCACTGGCAACCCCGGCGATGTTTCTGGTTGCCGTGCTGATGGGCAAGTCGCTCAGGCTGGGCCGGGCCGGTCAATTGCTCGCCGTGTTTATCGGGTTGAGCCAGTTCTGTGCCAATTTCAACTTCGTCTATCGGGCGGAGCTGCATCTGACATCCGGCATAGTTGCAGTGATGTTCGGCATATTGATGGTGCCCAATGCGCTATTCGGAAGATGGCTGCTCGGGCAAAAGGTAACCGGCCACTTTACCGGTGGAAGCCTCATGGCGATCGCGGGGATTGCATTGTTGTTGGTCCACGAGGCGCGTCTTTCGCCTCTGGGCGGCAATGTCTGGCTTGGCGTCGCGTTGACTATAGGTGGCATCCTGTCTGCCTCCATCGCCAACGTTGTGCAGGCCAACGAGACCGGCCGGACCCTGCCGATGGTTAGTCTGCTTGCCTGGTCGATGCTCTACGGGACCGGGTTCGATTTTGCATTGGCATGGTGGACTGCCGGGCCGCCGGTGATCCCGGGACATCCGGAATACTGGGCCGGAGTTGCCTGGCTCGCATTTGCCGGATCGGTGGTCACCTTCCCCCTCTATTACACCATCGTGCGCCAGATCGGTGCGGGCCGCGCTGCCTATAACGGTGTGTTGGTAATCGTGGTCGCAATGCTGATCTCGACCTTGGTCGAAGGCTATCAATGGTCGTGGCTGGCTGCCGCCGGAGCAGTATTAGGCCTTTCGGGCATGATCCTCGCACTGCGCGCGCGGGAAAGCTAGGCGCAAACCGCGCAAGCCGTCCCTGTAAGTCGGGTAGCTCGGGACCCATCCCAATATCCTTTTGGCCTTGCCGTTCGCGACACGGCGGTTCTCGGCATAGAAGCCGCGCGCAGCCGGCTTCAGCCCGGCATCCTCCAGTGCCTGCATGGGCGGTGGTTCCTGATCGAGCAGGCGGCATGCTTCCTCGATCACGGCATTCTGGCCTGCCGGCAGGTTGTCGGCGAGATTATAGGCGCCTTGCGGTGCATTCAGGCCCGCGATGACCCCGGTCACGATATCTTCGACATGCACCCGGCTGAAAACCTGCCCGGGCAAATCGATCCGGCGCACCGTGCCCTGGCGTATCCTGTCGAAAACGCTGCGTCCGGGCCCGTAAATTCCCGGGAGGCGAAAGACCCGTGCGCCCTTGCCGAGCCAGCGCGCGTCGCATTCGGCACGGGCAGTTCGCCTGCCACCGCCTGTCGGTGCGTTCTCATCGACCCATGCACCGCCGGTATCGCCATAGACGCCGGTGGAAGACAGGTAGCCGAGCCATCGGTCGCGGAGGGCATTGCCATAGCGATCCAGAACCGGGTCGCTGCCTCCTGCCGGCGGGACTGAACTCAGCACATGCGTCGCACGTTCCAGTGCCTCGCCCACTGCCGTCTCATCGTCGAAAGCGATGGTGCCTGCGCTGCCCGTGGCTTCGATCGGCCATCCTTTTTCAAGCAGTGCGTCGGCGAGATGCGTGGCGGTGTAGCCCAGACCGAAGATCAGCAGGCGGCTCATTCCTGCGCAACGGGTTCTTCCATGATCGGCTCCGCCGCGGGCTCGTTCGTCGGCTCCTCGGTGTCGAAATCGTTCAACGGCGTGACGATTTGCGGATTTTCGACATTATCCGCTTTCCACTGCATCGCCATTTCGACTCGTGTCCGGCCCGACGGATGATCGAAGAACAGGAATTCCTCCCATGCCGCCGGTTCGATCTTGCGATATTCGGACAGGCGCATGGCGACCCGGGCGAACCCGTCGGGTTCGCCCCCGGCTTCGAGACCGAAAGCGTCTGCCTTGCTCTCATTGACGCGGATTAGCGTATTGAGGGCCGGGGTGGCGGCTAGGAAGTAGGCCGACAGTATGATTCCCAGCACGGGCAACGAAGCCGGATCGCCAAGGTCGCGCACTCCCCAACGCTGACCATGTCGGGCTATCAGCCATGGCGCGACGCGGCTGGCAAGGTACAGGCCGAGAGCGAAGATCGCCAGCATGATGCCGATCATCCACCAGACGTGGCGCAGTACATAATGACCCAGCTCATGCCCCATTACCGCCATGATCTCGGGTTCGGTCGTGCGCTCAAGGAGGTTGTCATTAAGCGAAATGCGGATGGTCGGGCCGATACCGGATACGTTGGCCGAGATACGCTTGTGCTGTTTCGACTGGTCGAACACGTAAATGTGCTCGGCCGGGACATCGTATTCTTCGGCCATGGCCACCAGCCTGTCGCGTAGCGGCCCTTGCTCCATCTCGGTATATTCGTTGAACAGCGGTGCGATATAGACCGGGGCGATCAGCATGCCGAATGCAAGGAACGCGCCGACCACGCCCGTGCCCCACAGCCACCAGTTCTTCGGCGCGTGGCGGATCACCGCATAGATCGCAACGATGACGAAGGGGAAGATTACCAGCGAGATGGCGAGGCCGATTGCCTGTTCGCCGAACCAGGCTCCGAACGTCTGATCGAGCAGATCGTATTTCTTCTCGCGAAAGAAGCCAGTATAGACCGTCCACGGCAATGTGACGAGCCAGCCAATGACGGTATAGAGTAACGCGGTGAACCAGGTGACTGCCCAGGCGCGTTTGAACCAACGCTCGCCCAAGTCGCGAAAGCCGGCGGAAAGGCGGAAGCGCAAGATCAGCCAGTCGACCATGATGGCAATCAGGGCGCCCCACAGGGTCAACCAGTAGCCGCCCTCGAAATAGGCATCGGACTTCTCGCGCGCAGCGCCCTGCAACGTGTCGAGATAGGCTCGTGTCGCCGTTTCGACATCGAACGCGCCGGTGCTTGCCGCCAGCAGGTCGATCAGCATGATATTCCCCCCTTGATCCGCTGTATGAGCCGAGCTGAGATCACCGACCGTATGATGTCAATGTACATGTTCGATCTCCTCGACCGGTGAACGGAACCGTTCGATGAGCGTTGCAAGGACGATACTTGAAGTCTTAGAGGCTGGCCACATGGATATTGCCCACACTCCTTCGGGTGCCGACTGCACTCCGCAACCGACCGATGCTCCACCCGAGCCGAGAGAGCCGCCGGTCATCCGACGCGAGGATTATGAACCTTACCCCTGGCTCGTGCCGGAAACCGAGCTCAATTTCGAACTCGAACTGGAGCGAGTGCGTATTGCCTCGAAACTTGCCGTCACGCGCAATCCCGATGCGGAACCGTCATCCGCGATACGGCTCAATGGGGATGGATTGGAACCCTTGTCGGTCAAGGTCGATGGTGAGGTGATAAGCGGCTGGACGCTGGAAGGAGGCGACTTGTTGCTGGACCTGCCGGGCGATACCCATGAAATCGAGATCGTTACCGAGATCGATCCCTCGGCGAACACTCAACTGATGGGCTTGTATGCTTCCAACGGAATGCTGTGCACGCAATGCGAGGCGGAAGGATTCCGGCGGATTACCTTCTTTCCCGACCGGCCCGACGTCCTTTCAACCTACCGTGTCAGCATGCGCGGGCCGAAAGCGCGGTTTCCGGTCTTGCTGTGCAATGGCAACGAGGTGGCGAGTGGCGAAACGGAAGACGGGATCAATTGGGCCGATTGGCACGACCCGTGGCCCAAGCCGAGCTATCTTTTCGCGCTTGTCGCCGGCGACCTGGTAGCCAATTCGGATGTATTCACGACCATGTCCGGGCGCCTGGTGACTCTGAACGTATGGGTACGGGAAGAAGATCTGCCGCGCACCGGCCATGCGCTCGAATCGCTGAAGAAGAGCATGAAATGGGACGAGGAAACCTTCGGCCGCGAATACGATCTGGACCTTTATAACATCGTCGCGGTCAGCGATTTCAACATGGGGGCGATGGAAAACAAGGGTCTCAACATATTCAATACGAAATATGTCCTGGCCGACCCCGAGACTGCTACCGATGGCGATTTCGATGCTGTCGAGGGAGTGATCGCACACGAATATTTCCACAATTGGTCGGGAAACCGGGTGACCTGCCGCGACTGGTTTCAACTGTCCCTGAAGGAAGGCTTCACCGTTTTGCGCGACCAATTGTTCAGCCAGGACATGCAAGGCGAGGCGGTCAAGCGAATCGAGGATGTGCGCATCTTGCGTTCTGTCCAGTTCCCCGAGGATTCGGGGCCGCTTGCGCATCCGATCCGCCCCGACAGCTTTCGCGAGATCTCCAATTTCTACACATCGACGGTCTATAACAAGGGCGCCGAAGTCATCCGCATGATGCGCACTATGGCGGGCAAGGAGGCTTTTCGCACAGGGTGCGACCTCTATTTCGAACGGCACGATGGCGAAGCCGCCACCTGCGAGAATTTCGTCAGGGCGATCGAGGACGGGGCGGGACTCGACCTTGCGCAATTCCGCCTGTGGTATTCCCAGGCGGGCACGCCCAAAGTAGTCATCCGGCTGGCTCATGAGGGCGATGTTGCAAGGTTGACCCTGTCGCAGGATATCCCGCCTACACCGGAACAGCCGGCCAAGCTGCCCATGCCGATACCATTGAGGCTTGCGTTGCTTGATCGGGAATCGGGCCGGCATCGTGGCGAGCAAATGGTCGTATTCGACACTGCCGAAAAAACATTGTCGTTCGGTGGTTTCGCCGAACCACCGGTGCTGTCGATCAATCGCGGCTTTTCCGCGCCCGTCACGATCGAACGTGCCATGCCCGACGAGGATCTTGTCTTCCTGGCCGCGCATGATGACGATGCCTTTGCCCGCTACGAGGCAATGCAGGAACTGGCGGTCGGTTATCTGGTGGTTGCCGCGGGTGACGGATTCGACGATGTCGCGCGCGAGCGAGGCAGGGCGGCGATCCGGACGGCGCTTGCCGCAATCATCGCCGATGAGGGGCTCGACGACCTCATGCGTGGCGAGTTGATGACGTTGCCGAGCCAGACGTATATCGCCGAGCAATTGCTGGTCGCCGATCCCGCGCGAATCCATGAAGAGCATGAGGGGCTCAAGGCGTGGCTCGGTGCCGAGCTGAAAAGTGAGCTTGTGGCGTTGCATGCGCAGGCCTGTGCGGTTCCCTATGGTCTCGGCCGCGCGGCGCGAGGTGCGCGCAAGGTAAAGACACGGGCACTGACCTATCTGGCCGCGGGCGATCCCGAGCGCACTGCGGAGATCGCGTCGTCGCAATATGACGTTGCCGACAATATGACCGACCGGCAGGGCGCGCTGATGGTTTTGACTGGGCTCGACACTCCACAGCGGACGGGCAAGTTGCTCGATTTCTACAATCGCTACCAAGACAATGCGCTGGTGGTGGACAAGTGGTTTGCCCTGCAGGCAATGTCGCTCCATGCTGAAACGCTGGAACATGTGAAGGCATTGGCGGAACATCCGCAATTTGCCTTGCGCAACCCCAATCGCGTGCGCTCGCTTTACATGGCTTTTGCCGGGAACCAGCATGCTTTCCATGCTGCCAACGGCGAGGGGTACAGGATGATCGCGGACCTGATCCTGACGCTCGACCCCATCAACCCGCAAACGGCGGCGCGCTTCGTCCCCCCGCTTGGCCGCTGGCGGCGGATCGAACCGCATCGCGCGGCGTTGATGCGTGGCGAACTCGAACGAATCGCAGCGGTGAAAGGCTTGTCGCGCGATACATACGAACAGGTAACGCGCAGCCTTGGTTGAGGCCCTGCATTCCCCCGCGCTTGCCGGTGTCGCGCATGGCTTCCTGACGCGGAAAGGCGGGGTTTCGACCGGTGCCCTGCCTGGCTTGCAGTGCGGCTTCGGTGCCGGCGATGACGAGGCGGCGGTGTGCGAAAACCGGCGGCTTGCGGCAACGGCGGTATTGGCCGGGGCCGCGTTGGTAACGCCATACCAGGTACATTCGCCCGATGCCGTTATCGTCAAGGAGCCATGGGCGTTCGAAAATCGTCCGCGCGCCGATGCGCTCGTCACCGACAGAAAGGGCATTCTGCTCGGTATAGTCACGGCGGACTGCGCCCCCATATTGCTGGCTGACAAGCAGGCGAATGTGGTTGGTGCAGCTCATGCGGGATGGCGTGGGGCGCTTGGCGGAGTGATCGAGCAAACCGTGCGCGCGATGGAAAGCCTGGGGGCAAGGCGTCCATGCATATCCGCTGCTATCGGTCCGTGCATCGCGCAGGCCAGTTACGAAGTAGGCGAGGACTTTCGCGAGCATTTTTCCGAGGATGGCATGCGCTTTTTCGTAGCTGGTCGACAGGGCCATTGGCGATTCGATCTCGAAGGTTACGTGACCTGCAAATTGCAACAGGCCGGCGTCGGTCGCATCGACGCATTGAGCCTCGATACGTATGCCAGTGCCGATGAAGAGGGCGCGCGCTTTTATTCCTTTCGCCGGGCAACCCATCGTGGCGAAGTGGATTATGGCAGGCAATTGTCGCTTATCGGACTTGCATGAAACCGAATGGAAAGTGTCAAAAACACGGTTGGCAGCGCCGCCAATCGCGTCTAGAGGCACGGCGCGAACCGGCACCGCAGGGGGCCTGTCGGTCCCTATCCGAAGGTAGTCGGCCGGGGAGCAATTCCCGGCTTGCGGCGGGGCCGGAACAAGGGCAAAAGTGGTCTGACCAAGGCAGGGCTAATGGCTGATACTACAGGTGCCGCGACACCGGACATGATCGTCGAGGATGACGAAAACGGAGTCCGTCGGCGCGATTTCATCAATATTGCGGCAGTCAGTTTCGCCGGTTTCGGTGGTGCTGCGACGCTGTATCCACTGGTCAGCCAGATGGCCCCCTCGGCCGATGTATTGGCCGAGAGCACTACCGAAGTCGATGTTTCGTCGATTGAGCCGGGCCAGGCGGTCAAGGCCGTGTTCCGCAAACAGCCGCTGTTCGTCCGTCGCTTGACCGATAGCGAAATGGCCGAGGCCAACGCTGTCTCTCTCGACGCCTTGCGGGATCCGCAGACGCTTGGCGAACGGACCAAGGAGGGCCATGAGGATATGCTCGTCACCATGGGGGTATGCACTCATCTGGGCTGCGTGCCGCTGGGTGCCGCCGAAGGCGAGAACAAGGGCGAATTCGGCGGTTATTTCTGCCCGTGCCACGGCTCGCACTACGACACGGCTGCGCGCATTCGCAAAGGCCCGGCGCCGACCAATCTCGAAGTGCCGGATTACGAATTCACTTCCGACACCGTGATTCAGGTCGGCTGAGGAAAGAGAGACTAGAGCCATGAGCTTTCCCTGGGCCAAGCAATACACTCCGACCAATCCGGTCATGAAGTTCTTCGACGAGAAGCTGCCCTTGCCGCGGCTCGTCTACGATGCAGTAGGGGCTGGCTATCCGGTTCCGCGCAATCTCAGCTATATGTGGAATTTCGGTGTCCTTGCCGGGTTTTTCCTTGTGCTGCAGATCGTCACCGGAGTGGTATTGGCGATGCATTACGCCGCCAATGCACAAGTTGCCTTTGCGACCACCGAACATATCATGCGAGACGTCAACTGGGGTTGGCTGATGCGTTACGCTCATGCCAATGGCGCGAGCTTCTTCTTCATTGTCGTCTACCTGCATATTTTCCGTGGTTTCTTCTACGGCTCGTATAAGGCACCGCGCGAGATGATATGGCTGCTGGGCGTAGTCATTTTCCTGCTTATGATGGCGACTGCGTTTATGGGTTATGTGCTTCCCTGGGGCCAGATGAGCTTCTGGGGGGCAAAAGTGATTACCGGCCTGTTTGGCGCGATACCTCTGGTGGGCGAGCCGATCCAGATATGGTTGCTGGGCGGGTTCGCTCCTGACAATGCCGCGCTCAACCGCTTCTTCAGCCTCCACTTCCTATTGCCTTTCGTAATCGCCGGCGTGGTGATTCTGCATATCTGGGCGCTGCACATCCCGGGCTCGTCCAATCCGACCGGAGTCGAGGTAAAGGACGAAAGCGATACCGTTCCGTTCCACCCCTATTACACCGCGAAAGACGGCTTTGGCCTCGGTTTCGTGCTGATCTTCTTCGCGATCATGGTGTTTTTCCTGCCGAACGCGCTCGGTCACCCGGACAATTATATCGAGGCGAACCCGCTCTCGACTCCGGCGCATATCGTGCCCGAATGGTATTTCTGGCCGTTCTACGCGATCCTCAGGGCGTTCACGGTGGACTTCATACTGCCGGCCAAACTGTGGGGCGTGATCGCGATGTTCGCCGCGATCCTGATCTGGTTCTTCCTGCCCTGGCTCGACAAGTCGCCGGTGCGCAGCGGTCATTATCGTCCGCTGTTCCGCAAGTTCTTCTGGTTCGGCCTGATCCCGGCAATGGCGGTCCTGTTCTATTGCGGCGGCGCCCCGGCCGAAGAACCCTATGTCATGTTCAGCCAGATCGCGACCGCCTATTACTTCCTGCATTTCCTGGTGATCCTGCCGATCGTATCCTCGATGGAGAAGCCGGAGCCACTACCCTATTCGATCACCGAAGCGGTGCTCGGATCGGACGAAAAGGCGGTGCTGGGCGACAATACCGAGTCAACGGCCTGAGGACGGGAAAGAGAGACAAGCGATGATCCGGCTTATTTCAATCTTCATCGGCCTCGGCTTCACTGTCGTGGTGTTGTGGGCTTTCGGTAACGGGGCTTATGTCGCGGCGACCGAAGGCCTTGGCGAGGAGACCGCCGAACATGCCTTCCACGAACACGCGCACGGTCCCGAGGGCGGGTTCAAGCATGACGGTGTGTTTGGCAAGTGGGATACGGCCCAGTTGCAACGCGGTTACCAAGTGTACAAGGAAGTTTGCTCTTCCTGCCATGCCCTGAAATATGTTGCCGTCCGCGACCTAGCCAAGCTCGGCTACACCGATGCGGAGATCAAGGCCGAGGCGGCCAGCCTCAGCGTGCCAGGCATCGATCCGGATACCGGCGAGGCGATCGTGCGTCCGGGGCTGCCGACGGATTACTATCTGTCGCCCTATCCCAACGACGTTGCGGCGGCTGCGGCCAACAACAACGCCATCCCGCCTGACTTGTCGCTGATGGCCAAGGCGCGGCATAACGGCACCGATTACGTTTATTCGCTGCTGACCGGCTATAGCGAAGCCCCTTCGGCATTAAAGGCCGAGTTCCCCGAATTCGAGACACCGGAAGGGCTGTATTTCAACAGCTACTTTCCCAACCTCAATCTGGCCATGGCTCCGCCACTGACAACGGATGGGCAAGTCACCTATGCCGACGGCACGGATGCGACCATCGATCAGATGGCGCAGGACGTGGCGGCCTTCCTAACCTGGACCGCGGAGCCGACCCTGGTCGAGCGGCGGCAGCATGGCTGGCCGGTACTCGGCTTCCTGCTTTTCGCCACCATCCTTGCCTGGCTTGCCAAAAAGCAGGTCTGGTCGGCGGTAAAGCCCAGGAAGGAAGCCCAAGGCCTGCCTGACGGCGACTAAGCGCTACGGCACGCGAATACGCAACGCCCCTTCATCATTTCGATGAGAGGGGCGTTGTCGTATCGGGAGGATGCATGACACCGGCTGAACTCAAATCGATGGTCCGCACCGTGCCGGATTTCCCCGAACCCGGAATCCGGTTTCGCGATATAACGACACTGATCGGTGACGGACCCAGCCTTGCTGCCACCGTCGGCCTTCTCGCCGAGCATGTGCATAAAGCGGGTGCCGATGCTATCGCGGGGATGGAAGCGAGAGGTTTCATTTTCGGCGCAGCGGTTGCTGTCGAACTCGGCCTCGGCTTCCTGCCGATCCGCAAGCCCGGCAAGCTGCCGGTCGAGACTATCGGGGTCGACTATTCGCTCGAGTACGGGACCGATCGGCTCGAGATGGATCCAGGTGCGTCAGGTCATGGGCATAATGTGGTCATTGTCGACGACCTGATAGCTACAGGCGGTACGGCGCTTGCTGCAGTGCACTTGTTGCGCAAGACAGGTGCGAGTTGCGACAATGCGCTGTTCGTGATTGATTTGCCCGATCTCGGCGGCGCGGCGCGTCTGCGCGAGGCCGGCGTTACCGTCGATGCCCTGATGGAATTCGAAGGCGATTGAAAACACGGATTTTTCGGGAAAGAACGCACTGTTAGCGGAGTTGACTCGCCGGGAAGGCAATCTCTCGCTACTCGGGAAGGCATGGAAGAACAGGCAATCGTCATAGCCATGGTGGGTGCGCTCGGCATCGGGGCGCAATGGGTTGCTTGGCGCACGGGCTGGCCTGCAATCGTATTGATGCTTGCGGCCGGCTTTCTGGCTGGTCCGGTATTCGGTCTGTTCGATCCCGAACACGCGTTCGGGAATCTCCTCGAGCCGATGGTGGCGATCGGGGTTGCACTGATCCTGTTCGAAGGGGGGCTGAGTCTCGATTTTCGCGAATTGCGTCATGCCGGGGATGGCGTGTGGCGATTGGCGACGATTGGTGTGCTGTTGGGCTGGATTCTCGGTGCTGCCGCCGGGTTTTATATCGCCAAGCTCGCTTTTCCCGTCGCCGTCCTGTTTGGAGGTATTCTGGTAGTAACCGGCCCGACCGTGGTTATACCGTTATTGCGGCAATCCTCGGTCAAGACGCGCCCCGCGGCAATCCTGAAATGGGAAGCCATCGTCAATGATCCCACTGGCGCATTGTGTGCCGTCATCGCCTATGAATATTTCCGTAAAGTCGCCGAAACTCCCGGCGCAACGGTATTCGAAGTGGTCCCGCCAATGATCGTCGCAGCCATCATGGCGGGCCTGATGGGTTACCTGGCCGCGCGGTTGATCGCCTGGTCCTTTCCACGCGGTGCGGTCCCGGAATATCTCAAAGTGCCGGTGCTGCTGACAGTGGTGATTGCGGTCTTCGTGCTTTCGAACCAGATCGAGCACGAAGCAGGCCTGGTCGCGGTCACGGTGATGGGTGTCGCGCTCGCCAACATGAACGTGTCGAGCCTGCGGAGCATCCATCCGTTCAAGCAGAATATCGCCGTGCTGCTCGTTTCGGGTATTTTCATCCTTCTGTCGGCTTCGCTCAAGGTGGAGGATTTGGCCTATCTCAATGTCAATTTCGGCCTGTTCCTGCTCGCGCTGCTGTTCCTTGTCCGTCCCGCAACCATTCTCCTGAGCCTGTTGGGCAGCTCGGTTCCCTGGAACGAGCGGGTGTTTCTCGCATGGGTCGCACCGCGCGGTATCGTCCTGGTCGCGATTTCAGGCCTGTTCGCGCTTCGCCTGTCGGATCTTGGTTATGCTGACGGCAATGCCTTGATCGGACTCAGCTTTGCAGTCGTGGTGGCGACCATTGTCGCGCATGGCTTTACAGTCGACCTGGTGGCCCGCTGGCTGGGTGTAAAGGGTGATACGCGGCCCGGATTGCTGGTCATTGGCAGCACGCCGTGGAGCATCGCTTTGGCCGAACAGATGCACTCGTTGAAGACCCCGGTAATGGTGGTCGATTCAAGCTGGCAGCGATTGGCGGTGGCTCGTCGGGCAGGCCTGCCTTTCTATCACGGTGAAATCCTCAACGAGGCGACGGAGCACAATCTCGACCTGACGCCGTTCCAGGTGCTTGTCGCTGCAACAGACAACGAGGCTTACAACGCGCTTGTCTGCAACGAATTCGCGCACGAGATAGGGCGCGATTCGGTTTACCAGTTGGGCAAGGCGGGGAATGATGACGACCGCCATGCATTGCCCCCAAGCCTGCGTGGCCGGGCCTTGTTCGAATCCGGCTTTGGAGTGGCCGATGTGAATGAACGCCACGCTCAAGGCTGGGTCTTTCGCAAGACGAAGCTGTCCGACGAATTCGATTTCAAGGATGCGCGGGAAAGCTTGCCCGAGACGGCGCACATGCTGCTGTTGCGACGTGCCAGGACCGGTACGATGCGCTTCTTCACCCACGCCGCACGTCCCGAACCGCGTGCGGGCGATACTGTCATAACCTACTCCCCTCCGGCCCGGCGCGGTCCCGACGAGGCGGTCGCGAAGAGGGGGCGGAAGGGCGGGTCGAGCCCGTTACCGGCATGAAACGAGAAAAACGGATGACGAAACCAATAGCTTTGATCGCGTGGCTCGCCCTTGCCCTTGCGGGATGCGAGAGAAGAGTCCCGATGCCTGAACCCGATCCGGCCGAAGCCGCCAATCCCGAAGCTGCGCCGACGCAATCCATCTTCAACCCGGACGCAGGAGTCGAACCGAATCCGGCCTTGTTGCGGCCCCTGGAAGCCAGCATCGGTTTTCCGATGGGAGGAAACGAACTGGACGGGGAAGCGCAGGTCGAACTGGAGACAATCCTCGAATCTCCGCAATTCCAGGCAGGGGGGAGCATCGTGTTGCGTGGTCACAGTGATTCCTCCGGAACAGACGAAGCCAATATCCGCGCATCGCAGGCTCGGGCAAATGCGGTTCGCGATTGGCTGACCGACAAGGGCGCATCCAGAGCGCGGATCACGACAATCGCTTTCGGCGAGCAAAACCCGGTCGCACCCAATGCCCTGCCCGACGGCTTGCCCGATGAGGACGGTCGGTCGCGCAATCGTCGGGTCGATGTAACAGTGGACGTACCCGGCAGCAAAGCAGCCCCTGCTGCCACGCAGAAACAGACTTTGGTCGAACAGATCACCGAAGATTGATCAGCCGGGGAGAACAAGTCCGGCGACGATGTTCAATACGCGATCAGCCCATTCCGCGCGGCACACAAGCAGGTCGGGCAGGTGCGTGTCCTGGCGGTTGTAGCGCAATGGCGAACCATCGATGCGCGAACAATGCAATCCATGAGCAGCGGCGACAGCTACCGGCGCGCAACTATCCCATTCATGTTGCCCGCCCGAATGCAGATAGATCTCCGCCTCGCCGCGCACCACGGCCATCGCTTTTGCTCCGGCCGAACCCATTGCGACCAGCTCCGCGCCGAGCTGTTCGGCCACGGCCAGCGCTTCGGTGGCAGGTCGTGTGCGGCTGATCAGCATGCGCGGCGGTTCGTGGCCTGCGGCAAGAGCGACAGGGGTATCGCTGCGCATGACCAGCCCGCCATCGAGGCCTGGCAGGGCGACCGCGCCAGTGGCGGCAATGCCATCCACCGCCAGTCCGACATGCACTGCCCAGTCCGACCTTCCTTCACCGTATTCGCGTGTCCCGTCGACCGGATCGACGATCCACACGCGCGATTTGCCGAGCCGTTCTTCGGTGTCCTTGCTTTCCTCGGACAACAATCCATCGTCGGGCCGTGCATCTCGCAGCGCGTCGACCAGAAACCGGTTGGCGATACGGTCGCCGGCCTGGCCCAGCTCCCGGCCCGAATATTCTCCGCCTGCCTGCATATGCAGCAAGAGCTGCCCGGCTTCCTCCGCGAGCCTTGCCGCCAGTTCCGCATCGCCATGATCGAACTGTGCACTCATTTCAGGGGCAGGATCTGCGCGATGACATGATCGGCCGCCTCTTCTGGGGTCATTTCGACGGTATTGACGCGAATCTCGGCGTTTTCGGGCTCTTCATAGGGACTGTCGATACCGGTGAAATTCTTCAACTCTCCGCTACGGGCCTTCTTGTAGAGTCCCTTCACGTCGCGTTCCTCCGCCACTTCGAGCGGGGTGTCGACGAAGATCTCGATAAACTCGCCATTACTCATCATTTTGCGGACCATCTGCCGTTCGGCGCGGAACGGGCTGATAAAGGCGGTGAGGACAATCAGTCCGGCATCGGTCATCAGCTTTGCGACTTCGCCGATCCGGCGGATATTCTCGATCCGGTCGGCTTCGGTAAAACCAAGATCCTTGTTCAGCCCGTGGCGGACATTGTCTCCGTCGAGCAGGAAGGTGTGGCGATTCATTCTGTTGAGCCGCTTCTCGACCTCGTTGGCGATGGTGGACTTGCCCGATCCGCTGAGGCCGGTGAACCACAATAGGAGCGGTTTTTGGTTCTTCAGCGCCGCATGGTCCGTGCGAGTGACCATGGTCGGCTGCCAATGGACATTTTGTGCCCTGCGCAGGCTGAAATGCAGCATGCCCGCGCCGACCGTGGCGTTGGTGATCTTGTCGATCAGGATGAAGCCGCCCAAGGCGCGGCTCTCCTCATAGGGTTCGAACGTAATCGGTCGCTCGGTATGGACTTCGGCCACGCCGATTGCGTTGAGTTCCAGTGTCTTGACCGCAAGACGGTCCATCGTGTTGACGTTGATCTCGTATTTCGGCTCCTGCACCGTGGCCGTGACGGTTTGCGTGCCGAGCTTGAGCCAATAGCCGCGCCCCGGCTTCAGCGCTTCGTCGCCCATCCAAACCAGCGTTGCCTCGAACTGATCGGATGTTTCAGGGGGATCATCGGCACTGCCGATTACATCGCCGCGCGAACAGTCGATTTCGTCTTCGAGAGTGAGCGTAACCGATTGGCCGGCGACGGCTTCGTCCAGCGCTCCATCGAATGTCTCGATCGATTTTATGATGCTGGTCTTGCCCGAAGGCACAACGCGGATGGCATCGCCGGGCCTGACCACGCCGCTTGCGATCAAGCCGGAAAATCCGCGAAAATCGAGATTGGGCCGGTTTACCCACTGCACGGGCATCCGGAAGGGTTGCTGCCGCGCGGAAGTATTGGAGAGTTCCACGCTCTCGAGATGGTCCACCAGACCTGGACCCTGGTACCATCGTGTATTCGGCGAGGGAGCCGTCGTGATATTGTCGCCCTTGAAACCGGAAATCGGAATGGCGGTAAAATCCTCGATCCCGATTTCTTCGGCAAAGGTACGATAGTCGGCCACGATATCGTCGAATGCCTGCTGCCCATACCCGACCAGGTCCATCTTGTTCACGGCCAGCACGATGTGGCGGATGCCAAGCAGGTGGGCGAGGTAGGAATGGCGCCGCGTCTGCGTCAGCACACCCTTGCGCGCATCGATGAGGATGACGGCCAGATCGGCGGTTGAGGCGCCGGTGACCATATTGCGCGTATATTGCTCGTGCCCGGGGGTGTCGGCGACGATGAACTTGCGTTTCGCGGTCGAAAAAAAGCGGTAGGCGACATCGATGGTGATGCCTTGCTCGCGCTCGGCGGCGAGCCCGTCGACCAACAGTGCGAAATCGAGATTCTCGCCCTGGGTACCGACTTTTTTCGAATCCGCTTCCAGGGAGGCGAGCTGGTCCTCGAAAATCATCTTCGAATCGTACAGCAGTCGTCCGATCAGCGTGCTCTTGCCGTCGTCGACGCTGCCGCAAGTGATGAAGCGGAGCAGCCCCTTGTTCTGATGCTGTTCCAGGTAGGCGTCGATATCCTCGGCGATGAGGGTATCAGCCTTGTAGGATGCCTTGGAGGAAGCTTGATCGGCCATCAGAAATAGCCCTCCTGCTTCTTCTTCTCCATTCCCGCCCCGCCTTCGTCCTTGTCGATCGCGCGACCCTGGCGTTCGCTGGTTGAAGTGAGCAGCATTTCCTGCACTACTTCGGACAAGGTGCCGGCTTCGCTCTCCACCGCTCCGGTCAGCGGATAACAGCCAAGGGTACGGAAGCGGATTTTCCGCATGACGGGCTTCTCGCCGTCGGCCAGTGGAAAGCGTTCGTCATCGACCATCAGCAACAGACCGTCGCGCTCCACGGTCGGGCGCTCGGCGGCCAGGTAAAGCGGAACGATATCGATCCCTTCGGCCATGATATATTGCCAGATATCGAGTTCGGTCCAGTTGGAGAGCGGAAAAACGCGGATACTTTCGCCCCCGTTATGTTTCCTGGGAGCCTTCCTGGTATTGTAAATGTTCCACAATTCAGGTCGTTGATTCTTCGGGTCCCAGCCATGGTTCGCATTGCGGAAGGAGAAAATGCGTTCCTTGGCGCGGCTTTTTTCCTCATCGCGTCGCGCACCGCCGAACGCTGCATCGAAACCGTAATGGTCGAGCGCCTGCTTCAGCCCTTGTGTCTTCCATATATCGGTGTGCAACGCACCATGATCGAACGGGTTGATCGCCCGCTCCTTTGCCTCGGGGTTGTGCCATACAAGCAATTCCATCCCGGCGTCCCGGGCAGCTTTTTCGCGCATGTCGTACATGGCGCGGAATTTCCATGTCGTGTCGACATGGAGTAGCGGGAAGGGCGGAGGTGCAGGATGAAATGCCTTGCGCGCGAGATGCAGCATCACAGCGCTGTCCTTGCCCACCGAATACAACATTACCGGCCTGGTCGTCTCGGCGACGACCTCGCGCATGATGTGGATGCTTTCGGCTTCAAGCCGTTCGAGATGGGTCAGGCGGTGCATGGCAGTGCTTCCGACCTAAGGCAGCGCCCGGCGCGATCAAACAAATTTTGATTGCGGGGGGCAAGCCTGATGTTGACGAAAGCGCGCTATCGGTGCAAGCGCGCTGGCCTGAGCGGGCGGGTATAGCTTAGTGGTAAAGCCCCAGCCTTCCAAGCTGGTTATGCGGGTTCGATTCCCGCTACCCGCTCCAGCTCACCAGAGGTGAGCCGGGGGTTTTTCTTTCCGCACCCGCCTCCTCTTTCGTCATCCCACAACCCTCCGTCATCCCCGCGCAGGCGGGGATCCAGAGTGGCCGGGTCGTGCTGTCCCACACTGGACCCCCGCTTTCGCGGGGGTGACAAGGAGGTTGGGTAGGGCGCCCCGAACCCTGGTCACGGCAGCCAGAGCCTGCCTGCGCGCCTGCGCGACGGCCGGTCAGGCCGAAGCCAGGCGGGCCGGATGGCCCGCGCCCGGCGTCTGAGGGCGCAAACGGAAACACGCAAGGCACAAGCCGAGCCACAGGCCCACAAGGCCGCCCGCAG
>JANQPE010000117.1 GCA_028289565.1 Parerythrobacter sp.
GCGTTAATGCGTCGGACACGATATGGTTGCCGTCAGTTTTACGGCCGCCGAGGTTCGAGAACCCCGACGGCCGCGTCTCCTCCCCAGGAGATGTCTTCCGATCGATCAGCCATACGTGCCGAGCCGATGGTGCAGCGCATTGATCTTGGCCAACTCTTCGTGATCATCCGTAGTCTTGGCATGACTTGCCAACGCAACGCGCAAGAGCCGGAAGTCGGCCGTCGAAAGGAGAGCGCGTGCGCGCGCCGGCTCCTTCGCCTGTTCCTTCGGTTTACTATCGGTATCGGTCATTGGATTACTCCTCGAATTGGCGCAGGCGGCTGCGAACCGGTCCGCACGGGCACCGTCAGGCAGCCGCGAACTGGTTCATGGTGTTGTCTTTACCGCCGGCCTTGAGTGCCGCTTCTCCGGCAAAACTATCCTTGTGGTCGTCGCCTATGTCGGAGCCGGCCATGTTCTGATGCTTCACGCAAGCGATGCCCTGGCGGATCTCCTCGCGCTGGACGTTTCTGACATAGCCCAGCATGGCTTCATCGCCGAAATAGCGCCTGGCGAGATTGTCCGTGCTGAGAGCGGCCGTGTGATAGGTCGGCAACGTGATGAGGTGGTGGAAGATGCCGGCCTGGGCTGCCGCATCCCGCTGGAAGGTGCGGATACGCTCGTCCGCCTCGGCAGCCAGTTCGGTCTCGTCGTAATCGACGCTCATCAGCCGGTCGCGATCGTAATCTGACATATCCTTCCCTTCACCAGCCCATGCGTCGTAAACCTGCTGGCGGAAATTGAGCGTCCAGTTGAAGCTCGGCGAATTGTTATAGACCAGCTTGGCGTTGGGAATGACTTCGCGGATACGGTCCACCATCCCGCCGATCTGACCGATATGCGGTTTTTCCGTCTCGATCCACAACAGGTCGGCGCCGTTCTGCAGCGAGGTGATGCAGTCCAGCACGCACCGGTCTTCACCGGTTCCGGGACGGAACTGGTAGAGGTTCGACGGCAGCCGCTTGGGACGAAGCAGCTTACCTTCGCGACCAATGAAGACGTCGCCGTTCTTGATGTCAGCGGCATCGATTTCTTCGCAATCGAGGAAGCTGTTATACCGGTCGCCCAGGTCGCCTTCTTCCCTGGTGTAGGCGATCTGCTTGGTCAGCCCCGCTCCCAACGAATCGGTGCGGGCGACGATAATCCCTTCTTCGACTCCCAGTTCGAGAAAGGCATAACGGATCGCGCGGATCTTCTGGAGGAAGTCCTCGTGCGGAACGGTGACCTTGCCATCCTGATGGCCGCATTGTTTCTCGTCGGAAACCTGGTTCTCGATCTGCAAGGCACAGGCGCCCGCTTCGATCATCTTCTTGGCGAGCAGGTAAGTCGCTTCGGCATTGCCGAATCCCGCATCGATATCGGCAATGATCGGGACAACGTGCGTTTCGTAATTGTCAATCGCGGCCTCGATGCGCCTTACCTCGAGTTCATCGCCATTCTCCCGTGCGGCATCAAGGTCGCGGAACATCCCGCCCAACTCGCGGGCGTCGGCTTGCTTCAGAAAGGTATACAGTTCCTCGATCAGTGCGGGGACGCTGGTCTTTTCATGCATCGACTGGTCGGGCAGGGGGCCGAATTCGCTGCGAAGCGCCGCGACCATCCAGCCCGACAGATAGAGGTAACGCTGTTTCGTGCTGCCGAAATGCTTCTTGATCGAAATCATCTTCTGCTGGGCGATAAACCCGTGCCAGCAACCGAGCGACTGGGTGTAGTTCGCAGGATCGGCATCGTAGGCTTCCATGTCCTGCCGCATGATCCGCGCGGTGTAGCGGGCAATATCGAGGCCGGTGCTGAAACGGTTTTGCAGTTGCATGCGGGTTGCGGCTTCGGCATCGATCGCGTTCCACGGCGCGCCCTGGCCGGTAATGGCCTGGTTCATGCGGTTGATCTTGGTCTGGTAGGTCATTGGTTTCTCCGGGGAGCACTTTGCTTGTCTGACAAGCTTCATCCCTCCGGAATTTCCAAAATAACATAAAAAATTACAAACTAACTTGTCTTATAGCATGTGGACTGGCATAACTTTTTGTAAATCTGTAAAGAAAGTTACAAAATGACTGAAGGTGCATTGTTTGCCGGTTCCGCCTTGCGACGCTTGCGCAAGAAAGAAGGTCTTACGCAAGCGGCCATGGCTGCCCGGCTTTCGATCTCACCCAGCTATCTGAATCTGATCGAGCGCAACAGACGGCCATTGTCCGCGCGGGTGATCGTCCAGGTGGTCGAGCAATTCGATTTCGATCCGCGCCGATTGCGCGACGATGAACAGGTAGGCGGCGTGGATGGCATTGCCCGGCGTTTGTCGGACCAGCGTTTTTCCGACCTCGATATCGACCGCGAGGAGATTGCGGAATTCCTTTCCGCAACGCCCCATATCGCTTCCGCCCTGGCAAGGTTGTATGATCAGGCCGGAGGGGCAGACGAGGGCGGGGCGGATCCGCTGGCCGCGTCGCGCCACGAGATAGAACGGTGGCGCAATCATTTCATCGATCTCGATGCCGCGGCGGAAGAGCTTGCCGACGAATTGCGGCTTTCGCGGGCTGATCTGGGGGCTGCATTGGCGGATCGCTTGCGCGACAGGCATCAGATTACGGTCCGAATCCTGCCACGCGAAGTAATGCCCGATGCCCTGCGTCGTCTCGACCTGCATGCGCGGCAGTTGCAATTGTCCGAAATGCTGGAGCCGGCTTCGCGCAATTTTCAAATTGCGCTGCAATTGGGCCAGTTGGAGCAGCGAGAAGCCATTTCCAATATCGCGGCCGGGGTACAGTTTGTCGAGGATGCCGCACGCCATCTGTTCGAACGGCACCTGCAGGGCTATTTTGCTGCTGCCCTGTTGATGCCCTATTCGCGTTTCCTGCGGGCCTGCGAGGCGACGGGATACGATTTCCCGGTCCTCATGCGCAGATTCGGGGTCAGTTTCGAACAACTCGCGCATCGCCTGACCACGCTGCAGCGGGTAGGACAACGCGGTGCGCCGTTTTTCATGGCGAGGATCGATCGCGCGGGGCAATTCTCGAAGCGTTTTGCCGGAGCCAGTGGAGCGACCTTGCTGGAAAGCGATGATAGCTGCCCGCTATGGGTGCTTCATCAGGCTTTCGAGCGGCCCGCCGATTGGTCGGTGCAACAGGTGATCCTGGACGATCCTGGTGCCGGTCCGGCACATTGGTTGACCGTTGCACGGGTCGTCGAGGGGAGCGGGTCGCCGGGAGAAGCGCGCTTTGCCGTTGTTGTTGGGGTCGAAGCGAAATTCGCATCGGAACTGGCAATGGGCAAGGGCGTAACGCTCAGGAAGGAAGACGCGCAGCCGATCGGGATGGGGTGCCGTAACTGCCATCGCAGCGAGTGCCGTCAGCGCTCCTTGCCACCACGATCAGCCGCTCTTCGGTTCGAGCGAATGAAGCGAGGTGTGACGCCGTTTTCCTTCGACGCAGCGTGATGCGGTCGCAGCGTGACGCTGTCATTCGAAAATTAGGAGAACGCTAACCATCGAAGCGCCGTGAATGCCTCGCTTTTGCGGTGGTTGTAAAATTTACCGACATTTCACTTCTCTATCCTAACCCGGCGATCCGCGAAGAAATGCCGGGTGACCTGATGATCCGACTGTTCAAACACTATATTCCACATGCCGTGCTCTTGCTTGGCTTGCTCGACTTGCTGTTGCTGTTCGTGGCGGGCGAGCTGGGCTGGCACTTGCGTGTGTCGCAGATTAGCATCGATCAGGGCTATATCACCGATAGGATGGCGCAGCTTACGGGTTTTGCGCTCGTCGTATGGATCGCGATGATTTCCGTAGGGGTGTATGGCAGCGAGGCCTTGCGTTCGATGCGTTTTGCCTGCGCGCGCTTGCTTGTTGCCGTGAGCATCGGAATCATAACCCTCGCAGCCCTTGAACTCATCTTGCCCGAACTGGCGTTCTGGCGCTCTATGCTGTTCTACACGATGGCGATCGCCATGGTGCTGCTCGGTCTTGACCGGCTTCTGATCGGCAGTCTTCTGGGAACCTCGGCGTTCCGCCGCCGGGTGATGGTGCTGGGGGCGGGGTTGCGCGCCGATCGCTTGCGCAAGCTTTCGCAGCGGCCGGGATCGGGTTTCGCCATCGTTTCCTACATTGGCATGACCGATGCCAAGCGCGTGGTAGAAGAGGCGATCTCGCGCGATGCCTTGCACGACCTTGGCGATTTCGTCGAAATTCTGGGCGTCAGCGAGGTGGTGCTGGCAATTGAGGAGCGGCGCAATGCGTTGCCGCTCAAAGATCTCCTGCGGATCAAGACGATGGGCGTCCATGTCAACGACTTCAGCAGCTTCATGGAACGTGAAACGGGCCGGGTGGATCTCGATACCGTCAATCCCAGCTGGCTGATTTTTTCCGACGGGTTTTCTTCCAGCCGGATGCTGTCGAGCGCGGCCAAGCGCGTATTCGATATCATCGCCAGCATCATGCTGTTGCTGGCGACACTGCCGCTGATTGCGCTATTCGCGTTGCTGGTGAAGCTCGACAGCAGGGGGCCGGCTTTCTTCCGGCAGCGGAGGGTAGGCCTTTACGGCCAGCCTTTTGATGTCATCAAGCTGCGCTCGATGCGCATCGATGCGGAAAAGGACGGTGCGAAGTGGGCGGAGAAGGACGATCCGCGGATTACGCGCCTCGGACGCTTCATTCGCAAGGTGCGTATCGATGAATTGCCGCAAGCCTGGAGCGTGCTCAAGGGCGAGATGAGTTTTGTCGGTCCGCGCCCCGAAGTACCGAAATTCGTCGACGATCTCGAAGACAAGCTTCCCTATTACGCCGAACGGCACATGATGAAGCCCGGCATTACCGGATGGGCGCAGATCAACTATCCCTATGGCGCATCGATCGAGGATTCGCGCCATAAGCTCGAATACGACCTCTATTACGCCAAGAACTATACGCCCTTCCTTGATCTGCTGATCCTGCTCCAGACCTTGCGTGTGGTGCTTTGGCCGGAGGGCGCGCGCTGATGTCGATCGTTGCAATCGGATGGAGCCTTGCCGGTTTCGCGCTTTACCTCACCGGGGCCGCAATCTGCGCCCTGTCGGCGATTTGGCTCGCGCGCAAGGGGGACCGCTTCCGGTCCGAGCGTGGCGCGACGATAGTCGCGCTATCGCTTACGGCGGCATGGTGCGTGTCTGTTGCCGCGCTGGGCCTCGTATCGCCGATCGTGATGGTAGCCGAGGTGGCCAGGAACCTTGCCTGGATCTATGTCCTCTATCGCCTCTTCGCCATCGACGGGCGACATGAAAGCCTCGCGCCGATACGGCCTGTGGCCATCGCGCTCGGCTTCGTCGAGGGCCTCCAGCTTGCCCTGTTCACGATCGGCTCGCGCTTTGCGATTACTCCGGAACTGGCGTGGCTCGTGTTTCAGGTCAGCGCGATGTTCCATGTGCTCGTTGCGATCGGTTCGCTGGTGCTGCTGCATAACCTCTATGCCGGTGCGGTCCCCGCGACACGCCAGGCCTTGCGCTGGAGCGCGGCGGCCCTGGCGGGATTGTGGGCGTTCGATCTGAATCTTTATACCGTCGCATATCTCGGCGGCGGCATTCCTGTGGAGCTGGCTGCGTTGCGAGGGATCGTGACCAGCCTGATGGCCGTGCCGCTCCTTGTCGGTTTCAGTTCGGCTTCCGCCGCACTGCGTCTCAGGCCTTCGCGGACTCTCGCCTTCCAGTCTTTCTCGCTTATCATCCTGGGCGGTTACCTGCTGCTGATGGTGGGTATCGCTCAGTCGCTCAGCATGCTGGGTGATGACCTTGGGCGGCTGACCCAGGTAAGCTTCGTGTTCGCGGCGAGTGTCGTTGCCCTGTTCTGGCTCCCATCCAACCGGCTGCGCGGCTGGTTGCGAGTGACGGTCGTCAAGCATTTGTTTCAGTACCGCTATGACTATCGCGCCGAATGGCTGCGCTTCACCCAGACGATCGGCAGCGCGGGTGAAGCGGATGATACGCTCGCCGAACGCCTCGTGAAGGCCATGGCCGACATTACTGACAGCCCGTCCGGCCTGCTATTGCAGCCCGAAGAGGATGGTGGATTCAGCCTGGCGGCTCGATGGCGCTGGAAATCGCTTGCCGTTCCGGCGGATTCGATCCCGGCCGAACTTGCCGCGCTGCTGCAACGCAAAGGGTTCGTGCTCAACTTCGATGAAATCCGGTTGGGGCATGATCGCTGGGGGGAGGCGGAACTGGTTCCGTCGTGGTTGCTTGAAGACAGGAACTGCTGGGCGCTGGTGCCGCTGCTCCATTTCGATCACCTGACGGGTATCATCGTGCTTGCGAGGCCGGCTATCGCCCGCGATCTCGACTGGGAGGATTACGACCTGCTTCGCGTGGTCGGGCGGCAGCTTGCCAGCTACCTCGCGGAGAAAGCCGGGCAGGAAGCACTGATGGAAGCGGCGCGGTTCGACGAATTCAGCCGGCGCATCGCATTCGTCATGCATGATATCAAGAACCTCGCCAGCCAGCTTTCACTGCTTGCACGCAATGCGGAAAAACACGCCGACAAGCCCGAATTCCGGGCCGACATGCTCGTCACCTTGCGCAACAGCGCGGACAAGCTTAACGCTCTGCTGTCTCGCTTGGGACGATATGGAAGCAGCGGTGCCGAGGCGCGGAGTTCGTTGCGCCTCGTCGACCTGGCTACCCGTGTAGCAAGGCATTTCGAGACCGCGCACAAGGTGGAGATCATTGCCGGCGCAGATCCCATGGTGCTCGCCGCGCCCGAAGGTCTCGAGCAGGCGCTTGCCCACCTCGTCCAGAACGCTGTGGATGCGAGCGAAGACGCCATGCCGGTCTATCTCGATATTTCGAGCGATGGGATGCGTGGCAAGATCGAGGTGGTCGATTCCGGACGCGGGATGAGTCCTGAATTCGTCCGCACCGGCCTGTTCAAACCGTTCGTGTCTTCAAAAACCGCTGGCTTCGGTATCGGCGCGTTCGAAGCTCGCGAGCTGATCCGCTCGATGGGCGGGCGACTCGAAGTGGAATCGCGCGAAGGTCTCGGCACGAGGTTCGCTGCGAGCCTGCCTCTCGCGGATACCGCCACCTTGATCGAACACCATGACAATTTCGAAACGGAGGTTGCCTGATGGCACAAGCGAAACCGAAATTGCTGGTCGTCGAGGATGACGAGGGCCTGCAGGCACAGCTCAAATGGGCCTATGAGGATTTCGATGTCGTCATTGCGGGCGATCGCGAATCCGCCCTGACGGCACTTCGCTCCGAAGAACCGGCCGTTATTACGCTCGACCTCGGCCTTCCGCCGGATCCCGACGGCACGACTGAAGGGTTCGCCGTGCTGGATGCGATCATGGCGCTCAAACCCGATGCCAAGGTCATTGTCGCTTCGGGTCACGGTGCCCGTGAGAGTGCCTTGCAGGCGATCGAAAGCGGGGCATACGATTTCTACCAGAAGCCGGTCGATATCGAAGCGCTTGGCCTGATTGTCCGGCGGGCCTTGAATCTTCACCGGATCGAGGAGGAGAACCGCCGCCTGCTGCATCGTTCCGGGGACGACAACACCGTGCTCGGCGGTTTGATCACCGGGGCTCCCGAAATGGTCAAGGTCGCCCGAACGGTCGAACGCGTCGCCAATACCAATGTTTCGGTTATGCTGCTTGGTGCAAGCGGCACGGGCAAGGAGTTGTTGGCCCGGGGGCTGCACAATGTCAGCGGTCGGTCCGACGGGGCTTTTGTCGCCATCAATTGCGCGGCTATCCCCGAGAACCTGCTCGAAAGCGAATTGTTCGGTCACGAGAAAGGCGCCTTTACCGGGGCTGTTAAAACCACCGAAGGCAAGATCGAGCAGGCCCATGGCGGCACGTTATTCCTCGACGAAGTCGGTGACATTCCGCTCGCTCTCCAGGTCAAGTTGCTACGCTTCCTGCAGGAACGGACCATCGAACGGATCGGCGGGCGCAAGCAGATAGCGGTCGATACAAGGATCGTATGCGCTACCCATCAGAACCTCGAAGCCATGATCGGCGAAGGGCAATTCCGTGAAGATCTGTTCTATCGCCTTGCCGAAATCGTGGTGAATATCCCGCCCCTGTCCGATCGAGCGGGCGATGCAGTTTTGCTGGCGAAGTCTTTCCTGCACAAGTTCGCCATCGAAATGGGTGCCAAGGTAAAGGGCTTTGCGCCCGACGCGCTCGAAGCGATCGATGGGTGGAACTGGCCGGGCAATGTGCGTGAGTTGGAAAATCGCGTGAAGCGTGCGGTCATCATGGCCGATGGCAAGCTTGTCTCGGCAGAGGATTTGGATCTCGAAAGCGCGGAGAGCGAAGATGAGCAGCCGCTCAACCTGAAATGCGCGCGTGAGAAGGCCGACCGCAAGGTCATCCGGCATGCACTCGCTCGGACCGAAGGCAATATATCCAGCACCGCCAAGCTGCTCGGTATTAGTCGCCCGACTCTGTACGACTTGCTCAAGCAGTATGATTTGCAGGGCTGAAAGACGCGTTCTCGCACTCGCGGCGGTCACGCTGATGCTGGCGCTGGCGGGCTGCGGCGAGCCGCCCGATACGCGAACACCATTGGAGTGTGCGCAAGCAGATCTGGCTGCTGGTGACATTCTAGGTGCGGAACTCGTCCTTGAAGATTTGCTCAGCGACGGCACTGCGCGAGAGGATCTAGCTGCCTATCTTGGTGAAGCCGAATTGCGCCAGGGCAAATATGCCGAGGCAAGGCGTTGGCTCGGACCGGGCAAGTTTTCCAGGGATAGCGCCGGGAGGGGCTTCCATATGCTCGGCAAGCTCGAGCTTGCCGAAGGGGATCTGCCCGCCGCGGGTGCTGCTTATGACGAGGCCTATCGGTTCAAGCCGGACGATCCGGGGCTTTGGGCGGATATCGGCCGGCTGCGATATGCGGGGGGCGAACAACTGGAAGCCATCGATGCCAGTGTAAAGGCGGTCGAATTAGGGCCGCACAATCCCGAAGCGCTGCGTCTGCACGCGCAACTGGTACGCGAAGCCGAGGGGGCCAGCGCGGCACTGCCGATCTATGCCCGAGCACTGGAGGTCGATCCCGGGAACCTCGATCTCAAGGCAGACTATGCAGCGGTGTTGGGCGATGCCGGACGGGCAACGGACATGCTCGTGATCTTGCGGCAGCTCCACAACAGCAATCCGCGCGATCCCCGCCCCTATTTCATGCAGGCGGTATTGGCAGCGCGTGCGGGAAAATACGAGTTGGCGCGTTCATTGTTGTTGCGAGGGGGGATATCCGGCGAAGACGAGGCCTCTTCGGGTTTGCTGGTCGGCATCGTCGACCTGGAGAATGGCAATTACGACAGTGCGGCCCAAACATTCGGACGTCTGCTTCGCGAACAGCCGGACAATCGCCGTTTCCGTCATCTGCTGGCCCGGGCCCTCTCGCTTGGCGGCAGTCATCGAGAGGTGGTCTATCGCTTCGGAGAGACGGCCGGGCTGCCAAGCGCATCGCCATATTTGCGAACCATGGTTGCACGCGCCTACGAGGCACTAGGCGACCGCGAGGTTGCGGCTTCCTATCTCGATCGGGCAGCCCGGGTCCGGGAAAGCGATCTGGTGGCTGTGCAATCGGTCATTCCGCTCAGTGTGGCAGAAGTCGGCGGCAGAGAGCAGGGCGAGAACACGGTTGCGCTTGTTCGAGGAAATATCGTGGCCGGAAGGCGCCGTGCGGCGGTGGTGGAAGCGGAGGGTTTTCGTGGCCGGTTTCCCGGTTCGGGCGATGCCCTGTCGCTCGCGGCGGACGCTTATCTGGTCGCGGGGAATGCCGGAAAGGCCCTGGATTTCTATGAAGACGCGGCGCGTATTCGCCGCCCCTGGCCTCTGACCCGGCGAAACTATACGGCGCTGATCGCCCTGGGTCGGGAGGATGACGCGAGGGACCTGATTATACAACACCTTGCAGGCGAACCGGCCAATAGCGAGGCGGCTGCGATGCTGGCCTACATCGCTGTCGCCCGTCAGGAGTGGCGGGAGGCAGGTATCTATGCCGATCTCGCACTTGCCAACGGTGCATCGCGCAGCCCTGAAATGCATGTTCTGCGATCGCGTATCGCACGTAGTCTCGGCGATGGAGACAAGGCCCGGCACCATGCCCTTCTCGCAGTAATCTTACAGCCGATGAACCGGCACGCGCTGGAAACGCTGCAATCGCTTGAAACGCGGAGATGGGGGGCGCGATATCGTGTTGGCCGGCTGGGTCTGGGCGGATAAGCCCAACTCAACAAGGTTGTCGGGAATGGCGCTGGTCGCGCCGTGTGTCGCCTGGCCAGATTGAACGCCTTGGAGCGGCCAATATCCGGTTCCTGCTTATTTCACTGCTGTTTTACTTGATCGTTGCGGCGCCTGTTTCTAGCCGTCTGGTGCAGCGGACGGATCGGTAGCGCGATCGTTCCGGTTGTACCGGATCGACCACCACAACGACAGACCGATCAATGTCGCACCGATCAGGCCGGTGATGGTTTCCGGGATATGAAACCTGGCCGAGAGGAGCATGATCGCGCCGAGCACGATGATTGCCCAGAAAGCACCATGCTCCAGGAAACGGTATTGGGCGAGAGTGCCCTGACGTACCAGATGAATGGTCATGGAACGCACGAACATTGCACCGATCGACAGGCCCAAGGCGATGATGACCATGTTGTTGGAGAGCGCGAATGCCCCGATGACTCCGTCGAAGCTGAACGAGGCGTCGAGAATGTTCAGATAGAGAAACCCGCCCAAGCCACTTCGTATCACCGCACCAGTCAGCCGTGCCTTTTCCTCGCGAAGTTCGAGAATTTTGTTGACCCCCTCGACAGCGATGAATGTCACCAATCCCAGGATGCCGGAAATAAGGAAGGTGAGCGCTTCACCGGGTTCCAGCAAGGTCGAGATACCCCACATCGCGAGAAGCAGGATCGCTATTTCCGCGGCGGGAAGCGCCGCAAATTTGGTCAGTTGCGCTTCCAGTGCGCGGATCCAGTGCACGTCCTTATCGAGGTTGAAAAAGAACTTGAGGCCTACCATTGCGAGAAATGCACCTCCGAAACCGGCGATCCCGACATGCGCGGAGCTGACCAGTTCTTCGTAGCGCTGCGGGTCGTTGAGCGAGAGATCTATTGTCTCAAGCGGACCAAGACCCGCGGCGATAGCGACAATGGCCAGCGGGAAAACCACCCGCATCCCGAACACGGCGAAGGCGATACCCCAAGTGAGGAAGCGTCTCTGCCATACCTCGTCCATTTCCTTGAGCACGGATGCGTTGACCACGGCATTGTCGAAGCTCAGCGAGACTTCCAGCACTGAAAGAACCACTACGATCCACAGGAGCGAGGCCGTACCCGCCAGCGTGCCCGTGCTTGACCACCCGTACCACCCGGCTAGGCCAAGGCATATGAGGGTGAAGATAAAGGAGAAGGTATAGAATCGGAGCAGTGTGGCCATGGGCAAATCTCAAGGCAGGACGAAGCGCCAGCTAGGCTGTCGCCGCCGACATCGCAAGCCGGGTGCGGCTATTTCGGTTGGTATGTCTGTTCGGGTCCCGGGAAAGCCCTGTCCCGGACTTCCGCGGCGTAGGTCTCGACGGTCTTTTCGATGATCCCTGCGATTTCCTCGTAGCGCTTCACGAAACGCGGCACGCGCTCGAACATGCCAAGCATGTCCTCGGTTACGAGAACCTGACCGTCGCACTTGGCCGAGGCACCGATCCCGATCGTCGGTGCGGCGACGGATTCGGTAACCTCGATTGCTATCGGTTCGACCACGCCTTCGATCACGATCGCGAAAGCGCCTGCTTCGTCGAGGGATTGGGCGTCGGAGACGATTTTCCGTGCTTCCGCGTCGTTGCGTCCGCGCGCGGCATAGCCACCGAGAACGTTGACCGCCTGCGGGGTCAGTCCGACATGACCCATTACGGGAATTCCCCGCTGGTTGAGGAAAGCGACCGTTTCGGCCATCGCTTGTCCGCCTTCCAGTTTCACGGCGGCGGCTCCACTTTGCTTGAGCAGGTAGGAAGCGCTCTCGAACGCCTCCTCCTTCGAAGCCTCGTAGCTACCGAACGGCATGTCGACCACGACCACGGAATGATAGCTTCCGCGCACTACGGCGGCGGCATGGTTTGCCATCATTTCGAGAGTGACCGGGATAGTGGAGGGAAGGCCATAGATCACCTGGCCCAGAGAATCCCCGACCAGCAACAGGTCGCAATGCGCATCGAGCAACTGGGCCTGGCGGGCAGTATAGGCCGTCAACATAACCAATGGTTGTTCGGTGATGCCGTCCTTCTTGCGTCGCCGGATCTTGGGCACGGTAAGCCGTTTCATCGGCGCCGGAGTGGGGTTGGCGCGGCTGGTGGAGGTATCGAGCTGGAAGGTCGTGGACATAGGGCGCTTCTAGCCGAGCAGGGGATTTGCGCAAATGCTACCTCGACTACGGGATGGATTCGGTGCAGAAGACGGGCGATTTGGGACCCGTGAAGGGGCGGAGAGGAAACAGGTTATGGCAGGTGCAGCGGCAGCCGGAGGGCAAGGCTGGTCTTCGCGGACGGCATTTATTCTGGCAGCGGTCGGTGCTGCGGTCGGACTCGGAAACATCTGGCGTTTTCCGACGCTTGCAGGCGAAAACGGCGGTGGTGCGTTTGTGCTCGTATATATCGCATTCGTCGTCTTGCTGGGTTTGCCGCTCGTGCTGTCCGAAATCCTGCTCGGCAGGGCCGGTGGCGAGGATGCGATCGGTTCGGTCGAGAATGTTGCCGTCAAATCCAACCGTTCGCGCAACTGGCGCGGGCTTGGCGCGCTCCAGATTACCAGCGGTTTCCTGATTCTGTCATTCTACTCGGTAGTGGCTGGTTGGGTAATCAATTACGTATTCATTTCAGGGGGGGATTTCTTCGGTTCGCTGTTCGCGGGTGATCCCTTCTCGGTCGCGTTTTCGGGGGAATCCCAGGACGCAATCACGGGACGTATGGGCGAGTTGTTCGCTGATCCCGGGCGATTGATCCTGCTGCATGCACTGTTCATGGCGGCGACCATCGGGATCGTTGCCAGCGGGGTGCATGACGGGATCGAGAAGGCGGCGACATGGCTGATGCCAGCCTTTTTCGTCCTACTGGTGATCGTCACGATCTATGGGGCATTCAAGGGCAATTTCGAAGATGCTCTCGCTTTCCTGTTCACGCCCGATTTCAGCAAGCTGACCCCGACCGTATTGAACGAGGCGCTGGGACAGGCGCTGTTCTCGCTCAGCCTCGCTGCCGGAGGACTTTTGACCTACGGCGCCTATGTCGGGAAGGATGTGAATCTGGCACCGACGGCCGGGATGATCGCTCTGGCTGATACGACAGTGGCGATCCTTGCCGGACTGATGATCTTCCCGATCGTCTTTGCCGTGGGGCTCGACCCGGCCGGAGGCCCGGCGCTGATCTTCCAAACCCTGCCGGTAGCGTTCAATGCGATGCCCGGAGGCGCGCTGGTCGGTTTCGTGTTCTTCATCCTGATCTTCTTCGCTGCGCTGACCAGTTCGATCTCGCTGCTCGAGGGGCCGACGGCGTGGGTTATCGACCGGTTCGGCTGGACCCGGAAGAAATCGGCATTCATCGTCGGTCTCGTGGCCTTCCTGATCGGGGTGGCTTGCGCGCTCGGATACAATGTCTGGTCCGATATACGCCCGCTCGGTTTCTGGGGTATTTTCGCGGAAGCGGATATCCTCGACACGCTTGATGGCTTTACCGGCAAGATCATGCTGCCCTTGGGCGCATTGCTGGTGGCTGTCTTTGTCGGATGGAAAGCGGATCGCCGACTGGTGGAAAGCGAAAGCGGCCTTTCCGGCGGCATGTTCGCTTTCTGGCGCTTCCTGGTCGCCTGGGCTGCGCCTGTCGCTGTTTCGCTGGTCCTGCTTTTCGGCCTGATCCCGGGTTTGCTGGGCGATTGATGGGATAAGCGGATCAGGAGGCGGAGAAAAACGGGCCGGACGGCAAGGCGGCGCGATGCCGTGCTGTCGGTTCTGGTCCTGTCGGCTCTCGGGCTGCTGGGCTGGCCCTGGTTGCGCGATCACCCGCAACATAATCCATGGGCACCGCTCGATCTCGAAGATCCGCCCGGGTGGGCAACCGAACGAAAGCTGCTTGCTTTGCGCGACGATCCGGGCAAGTGCCGCGCGGTTCTCGCTCGCAGCAAGGCGGCCTTCAGAGCTCTCGATCCGCAGGGAGATGGTCCGTGCCACAGGAACGATCGCACCGTGCTATCCGACCTGCCGTTTTCCCCGTCACCTCCACAGACGACGTGTCCGCTCGGAATCGGGATGAAATTGTGGCTGCGCGATGTCGTCCAGCCTACTGCCGGGGAGTTGCTCGATACCAGTGTCGTGCGGGTTGAACATCTGGGCTCTTTCAGTTGCAGGAGAGTATATGGTTCTTCCACTGGGCGCTGGAGCGAGCATGCGACCGGCAATGCCATCGATATCGCTGCCTTCGTAATGGAGGATGGGTCGCGAGTATCGGTGCTTGGTGACTGGTCGGGAACAGGGGGAAAGGCGGCTTTCCTCCACACGGTTCGTGACGGATCATGTTCGTTGTTCGCAACCGTTCTATCACCCGATTACAACGAGGCACATCGCGACCATTTTCATTTCGACCAGTCGGATCGTTATACGAGTATATGCCGCTAGACGATCAGCGCGCATCCAGCGCGTAACCGGCCGAGCGGACGGTACGGATCGGATCTTTCGCACCTTCTACCCCGATGGCTTTACGCAGGCGGCGGATATGGACGTCGACCGTGCGCAGTTCGATATCGCTGTCGGTACCCCAAACGCCATCCAGTAACTGCCCGCGGCTGAATACGCGACCGGGGCTTTCCATGAAAAATTTGAGCAGGCGGTATTCAGTCGGGCCCATCTCGACCTGGTGGCCGCGCCGCTCAACGCGATGCGCGACCGGATCGAGCATGATATCCCCGACTTCGATGGTCTCGCCGGCAAGTGCAGGCCGGATGCGACGCATGACTGCAGCGACGCGCGCGAGCAATTCACGCGGGCTGAACGGCTTGGTGACATAATCGTCAGCACCGGTTTCGAGACCGCGAATCCGGTCGTCCTCACCCTCACGGGCGGTAAGCATGATGATGGGAACATGAGCAGTCGCCTTGTCGCGCCTCAGGCGACGGCAGACCTCGATGCCGCTGGTTCCCTCGATCATCCAGTCGAGAATGATCAGGTCCGGAACATCTTCCGATGCCATGATGAGCGCTTCGTCGCCGTCGGCGGTAACTCGAACATCGTATTCCTCCTTCTGGAAACGGAATTCGAGCAGTTCGGCCAAAGCCGGATCGTCTTCTACAAGGAGCAGCTTGGCAGCAGACATCGAATCGACTCGTTTTTGCAGGGCCGGATATAGCCCGCACGCTGAATATTGAATATTACACCTTCGCGACAACGGCGGGTCAGTCGTCCTCGTCCGGAGGATAGGTGCCGGTTGCAGCGAAGTGCACCATTTCGGCAACATTCGTTGCGTGATCCCCTATCCGCTCGAGGTTGCGGGCAACGAAAAGCAATTGCGCGGCGCTTGAGATCGTCGCAGGGTTCTCAACCATATAACTGACTACATTGCGAAAAATGCTGTTGTAAAAGGCATCCACCTTGTCGTCCGCGGCAATGACTTCCTTTGCCAGTAGTGGATCGCGTGCGGCATAGGCCGACAGCACATCATGCACCATTTCCGCTGCAAGATCACCCATTGCCGGGAGTAGTGTCAGCGGTTCGAAACGGTCGCGACCTTCGATTTTGCCGACGCGTTTGGCGATATTCTTGGAGTAGTCTCCGATCCGTTCGACCACACCGGCGATCTTGAGGGCGGCGACGACTTCGCGCAAATCGTCCGCCATCGGTGCGCGCAAGGCAATTACGCGCACTGCCAGCTTGTCCACTTCGGTGTGAAGCTCGTCGATCTTCCTGTCGCGCTTCACTACCTCGGCGGCGAGTGTCTCGTCGCCCCGGACCATGGCATCGAGCGATTCCTGGATGGCGAGTTCGGAAAGCCCCCCCATTTCCGCGATCAGGCCGCGCAGGTGAGTGATATCTTCGTCGAAAGCCTTGACTGTATGTTCAGGCATTAGCCGTACCGCCCTGTGATGTAGTCCTTGGTCCGCTCTTCCTGCGGATTGGTGAATATGTCAGAAGTACGACCGTATTCCACCATATTTCCAAGATGGAAAAATGCTGTTCTTTGCGATACGCGCGCGGCCTGCTGCATCGAATGCGTGACGATTACGATGGCATAGCGCCCATTGAGTTCGTCGATCAGTTCCTCGATCTTGGCCGTTGCGATGGGATCGAGAGCCGAACACGGCTCGTCCATCAGGATCACTTCGGGATCGACCGCGATCGCGCGTGCGATACACAGGCGCTGCTGCTGGCCGCCTGACAATGCGGTGCCGCTATCGGTCAAACGATCCTTTACCTCGTTCCACAGGCCGGCCCGCTGAAGCGACTTTTCCACGACGGCATCGAGTTCGTCCTTGCCGTCCGCGAGGCCGTGAATCTTCGGCCCGTATGCGATGTTTTCGTAAATCGATTTGGGAAAGGGATTCGGTTTTTGGAACACCATCCCGACGCGGGCACGCAGTTGCACGACATCCATCTTCGAGCGGTAGATGTCTTCGCCATCGAGCATGATGTCGCCTTCAACACGCGCCGAGGGGATGGTATCGTTCATGCGATTGAGCGCACGCAGAAATGTCGATTTCCCGCAGCCCGACGGGCCGATGAAGGCGGTCACGTATTTTGTCGGGATATCGATCGAGACATTGTCGATGGCTTTTTTGTCTCCGTAATAGACGGAAACACCCCGCGCACTCATCTTGGCGTCGGTATCTTCTAGGTTGGGATGGACTATGGTCACCATTTTTTCTCGAAACGGTTGCGCAGGTAGATGGCGAGGCCGTTCATCAATAACAGGAACAGCAAAAGGATAATAATCGCTGCAGATGTCCGTTCGACGAACCCGCGGTCGATTTCATCGGACCACAGGAAAATCTGCACCGGCAGCACGGTTGCCGGGGAGGTGAACCCGTCGGGGGGCGTTGCGACGAAAGCGCGCATGCCGATCATCAGGAGCGGAGCGGTTTCGCCCAGTGCCCGAGCCATGCCGATAATGGTGCCGGTAAGAATACCCGGCAGGGCAAGAGGCAGGACGTGGTGGAACACCACCTGGACCGGAGAGGCCCCCACAGCGAGTGCACCGTCACGGATCGAGGGGGGAACCGCCTTGATCGCATTGCGGCCCGATATCACGATCACCGGCATGGTCATCAGGGCCAGAGTCATCCCGCCGATCAAAGGGGCCGAGCGGAAATTGGGGAAAATCGACAGAAATACGGCAAGGCCGAGCAGGCCGAATATGATCGAAGGTACCGCAGCGAGGTTGTTGATCGATACTTCGATAAGATCGGTCCAGCGGTTTTTCGGTGCATATTCTTCAAGATAGAGCGCGGCCATCACACCGATGGGAAACGCCAGCAACAGCGTCACGATCATCGTCAGCATCGAACCTTTCAGGGCGCCCCATATACCGACCCGCTGCGGGTCGGTCGCGTCGGCGCGTTCGAGGAAGCCGAAATCGAAGTTGTCCTCGATCTTGCCTTGCTGAGCGAGGTCGGCGGCGATGGCTTGCATGTCGGGCGAACCTTCGCCCGCATAACCGGCAGCGAGATCGGAGCCGGCCGGCAATGCGAATACCTCTTCGCCTTGCAGGATTTCGGGATCGTCGATGATTGCTTGTGCTACATCACGCCACGCATTCGGGTCGAGTTCGGCGACCGCCTCTGGCCCCAGGGCTTCTTCCGCATAGAACTCGACCACCGCGGGCAGGCCCTGAAGCTCGAGGTAACGTGTGCCGTCGGTCCCGGCGAGGCGTCCGGGATCACCGGCTAGGCCGGATTCGGTGAAGTCGATGGGAACGTTGAGTTCGGTGCGCTGAAAACCGCCAATGCCGTTTATGGTCATGGTGATCAGCAGGAACGCCAACACGGCCACCGAAAACAGGATGGCGGCCAGTCCGATCAGCTTGAAGCGCCGCTCTGCGGCATAGCGCTTCCTGAGCCGGGCTTCGAAAGCCGGTGTACGGGTTGGGGCTACGCGTTCATTCATAAGCTTCGCGGAACCTCTTCACAACGCGCAGGGCCACGAAATTGAGCCCCAGCGTGACAAGAAACAGAACGAACCCCAGCGCGAATGCGCTCAGTGTGGCAGGATGGTCGAAACTGCCTTCGCCCGTAAGCATGGCAACAATCTGGACAGTAACCGTAGTCATCGAATCGAGCGGATTCGCGCTGAGATTGGCAGCGGTCGAAGCCGCCATCACGACTATCATGGTCTCGCCGATCGCACGGCTGATTGCCAGCATGATTCCGGCCACGATACCGGGGAGGGCGGCCGGAACGAGCACCCGTCGGATCGTCTCGGATGTGGTTGCCCCCATCGCCAAGCTGCCATCGCGCATGGCTTGCGGCACGGCAGCGATCGAATCATCCGCCATGGAAGAAACGAACGGGATGATCATGACCCCCATGACCAAGCCAGCGGCGAGGGCGCTTTCGCTCGACGGGTTGGACAGCCCGGTTGCGAGTGCCATGTCGCGGATCGCCGGAGCTACCGTCAGGGCGGCGAAGTAGCCATATACCACGGTCGGGACGCCGGCGAGAATCTCGAGCGCGGGCTTGACCCAGGCCCGCAGTCGCGGATTGGCGTATTGCGTCAGGTAGATCGCGCTCATCAGGCCGAGAGGGATGGCCACGATCATGGCGATGATGGCACCGATATATATCGTCCCCCAAAAGAGCGGGATGGCCCCGTAGCGCGATGCATCGGGGTTGTCCGCATTGGCCATGGGATCGGGACCCCAATGCGTTCCGAACAGGAAATCGATCGGGCTGACCATTCCGAAGAACCGGATTGTCTCGAACACCAAGCTGGCCAGTATGCCGAGCGTAGTCAAAATCGCGACCAGCGAAGCAAGCAGCAGAATCGCCATGACGATACGCTCGACCTGTGTTCGGGCGGCAAAGTCCGGCTTGAGCTTGAGGAAAGACCAGGCCCCTCCGAGAAAGCCGATCAGCAGTGTTACGATAATGCCGATCGTCCCGTATCGCGACAGGGCATTGCGGTACGGTTCGACAAGGCCCTGTGCGTCCGTGTTGAACACTCCGGGGGCCGCGCCGGTTGCAACGGCGCGCGCCTCGGACAGCATGGTCTCCCGCTTGAAGCCGAATTCGGGCAGGACATCCGCGGCGGGGGAGGCCAGTACCGACTGGGTTATCAGTTGCGGCGCTATCATGCTCCATGCGGTTGCGAATACGATCATCGGTATCGCGATCCACAATGCCACATACCAGGCATGATAGTTGGGCAGTGCCGCAAGGCGACTGGTTTGGCTTTCATGGCGGAAAGTCCATGCGCGGGCGCGTGCCGCGAGCCAACCCGCAAGGCCGAGGCCGATCGCAAGAAGAAAGAGAACAGTTATCGACATGACAGTCTTTTCACACAAGCATCGGCGCTGTCATGCTGGTGCAGGCACTGGCAGCTCCGCCGGACACTGTATGCGAAGTAGGATTTGGACATTCTCATATCGGGCAAAAGAACCGCGGCCGACAATAACCGCGTAAACGGCGATGGCGTTTCGTTATGTCAACTTTATGACACGTCATCGACTGCCTTTTCAGAAGCTGGAAATCGGACCGTGAAAACAGTTCCCTTGCCGACTTCACTGTCAATATCCAGACGTCCCTTATGGCGTTCCACAATATGCTTGACGATCGCCAGCCCCAGGCCTGTCCCGCCCGAAGCGCGGCTGCGCCCCGGATCGGTCCGGTAGAACCGGCGAGTGAGATGCGGAATGTGTTCGGGAGCGATGCCCTCGCCATAATCTGTAACGCGTAGCCTGGCATCACCGCTGGGCGCGCGATCGAGCGATACGACGACGGTCTCGTTTATCCCGCTATATTTGAGAGCATTGTCGACCAGATTCCGGATAACCTGCTCGATTTGCCGAGCCTCGCCGACAATGGTCGAATCTTCGTGACATTCTATCAGCAATCGATGCTGGCGGTCCGGGCCTGCGGCATCGATGCTGGCACCTTCGACCAGTTCTTTCAACCGAATCACTCCGGTTGGCCTGTCATGCTTTTCCGCTTCCACCTGGGACAGCGACATGAGGTCGCTGATCAGGCTTTGCAGACGACGCGCTTCGCTCAGAACCGTCGCGAAGAATCTGCCACGTGTTTCCGGGGTATAGTCGGCATCCTCGTCGCTCAGCGTTTCGATATAGCCGATGACAGAAGCAAGGGGGGTGCGCAGTTCGTGACTAGCATTGGCGACGAAATCCGTATGCGCACGGCTGATATCGGCCTCCGCAGTCTGGTTGACCAGTTCGATGACACCGAGGTTCGCGTCTAGCCTTTTGTAGTTGATCTGCCAGATATCGAGCCTTCGCACCAAGCCGCGGACCGTTGCGGTACCGCTACTCGATTGGTCGAGCAGGGCGACGGCGTCCGGGTGACGAAAGGCAACCCGTACATCCTGTCCGAGCATATGTTCACCGAGAATTTCGCGTGCAGCGTTGTTGGCGACTGAAACCCGCTTGCGCTCGGTCAGCAATAGCGGGGTTCGGGAATGCTCGATGAGTTCGCTCATCTCGTCTCGGGAAAAGACGCTATGCCGTTTCTTTCCCTCAGACCTGGGCGGCACGGAACTGGAAAGAAGGAGCGTCCCCGTCCAGACAAGCAGCACCGCAAATGCCAGCCATGCATCGGTTCCGTACCATATCAAGCCTGCCGCGGTGACGAGCGCGAGAAGGAGTCCGGGCCAAGGCAAGGTGCGGTCTTGCGACATCGGGCCAGCGCTTAGCCGTAGCCGCCATGCTAAGCCAATGGGAAAAGTCGCGCAGGCGAAAAAATCGCGCCACCGGTGGTGACCCCTACGGGAATCGAACCCGTGTTTCAGCCGTGAAAGGGCCGCGTCCTAACCGCTAGACGAAGGGGCCAAACCAAATGGGCCGGTGGCGTGGCGGGGCACTTAGGCATGCATCATCGCGCGGTCAACCCCGCTGGCATGCAGGTTGCCTAATCCGCGAATGCTGCATCTTCGACATGCAGTTCCGCTTGCGGTTGTGCACCCCAGTCGTCGATCTTCGCCCGTCCGGCCAGCAGGAATTGTCGATCCCTCGATGCATGGAGCAGGGTTTGGCCCATTTCCCCTTCGGCGGCGCGGAAGGCAATTGCCTTGAAGGAATGACCATCCTGTCCCGAGGCAATGATTCGGACATGGTCGGTGCCGACTATGTCCGCTTTTACCAACCGAACGGGGCCGACTGCTATGCGTGGCCCGGGCCAGCCCACGCCATAAGGGCCTGCCGCTTCGAGTGTGTCGACCAGGTCCGGCATCAGGCCGCCGGGTGCAATGGCCAGATCGAGCTGCATGACTTGCTTGGCGCCGGCACTGGCGACGGCTGAAGCAAGGCGTTCGTCTATCCAGTCGGCAAATCGATCGAGCTGGTCGCGCTCGACAGTGAGGCCGGCGGCCATCGCATGTCCGCCGCCGGCAACGAGCAGCCCTTTTTCGCGCGCCTCAATGATTGCGGCGCCCAGATCAACCCCTGAGACGGAGCGTCCCGATCCCTTGCCGGTATTCCCTCCCTCGTCGAGCGCGATAACCAAGGACGGTTTCCCGGTCTTATCCTTGATCCGCCCCGCGACGATACCGATTACTCCCGGATGCCATGTGGTACCGGAAAGGACATGAACGGAGCGATTATGCTGCCGTTCGAGCTGGGCTTCCGCGGCTTCCTGGACGGCATTCTCGATCGCTCGCCTTTCATCGTTAAGCTGCGATAGCTGATCGGCGATTTGGCGAGCTTCGTCGGGATCCTGTGTGGTCAACAGGCGTACGCCCAGGGTGGATTCGCCTACACGGCCTCCCGCATTGATTCGCGGACCGAGAGCGAAGCCGAGATCGCTGCATATCGGCACACGTTTGAGCCGACTGGCATCGATCAGCGCGGCCATGCCGGTATTCTCGCGCCGTGATATGATTTTCAGGCCCTGAGCCACAAATGCTCGGTTGAGTCCGTGCAGGGCAGCCACATCGGCTACTGTGCCCAGTGCGACTAGGTCGAGCAGGGCAAACAGGTTTGGCTCCTTCCTGTTCGCGAAATAATCGCGCTCGCGCAGCGTTCTCACGACTGCGATAGCCAGCAGGAAAGCAACGCCGACTGCGGCAAGATGACCGTAGGAGGCCGCGAGGTCGCTTTCGTCGAGCCTGTTCGGATTCACCAGCGCTACCGTGTGGGGCAGTTCAGGCGAACATTTGTGATGATCGACGACGATGACATCGACGCCCGCCTCGTGCGCCATGGCGAGCGCCTCATGTGCCATGGCTCCGCAATCGACCGTGACCACCAGGCTCGACCCGCTTTCTCCCAGTTCGACGAGCGCTTTGCCGCTGGGGCCGTACCCTTCCAGCAAGCGGTCGGGGATATAATGTCCGGCGTCGAGGCCAAGCTCTCTCAACAAGCGGATCAGCAATGCCGCGCTGGTCGCGCCATCAACGTCGTAATCACCGTAGACGGTCACTGTTTCCTTGCTGAGAACCGCCTGGGCGATCCGTTCCGCAGCGGTATCCATATCCCGGAATTCGGAAGGGTCGGGCAAGAAATCCCGTAATGCCGGCGAGCGATGCCGCTGGAGATCTTCGTGTTCGACTCCGCGTGTCAGCAGCAGTTGCGATACGATGTCGTCTTCGAGTCCTGCAGGGCCGGACTCCAGGCTCATATTGCCTCCACGCCATTGCCAGCGCCTTCCACGAAGCGATTTTTCGATACCGAAAACGGGGCTGACAGCGCTTGAAGCCATGCTGTGCGTGTACCCGACCACTTCCTCGACGTGAAGTCGGGGTGATTGACAATCGACAGCCATCCGCGATGCTCCTGCCCATGACGGATACTCCCAATGGCTTGCTGATAGCATGGCATAGCAGGACCGGTGCCGCACATATGCTGGCACGATCCGCAGCCGAAGGAGCGGGCAACTCGGCGAAGATACTCGCTGCTGAAGAAATCAGGCCCGATGACTTGCTGGCTGCGAAGGGTTACCTTTTTGCCTGTCCGGAGAATCTGGCAACGATGACCGGCATGATGAAGGAGATGTTCGACCGCTGCTATTACCCCGTGCTGGGCAGGATCGAGGGGCGTGCCTATGCGACGCTGATCGCAGCCGGATCCGACGGGGAAGGTGCGCAACGCCAGATCGACCGGATTGCGGCTGGATGGCGTTTGCGAAGGATCGCCGACCCCTTGATCGTTAATCTCGACGCCCAGACCCCGGAGGATATTCTCGCTCCGAAGGATGTGCCTGAGACCGCGTTGGAACAGGCGAGGCGGATAGGGGAAGCCATGGCCGCAGGCCTCGAAATGGGCGTGTTCTAGAATTATCTGGTAAAGCTGCTTTTGTATATTTGTCAGATGGTTTTGGCAGCAAGTTCAGCCTTTGCGTCCTGGTATTCCCGCTCCAGTCGGTCGACCATGTCGGCAACGGTTCCAACGGATTTGACCGCGCCGACGCCCTGGCCCGAACCCCAGATATCCTTCCAGGCCTTAGCCTTGGTATTGCCGCCACTGCCGAAATTCATCTTGCTCGGATCGCTTTCGGGAAGATTGTCCGGGTCGAGTCCTGCATTTTCGATCGAGGAGCGCAGGTAATTGCCATGCACGCCGGTAAAAAGGTTGGTGTAGACGATCCCGTCGGCGCTGCCGTCGACGATACCCTGCTTGTAGGCCCGGTCGGCATTGGCTTCCTCGGTCGCGATGAAGGCGCTGCCGATGTAACCGAAATCGGCGCCCATGGCCTGTGCGGCGAGAACGGAATAACCGTTGGCGATCGAGCCTGACAGGGCGATGAGACCATCGAACCATTCGCGGATTTCCTGCATCAGCGCAAAGGGTGACTGCACACCGGCATGCCCTCCCGCACCTGCCGCGACGGGGATCAGACCGGTCGCTCCTTTCTCGATCGCCTTGCGGGCGAAGCGGTTGTTGATGATGTCGTGCAGAGTAATCCCGCCCCAATTGTCGACTGCCCGGAACACTTCTTCACGAGCACCAAGCGAGGTGATCACCATCGGTACTTGCCATTTCTCGCACACCTGCATGTCCTCATCGAGCCGCGCATTCGATTTGTGAACGATCTGGTTGACTGCGAAAGGCGCGGCAGGCCGGTCCGGATTGTCGCGATTATGAGCCGCGAGTTCCTCGGTGATTTGGTGGAGCCATTCGTCGAGCATACCGGAGGGACGGGCATTGAGCGCCGGGAACGAGCCGATAATGCCGGCCTTGCATTGTGCAATCACCAGTTCCGGTCCCGATACGATGAATAGTGGCGAGCCGATGACGGGCAGGCGCAGGCGATCGAACGGAGCGGGCAGGGGCATGAGATGAAATCCGTTTCTGTTGGAGACTTGTCGGCAGGCATATGAAGCGACAACGAATCTGTCGAGGCTGCCGTAACGGAAGGCAGGGCGATCAGGTATCGGGTAACAGGTATTCGATTTTGTAGGTTCTGGCAGCATTGCCAGCATAGAGCGCGTGCTTTTCGCTGGCTGAGGCGCCTTTCGTGATCCGCTTGAAAGCGTTCCACAAGACGGGATAACTCGCGCCCCAGCGATCTACCGGGTAGTTGCTTTCGAACATAGCCCGGTCCGTGCCGAACGCCTCGATGCAAGTTTCGACATAGGGTTTCCACATCGCCGTCAGTTCTTCCGAACCGAGGTCTTTTGCCGGTCCGTTCGCGGGCATGCCGCAAAACGGCATTGCCAGACCACCGAGCTTTACCGAAATGTTCTCGCATTCGGCCAAGGCGCGTATCGAAGCACGCCAGCGTTCGAAATTGTCGTCGAGCGTACCGCTATAGGAGGCAATGTTGAGCGGAGTCCCGCAATGATCGAGCACGATGGGCTGGTCGGGGAAAGCTTCCGCCAGATCCAGTACATCGCCCAATTGCGGTTCGAGTACCCATGCGTCGAATGTCAGCCCGCGCCGGCCGAGTTCGACGAAGCCTTCGCGGAACCTACTGTCGCCATACAGGCCTTCCGGGGCATGGAAGGGTGGCCCCAGAACTTCAGGGTCTGGATCCCAAGCGCCTTGATGACGTATTCCCACGAAACGCGACGAGGCGGCCTGCAAGGCGTCGAGCACTTCGCCGGCTGCGCTACCGCGCGTCAGGTTGGCATGACCGACGATCGCGGCGCAGGGGCGGTATGCGCCGTAAAGCCCGCTTGCGCCCTGCGCGGCGACGCCGTTCACGAATTCGACTTCGCCCACGACTTTCAGATCTTCGCCCCGGGCGGGGTCGTAGAACGCGCCGCATTCCATGAAGATCGTACCGATCACATTGTGCCCGCCACGCGTGTCGGCCTGGAGCTGGTCGAACGTGTAATATGCGGCATCGGCCAGCGTTTCGATGAAGGGGTGGCGTGGCTCCGGAAAGGCGTGAACCAGTGGCCGCAAATCCCATAGATGGTGATGCGGATCGATAATCGGCAGCGTGGGTTCGAGGATTGATTCGTTCACATTTGCCTCCGAGCCTCTGATCATCGTTGAGACATGGACCACGTGTTACACGGTCCATGGAAGAAAAAATTGGGTTCCCGCGATTGCCGGTCAGCCGGATCGAGGAAAAGGTGACATCTCGTTTCGCATGCCTCCCGCCTAGCGTTTTATCCCGGTGTAGGAAAACACTTGCGAGGCGCGAGCGCGATCTTGCCGGAGCAAGGCCTGGTGATGGCTTTCGCCGGGATGACGAGTTATATCGGCACAGCGCTGTTGGCCGCGCTCAAAACCGCCCTCACGCTCGCGGTAGCCACATCCTCGTCGATCCCGACGCCCCAGATCGTTTTGCCTTCCGGTGTCCGGCATTCGAGATAGGCTGCCGCCCGTGCATCACGGCCCTTGCCGAGAGCATGCTCGGTATAGTCGCGGATTTCGAGGCTCAGACCGAAACTGTCTTCTATCGTGGTCAGCACCGAAGAAATAAGGCCGTTACCACGTCCGCTGACACGCTGTTCCTCTCCGCGGACGGCGACGGTACCGGTGAAGATACGCGTGCCGTCACTGGCCCGGCTTTCCTCGTAATCGACCAGTTGGAAATGCTTGTCGGGGGTCTGCACATGGTAGGCGGCGCGGAAAGCATCCCAGATATCGGCGGCCTCCAGCTCGCGCCCCAGTTCGTCGGCCTTGTGCTGGACATGCGGTGAGAAGTTCGCCTGCATTTTCTTGGGCAGTTTGAGGCCCTGATCCTGCTCGAGGACCCAGGCGAAGCCGCCTTTCCCACTTTGCGAATTGACCCGGATGACCGCTTCGTATGTCCGCCCCAGGTCAGCGGGATCGATCGGCAGGTAAGGTACGCGCCAACGCTCGTCATTCTGCCTCTCATTCGCTTCGAAGCCTTTCTTGATCGCATCCTGATGGCTGCCCGAAAAGGCGGTGTAGACCAGTTCACCACCATAGGGATGGCGCTGGTGCACCGGTAGCTCGTTGCAATATTCCACCGTCTCGATGACGCGGTCGATATCGGAGAAGTCGAGTTCCGGATCGATGCCCTGAGTGTACATGTTCAGTGCCATTGTCACGAGGCAGCAATTGCCGGTCCGCTCACCATTGCCGAACAGGCAGCCTTCGACGCGATCGGCGCCGGCCATCAGGCCCAGCTCCGCCGCGGCTACGCCAGTGCCACGGTCATTATGCGTATGCAGGCTGATTACCGCCGCCTTGCGATTGGGCAGGTTACGGCAGAAATACTCGATCTGGTCGGCATAGATGTTGGGGGTCGCCGCTTCGACCGTCGCCGGCAGGTTGAGAATGATCGGGCGTTCAGGCGTGGGGGCAAGGACTTCCATTACCGCCTCGCAGACCGAGATACTAAAATCGAGTTCGGCGGTGGAAAAGGTTTCCGGCGAGTATTGGAAATGCCAGATCGTGCCGGGCCGTTTCGCTGCCTCGTCGCGCATGACCTTGGCACCTTCGACTGCGATCTGCCGCACTTCGTCCTTGCTCATGCGGAACACGATATCGCGCCAGGCCGGGCTTACGGCATTGTAGAGATGGACAATAGCCGCACGCGCGCCTTCGAGACTGGCGAAGCTGGTGCGAATCAGGTCTTCGCGCGATTGCGTCAGCACTTGCACCACCACATCGTCTGGAATGCTGCCCGAACGAACCAGATCCTGAATGAAGTCGAATTCCGTCGCGCCAGCGCTGGGGAAACCGACTTCGATTTCCTTAAGCCCGATCTCGACCAGAAGATCGAAGAAACGGTTCTTCTTTACCGCGTCCATCGGGTCGATGATCGATTGGTTGCCGTCGCGCAGGTCGGTGCTCAGCCAGCGGGGCGGGGCAGTGATAAGGCGCGTCGGCCATTGCCGGTCAGGTAGGTCGATCCGTGGGAAGGACCGGTATTTCGGCGACGGATCGCGCAGCATGTTTTTCGGGGTGTTCATCGGAAAACTCGTAACGGTATATCTGCTTTGAAAGGTGGTTATCCCTTGGGCGCTCTGGCGCGCCCGTCAGGCCACGCCGCAGGTCACGCCCAAGGGCGTGTAAGTCGAAGCAGGATGAGGGCGTTGCGGTTCATGCGTGAATCTTCGTCGAAAACGCCGGTGATGGCAAGCACTGTCTGTAGACTGACATCATGCAAACAGCTTCGCGGTCAAGGCTGGCGCAATATCCTTTCCATCACCTTGCCTTTGGCCAGTTCGTCCACCAACTTGTCAAGATACCGGATTTCGCGCATCGTCGGCTCTTCGACCTCCTCGACGCGCACGCCGCAGACCACGCCCTTGATCAGCGCACGGTCGGGATTGAGGGCGGGCGCTTGCGCGAAGAAGTTTTCGAAATCGGTTTCGCCATTGATCTCATCATCGAGCGCAGACTGGCTGTAGCCGGTCAGCCAGCGGATCACTTCATCGACCTCGGCCTTGCCGCGGCCCTTCTTCTCCGCCTTTTCGACATACATCGGGTACACACTGGCGAAACTCTGGGTGTAGATCCACGGTTTGCTCACGATCGGTCCTCCAGACATCCGCCGGAAAAGCTATCACACCGGGCCGGGAGGTTGCTAGTTCCTTGCCTTGTCGACCAGCTTGTTGGCACCGATCCACGGCATCATCGCACGCAGCCGCTCGCCGACTTCCTCGATCTGGTGCGCTTCCTGCATTTTGCGGGCAGCTTTCATTTCCGGATTCCCGGCGCGATTGTCAGCGATGAAGCGTTGGACGAACTTGCCTCGCTGGATATCGTCGAGCACCCGCTTCATTTCAGCCTTGGTCTCGTCGGTGATGACGCGCGGGCCGGTGTGGTAGTCGCCATATTCGGCGGTGTTCGAGATCGAATAGCGCATGTTCGCGATACCGCCTTCATAAAGCAGATCGACGATCAGCTTGGTCTCGTGGAGGCATTCGAAATAGGCCATCTCGGGGGCGTATCCGGCTTCGACCAGCGTTTCGAAACCGGCCATGATCAGATGGCTGATCCCCCCGCACAGCACAGCTTGCTCGCCGAACAGGTCGGTTTCGCATTCTTCCTTGAAATTGGTCTCGATAATCGCCGAGCGTCCAGCACCCATGCCGGCTGCATAGGCGAGAGCGATATCATGGGCATTGCCGGTGCGATCCTGCGCCACGGCAATCAGTGCGGGAACGCCGCGGCCCTGTTCGTATTCGTTGCGCACCGTATGACCGGGACCCTTGGGTGCGATCATGATGACGTCGATATCCTCGCGCGGTTCGATCAGGCCGAAATGGATATTGAGGCCGTGCGCGAAAGCAAGTGCGGCACCCGCCTTCATGTTGTCGCGCAGATCGGTGTCCCAGATTGCCGCTTGGTGCTCGTCCGGGGCAAGGATCATGATGATGTCGGCCCAGGCTGCCGCCTCGGCATTGGCCATGACGGTGAAGCCGGCTGCTTCGGCCTTTGCCGCACTGCCGGATCCTTGACGGAGCGCGACGCGGACTTCGCCAGCGCCGCTATCGCGCAGGTTCTGTGCATGGGCATGGCCCTGGCTGCCATAGCCAAGCACCGCGATCTTCTTGTTGGCAAGTAGCTTCAGGTCTGCGTCGGCGTCGTAATAGACTTTCATTCTTTGATCCTCGTCATCCCGGCGAAGGCCGGGATCCGGCGCGGTCAGGCCGCGCCTTGTTGATAACGACCCCGGTGGAAACCGGGGTGACGGTAAACTCAGGTGCCCTCGGCACCGCGCATCATTCCGACAATACCGGTGCGGCCGACTTCGACCAGCCCAAGCTCGCGCATCAGGTGGACGAAATTGTCGATCTTGCCGGGGGAGCCGGTCAATTCGAAGATGAAACTCGATGTCGTGGTATCGACCGGGCTGGCGCGGAAGATATCGGCTAGGCGCAATGCCTCGACCCTCTTCTCGCCGGTACCGGAAACCTTGATCAATGCCAGCTCGCGTTCGACATGCGGCCCGGATTCGGTCAGGTCGACGACCTTGTGGACCGGGACCAGCCGTTCGAGCTGTGCCTGTATCTGATCGATCACCTGTGGGGGGCCGTTGGTGACGATGGTGATCCGGCTGATTGCGTGATTCTCGCTGATGTCGGCCACGGTCAGACTGTCGATATTGTAGCCGCGTGCCGTGAACATGCCTGCGATCTTGGCCAGGATACCGGCCTCGTTGTCGACCGTGACGGCGAGCACGTGCCGTTCGGATTTCTGTTCGGCAATTTCCATTACACCAGCGCCTTCGCTTCGTCGTCCATCGTGCCTTCGACCGTATCGCCATACATCAGCATTTCGGTATGCGCGGCGCCCGACGGGATCATCGGATAGCAGTTTGCTTCCTTCGAGACGAGGCAATCGACCATTACCGGTCCGTCATGTGCCAGCATGGCTTCGATCCCCGCGTCGAGTCCGGCCTCCTCTTCGATACGCAGGCCTTTCCAGCCATAACTCTCGGCCAGCGCGACGAAATCGGGCAGGCTGTCCGAATAGGAGTTCGAATAGCGGCTTTCATAGGTCAGCTCCTGCCACTGGCGGACCATACCCATATATTCGTTGTTCAGAATGAAGATCTTGACCGGCAGGCGATACTGGCTGGCCGTGCCAAGCTCCTGGATATTCATCTGGATCGAGGCCTCGCCGGCGATATCAATCACCAGCGCGTCGGGATTGCCCAATTGTGCTCCGATTGCTGCGGGCAGGCCATAACCCATCGTGCCGAGACCGCCGCTGGTCAGCCACTTGTTCGGCTTGTCGAAGCCAAAATACTGCGCCGCCCACATCTGGTGCTGGCCGACCTCGGTCGAAACAATCGGGTCGTGATCCCTGGTCAGCGCAAACAGCCGTTCGATGGCCTTTTGCGGCATGATGGTGTCCCCGCGGTTGGGATATGCGAGCGATTCGCGGGCTCGCCACCCAGCGATACGAGCCCTCCATTCGCCACGATCGGGCGTGTCGCGCTTGCCCCATGCCGCGATCAGTTGATCGAGAACCGTCGCGCAATCCCCGACAATGCCGAGATCGACCGCGACCGTTTTGTTGATCGAGGCGCGGTCGATATCGATATGGATCTTTTTCGAGTTCGGGCTGAATGCGTCGAGGCGCCCGGTCACGCGGTCGTCGAACCGTGCGCCGACGCACAGGATCAGGTCGGCGCGGTTCATCGCCATATTGGCTTCATAAGTGCCATGCATGCCCAGCATGCCGAGCCAGTCTGGATGGCTTGCGGGAAAGGCGCCCAGGCCCATCAAAGTCGAGGTGAGCGGCGCATCGAGCAGGTCTTGCAGTTTGCGCAAGGCAGTACTGGCACTGGGGCCGGAGTTGATCACTCCGCCGCCGGTGTAGATTACGGGGCATTTCGCCGCGGCAAGCATGTCAACGGCCTGTTCAATCTTATCCGCTGCAGCTTCGGTTTCGGGCGCATAGCGGATTGATGCCGGGTGGCTGTTGTCCGATTTCCTATCCGACTGCGCCGTGGCGATCTGAACGTCCTTGGGGATATCGACCACCACGGGCCCCGGTCGTCCCGTCGTCGCGATACGGAAGGCCTCTTCCACCGTTGCATGAAGTTCGGACGGGTCTTTGACGAGGTAGTTATGCTTGGTGCAGTGCCGCGTGATACCGATCGTATCGGCTTCCTGAAAAGCATCGGTACCGATCAGGGGGGTAGGGACCTGGCCGGTGATGATCACCAGGGGGATTGAATCCAAATAGGCATCCGCGATGCCGGTAACGGCATTGGTGGCTCCGGGACCGGACGTAACCAGCACGACGCCGGGTTTGCCGGTCGAGCGGGCATAACCTTCGGCCGCATGCGCCGCGCCTGCCTCGTGACGGACGAGGATGTGCCGGATACGTGGATCGTCGAACAGTTCGTCATAGATCGGCAATACTGCGCCGCCCGGATAGCCGAAGATGAATTCGACATCCTGTTCGACGAGACACTCGACAAGCGCCCTTGCTCCGCATTGCTCCTGCCTCTCGGCATTGCCGGGCATTGTTCCCTCCAAAAAATTCGGTCCGGCGCGAGGGGATGCGCCGGACCGATATGCGCATTTATGCAGACTATTATGTCTTGTCAATTGCTAAAATTGAAATAATGATACAATTTTATCCATGTTTGAATTATTCAATGATTCAAATCGAGGCCAGCTTTCCGGTGGCTGGCGCTTGAACCATGTATATTGGCGCTTGGCATAATTCCGGGTTGCCTGCTGGCCAGCTTCGATTGCTTGAGTGCGCGATAGTTTGCCTTGCAGGAGCGCGGCGATTTCGCGCACGCCAATTGCGCGCATGACGGGAAGATCGGGTGAAAGATCGCGATCGAGCAAGGCTTCGACTTCCGCGATGGCTCCGTTGTCGACCATATGGTCGAAACGCGAATTGCAACGTTCGTAGATCCAATCCCTGTCCGGTAGCAGGATTGCGGGACGCAGCGAGACGGCATCCCCGATTCCGCCTTCCTTGCGTCTCTGCCAGCTTGCCAATGGCTGACCTGTAGAGCGTATCACTTCCAGCGCCCGCGCTGTACGTGAAGCATCTGCCGGCTCAATCCGTTCGGCGGCTGAAGGGTCCTCGCGCTCCAATGCGGCACGCGCATCTGCTTGCGGCAATGCACGCACGGTTTTGCGTATTGCGGAATCTATGGGCGGGATCGGAGCGATCCCCTCCAGCAGTGTGCGCATGTAAAGACCCGTGCCGCCAACGAGTATCGGCACGGCGCCGTTTGCATGCAATTCCGCGATTTTCAGTTTCGCAGTGTTGGCCCAATCGGCTGCCGAACAGGGTTCCGCCCCGTCCCATGTGCCGAAAAGCAAGTGTGCTACGCCGCGCATTTCCTCTTGGGTCGGGCGTGCGCTCAGCACATGCAGGTCGCGATACACTTGAGCGCTGTCGGCATTGATAACCGCTGCTTCGCGGCCCTGCTCGTTCACGGCCAGAGCCAGTCGAACGCCCAGGTTGGTCTTGCCGCTGGCAGTCGGTCCTGCAATGAGCACGACCGGTTCCTTTGGTGGCGGCTTGTCGCCTGTGTCGGGAGAATTCACGGTGCCCATCGCACGGCTGATAGCAGACCCTACGACGCTTGGAACACGGCTCGATACCGTGCAGGCGGTCATGATCGATGCAGGAATATCCGTGGCATCGGCACAAATGCTCGATGGAGCCGGGGATGTCGTGGAGATCACCTTTCCCGAAGGCGATCTGAATTCGATTCGTGCCGCGCTCGACCGGCATTTCGCCCCGTGCGACCTGCTGGTGAGCGAACGGGTGATCGAAGTGCCTCACCTGTTCGTATCCGACATGGATTCCACCATGATCGGGCAGGAATGCATCGACGAACTGGCGGATTTCGCGGGCCTCAAGAACCAGGTTGCCGCCATTACCGAGCGGGCGATGCAAGGTGAGCTCGATTTCGAGAGCGCGCTGCGAGAACGGGTCGGGTTGCTGGCGGGCCTGGATGAAAGGACCATCGAGCAGTGCCTGTCCGAACGCATTCGTCCGGTCGATGGCGCACGCGAACTGGCCGGTACTCTCGGTGCGAAAGGATGCCGGACGGTATTGGTGACAGGCGGGTTCCACCATTTTGCCGATCCGGTTGCGGAAATGCTCGGTTTCGACCGGGTTGTCGGCAACCGTCTGGCCGTCGTGAACGGTAAGCTGACCGGCGAACTGATGGGTTCGATCACAGACAGTTCAGTCAAGCAGCACGTGCTCGAAGACGAACTGGCGCAACTCGGCGATCGCGCGATATCGCTGGCTACCGGCGATGGCGCGAACGATATCCCGATGCTTCGCGCGGCGACCTACGGCGTTGCCTGTCGCGCGAAACCCAAAGCACGCGCGGCAGCCAACGGACAGGTGGAACGCGGCGATTTGACCGCCTTGCTCAAGCTACTGAATATTCCCGAAAAGGAGTGGATGGCAGGCGGAGCGCATCTCAGCGAATAATCCTCGAATAGCAGCAGAGTCCGTTGCAAAACATCACGCATACTTGATTTGAATTAAGTAAAGAGTACTCTCGTGCTCAAGTGCATTCATAACTGATTCGAATTGTCACGGAGTAGTCATTAATGGCTATTTTTTGGACATCTTTAAGCGTCCTTTGGTCAATGATTGCGTCAGTTACTGTGATCTTTGCCGAGGCCTTTTTAAAAATATTTTTCAATCTTGATTACGAACTGGGCCTGATGAGCTTCGTTTTGTTCGCGCCATGCATAATTTGTCTAATAATAGCAGGTTACCTCGACTGGGAAACAATCATCCGTCTTGTCGATCGTGTCGTCCGCCTCCGGTGGGGGCATGGCTCAGGTGACGAGAGACCAGCCAAAGGAAATTAGGAATGGCAGAATTCTCGCGAAGAGATGCTTTGAGCCTGATATTCTTGATAGTGGCCGCAATAATTGCCGGCATCGCAATTTTTTCAACGCGGCAGCTTGAAAACCATGTTGACCTGCTTCTCGAGCGGCAAGCTGAACTCTCAGAGGAAAACCAACTCTTACAAGACAGAAAGGACGTTCTCGAATCCACCAACGAGAAACTCCAGGGGGCGAACGAATTGCTCGTAAGCGAACGGGATAGCCTCCAGGAAAAGGTGGAATCAGGGCAGTACGAAATCAGCCTGGCTACAAAATCGCAGGCAGACATGCTTCGCGCCATACTGGGCGAACAGGAATTTCGCGAATGGACCCGCTTGGCCGAATGCGGGGAATCGGAAAGCGAAACCTACTGCCGGTTCTACAAGGAATATGGGGAGTTGCTGGACTTGCGGCAGGAATCCCTCATCAAGCGTAGCGCCGCGCAAAGTCGAGCCGATTTCCGCGAACTTCATGGAATTTACCAGGCAATCCATAGCAAGAACGAGCGAATGAAAGACAGGGAAGTCTGGTCCGAAGGACGGGCCGATTATTCAAGAAGCTACCGTACCTTTGCGCAAGAAGGGCTGGCATACTCGCTGTTCAGGCTCGACGAAATTGGTGACGCAGAACAATTGATCCGGGCTGCGCTTTCCGGGGCACCCGGGTCGGCCACGGTAAATCTCACATATCTGAAGATCATGTGCAAAAAACGCGTGAACCCGGCTGATGTCCAAGACGCAATGAGCACTGCCCGTACTGCTCTGGACCGGCGGATCGGCCGGACGTCCAGGGATACTCTGAAGCGTATTGCCAGGATTAACAGGGCGCATCTTGAGCAAGATTTGGAAATGCGCGAGCAGTGTGCTTACGCTGATATTTCATACACCTGAATGAGCGCGGACCGTGTTGAAACGGTATGTGGAGCCGCGAAGAAAATCCCTGGGCCTTGCCGGGCCTCACAACCAACTGGCGATTTGCGTCAGCGGTTTTTTCCTCAAAGCATGCGTGGGTACGGTCGCATCGGGGGCAGGGTGCCCGACAACGACGATCATCAGCGGTTTTTCGTAATCCGGCCGCTGGCATAGTTCGCGCAGGAAGCCCATCGGCGACGGCGTGTGCGTGAGTGTCGCCAGACCTGCCTCGTGCAGGGTCGAAATCAGCATGCCGCAGGCGATCCCGACACTTTCGTTGACGTAGTAATTCTGCGTTTTCCCGTCTTCCTCGATCCCGCCCTTGCGCTGGGCAAAGACGACGATCAACCACGGGGCGGTTTCCAGGAACGGTTTGTCCTCGTCCGTGCCTAGCGGGGCGAGGGCTTCCAGCCACTCCTCGCTCGCTTTTCCTGAATAGAAACTGCGCTCTTCCTCTTCCGCGGCTTCGCGGATTGCACGTTTCTTGTCGAGCGAAGAGACCACCGCGAAATGCCAAGGTTGGTGGTTGGCTCCATTAGGGGCGGTACCGGCAGCTTCGATCGCGGCCTCGATCACTTCACGAGGCACCGGCCTGTCGGAAAAATACCGGCAGGTGCGCCGTTGTTTCAGCCTGTCACGCAACGCCTCGGCTCGCTCGATGCTTGAGGAATCGTCGATTTCGGGAAGCGAATAGGGAACGGTTTGGTGCTCTTTCATGAATCTTCCTATTCCCGTTTCCGCTGGCAAAGGAAAGGCATTACGTGGACAAGTAACTTACATTATTGTAAGTTGTGATTCGCTACGGAGGCTGCCATGGACCTGACAGAGCGCCCGCTGATCCATCCCGATCGAGAAATTGTCGGATTTCGTCCGATCAAGGCCTTGCGTCATTTCGGCAAACTGGCGGCGGATAAAGAAGATACCGAGCAGGTGTTCCATATCATCGAAGCCCTCAAGGGTCGCAAGAGCGTAAGCCAGATGAAGGAATTCGTCACCACCGAGCAGGCACGGGAACTAATCCGGCGCAACGAGGAATTGCCAGCACTCTTGGATGATCACGACCGGTGGATCGATTGTACGCCCAACTCGCTGGCACAGAACTATATCCGTTTCATGCAACGCGAGGAACTGACCGCTGCTGGGCTGGTGGAGGAATCGTACAAATTCAAGCCCAAGTCCGAACGCTATCCAGATCTCTACGAGTGGTATGTCGAACGGTTGCGCGATACGCACGACCTGTTCCACGTGTTGACCGGCTATGGTCGCGATCCGCTCGGTGAAGTCTGTCTGCTTGGCTTCAGCTACGAGCAGAACCACTCACCGGGCGTGCTGTTCATCGCCTATATGGGCGCGCGGCAGCTCAGGAAGGAGGCGGGCATCGGCAAGCCGGTGTTCGATGCGCTGCGCGAAGGCCGCAGGTTGGGCCGCGAGGCGAGGAAGCTGGCGCATTCCGACCTGCTTTCGATGCTGCCCGAAGATATCGATGCGGTGCGTGTCAAGCTCAATGTCGGCAGCCCCGACGCTTATCGCCGCACTCTGGCGATGATGGAAGAGCAGTGCTGCGGCGAGGAACAGGGGGCTGCGGCCCAGGCGGCCTGACGCGTCAGCGCAATTCCTTACGGATCACGAGTTTGAGGCCCGACCAGGTCTCGTCCACCGCGCATACCTTGGTATCGACGAACCCCATCGGCAGCCCGATTTCGCGTATCGTGTCTTCGGTGACTTCGCTGGGAACCTTGGACGCCTTCTTGGGCCAGCTGACCCAGACCTGCCCGTCGCGTGCGATGGTCTCGCGCAAGGTTGCGAGCTTGCTTTCGAGATCGGCGCGCTTGGTCACGAAGATATGCGCTGCGTCAGGGTCGTCGTTCGGCCCGCGCACAAAGGTCAGCTCGAGCGCATATTCGCCGATCTCGTCCTGCACGCTGTCGGGCATGCCATCGAACCAGCATCGCTGCCCATCGCGCAGGTTGAGCTTCTTGGCTAGCGGTGTGCCGGAATAGCCTGCGGACATCTCACAACCTTAGTTCGCCCTGAGCCGGTGGCGCTTTGCGCCGTCTTTGACTCCGAAGGGCTGTTCTTCACCTCTGGCGCCGCACTTGAAGAAAAAGCAGTGCTTCGACAAGCTCAGCACGAACGGGAGGAGGGGTTAGCTCTCCATCCAGTCGCGGAAGAAGCGCTCATGGGCTTCGCGGAGATCGGTCAATGAAAGCGATGCATACTTAGCGGGCAGTCCTCCATTCGAGATGTTGATCTCCGTTCCCATCGTATAGCCAATTGCCCAAAAGCCGATTCCGTTCGGAATGCGAGCCAGGAACTCCTGATCTCGTTCAAATGGCACGGTGACGATGTATCTTCCCTGTTTCTCGCCAAATAGTTGTTGGGCGTGAAGGGTCACATCAAAGTCGACCGCCTCCTCCATATGACTGGATTGAGTTTCAAACCCGATACCGCTTGCAAGTGCCATCTCGGCCATGGCGACCAGAATTCCTCCATCCGACACATCGTGAACTGCGGTCACTTCCCCATTTGCAATTGCTTGTCGTATGAACTGGCCACGTTCGGCCTCGATCTGCAGATCAACCAGTGGAGCTCCGCCTCCAGACTGACCTTTACATACTTCCATCCAGAGCGATTGACCCACATCGAAGTCCTCACACGGGTCGGCGCCGATCACGATGATAGCCTCACCCTCGGCCTTGAACCCCATCGTCATCATCTTGGAATAGTCCTCGATGATCCCGACCCCGCCGATCGCCGGCGTCGGCAGGATCGCGCTGCCGCCGCCGGTTGCTTTGCTTTCGTTGTACAGCGAGACATTCCCGCTCACGATCGGGAAATCGAGCGCGCGGCAGGCTTCGCCCATGCCTTCGAGAGCGTGGACGAACTGGCTCATGATCTCGGGGCGCTGCGGGTTGGCGAAGTTGAGGCAATTGGTCACGGCGAGCGGACGCGCGCCGACCGCGCACAAATTGCGATAGGCCTCGGCGATCGCCTGCTTGCCGCCTTCATAGGGGTCGGCATAGACGTAGCGCGGGGTGCAGTCGGTGGTGATCGCTAGCGCCTTGTTCGTGCCATGCACGCGTACCACGCCGGCATCGCCGCCGGTTTGCAGCGTATCGGCCCCGACCTGCGAATCATATTGCTCGGCGATCCAGCGCCGCGAGGTGAGGTTGGGGCTGGCCATCAGCTTGAGCAGATCCGTGCCGATATCGGTGTTTTCGGGAACCTCGCCGAGTGGTTTGACCTGCGCCCAGGCCTTGTATTCCTCTTTCGAGAGATAGGGCCGGTCGTATTCGGGCGCATCGGCCGCGAGCGGCCCGAGCGGGATATCGCACACGACCTCGCCGCCGAACTCCAGCACCATGTGCTGCGTATCGGTAACTTCGCCGATGACCGCGAAGTCGAGTTCCCACTTCTCGAATATCTCGGCCGCCATGGCCTCCTTGCCGGGCTTGAGCACCATGAGCATCCGCTCCTGGCTCTCGCTCAGCATCATTTCGTACGGAGTCATGCCGTCTTCGCGGCACGGCACCTTGTCCATGTTGAGCCGGATGCCCGCCTTGCCGTTGGTCGCCATTTCGACCGAGGAACTGGTCAGGCCTGCCGCGCCCATATCCTGGATCGCGACGATCGCGTCGGTCGCCATCAGTTCGAGACAGGCCTCGATCAGCAGCTTCTCGGTGAACGGGTCACCGACCTGCACCGTCGGGCGCTTGGCGTCCGCATCTTCCTCGAAGTCGGTCGAGGCCATGGTCGCGCCGTGGATCCCGTCACGCCCGGTCTTGGAACCGACATAGACGATCGGATTGCCCACGCCCGTCGCGGCGGAATAGAAGATCTTCTCACTATCCGCGACGCCCACCGTCATCGCGTTGACCAGGATATTGCCGTCATAGGCGGGGTGGAAATTGGTCTCGCCGCACACGGTCGGCACGCCGACGCAATTGCCATAGCCGCCGATCCCCGCGACCACGCCTTTGACCAGATGCTGCATCTTGGGGTGGTCGGGCCGCCCGAAGCGCAGCGCATTGGCGTTTGCGACCGGGCGCGCACCCATCGTGAAGACGTCGCGCAGGATGCCGCCCACACCGGTCCCCGCCCCTTGATAGGGCTCGATATAGCTGGGGTGGTTGTGA
>JANQPE010000132.1 GCA_028289565.1 Parerythrobacter sp.
GATCCCATCGGTGCGAACTTCGAGGATCGACTTGATCGCCTCTTTCACGCGGGTGTCATAAGGGCTCTGCTTCTCGTCCTGTCCACGGGGATTTTCCCGCAGATACGCCCTGATTTCAGCCGCTTTCTCTGGTAGTCGTCCGATATCGCCCAGCCCTTTCATCAGGTCGCGCGCGGTGACGGCGCCGACATGGCGGATACCAAGGCCGAACAGCAGCCGCGCGGCATCCGGCTCACGCTTCGTATCCACAGAAGCCAACAGGTTTTCGACAGACTTGTCCTGCCACCCTTCGAGCGCGAGGATCTCCCCCTCACGATCTTTCAGGCGAAAAATGTCGGCCGGGCTTTCGAGCCAGCCCAGCGAAAAGAACTGGTCGATGGTCTTCTCGCCCAGCCCTTCGATATCAAGTGCGCTGCGGCTGACGAAATGCTTGAGCCTCTCGGTGCGCTGCGCCGGGCAGATCAGCCCGCCAGTACAGCGGACATCGACCTCGCCTTCCTCGGCCACCGCCTCGCTTTCGCATTCGGGGCAGCGATCGGGGAAGGAGAACGCTGCACGCTTCTCATCGCCGGTCAGGTTCTCGACCACTTGCGGGATCACGTCGCCGGCACGCTGGATCACCACCCGGTCGCCGGGGCGCACGCCCAGGCGTTCGATCTCGTCGCGATTGTGCAGCGTGACATTGGTGACGGTAACTCCGCCGACCAGCACCGGTGCCAGTCGCCCGACCGGCGTCAGCTTGCCCGTGCGCCCAACTTGGATATCGATGCTCTCAAGCGTCGTTTCGGCCTGTTCCGCCGGGAATTTGTGCGCCAGTGCCCAGCGCGGCGCCTTGGCCACGAAGCCAAGCCGTTCCTGCCAGTCGAGCCGGTCGACCTTGTAGACCACGCCGTCGATTTCATAGGGCAGATTCGGCCGCGCGGCAGCGATTGTCTCGTAATGTGCCAGCAGTGCCTCGACGCTTTCCAGGCGGGTGAAGAGCGGCGAGACCGGGGAACCCCATTTTCCGAGCGTGCGGATCACCGCTTCCTGCGTATCGCCCGATATGTCCGACACAGCACCCCAGCCATGCGCCCAGAAGCGCAGCGGCCGCTCTGCAGTCACGCTCGCATCCTTCTGCCGCAACGATCCCGCCGCAGCATTGCGGGGGTTGGCAAAGACCTTCCCACCGGCCTCATGCTGCGCAGCATTGAGCGCGGTGAAATCCTGTTTTGCCATGTAAACTTCACCGCGAACCTCGAACACATCAGGTACATGGCCGCACAGCAATTGCTGCGGAATATCGGCGATATGCCGCACGTTTGCAGTGACGTCTTCGCCCACCTGCCCGTCGCCGCGCGTGGCGGCGCAGACCAGCCTGCCTTCCTCGTAACGCAGCGAACAGGACAGGCCGTCGATCTTGTCTTCCGCGGTGAAGGCAACCGGCTCGTCCTTGCCCAGATTGAGGAACCGCCGCACGCGCGCCACCCATTCGCGCACCTCCTCCTCGCCGAACGCATTATCGAGGCTCATCATGCGAACCTCGTGCGTCACCTTGGAAAGCGGCGAAGCGGCGATCTCGTGCCCGACTGCCCTGGATGGTGAATCCTCGCGCACCAGATGCGGGAACGCCTCCTCCAGCTCGGCATTGCGGCGCACCAACGCATCGAATTCCTGGTCGCTGATCTCGGGATCGTCATCGGCGTGATACAGCCGGTTATGCCGCGCGATCGCCTTCGCCAGCCGCATCAGCTCGTTGGCGGCTTCGGCTTCTGTGACTTGCTCCACCATTACACTGTCTTAGCTGCCTTACAAAATTGCACCATAGGCAAGCTTATCTGCCTCACACCTCAACAAATCCGCGCAGCCGGATGACAGACATCATTCTCCAAAGGTCGCCTACTGCGCAGATTGTGTTACATACATACCAATGATCGATGTCTTCGAGTTCGTTTGGCGTCATGCCGGTCAGGCCTTAGTTGGCGCGGTTGGGATTATCTTTTTGATCCTCGGCTATGCAGAGCAAGCTGAAAAAATTGCAACAAGATTCAAGGCTTGGCAATTGCAAGCTATCGGAATGGCATTCTTTGTCATTTCAGTCTTGCTGGTTCTGGCAAGTTTCGACAACGAGCGTCGCAGCGAAGTTGGTAAAATAGTTCCTGCGAATGACGCTACCGCTTTGATCCAAGATCAAGGTCAAGCGATAAAGAAGGATTCTCCTGATCAAAGATCAACAGCGGCTTCTTCTGATCCAGAATACAATCAAGGATCAGCTATCGCTTCTGACAATCAAGATAAAACAGCATTTGATCTTGAAGATCTGATATCAGAATATCGAAAGAAAAATCGATCTAACCTCGTCATTGATGATGCAGATTCTCTAACCGCACTGGCTGAAGGCAAAACATCCGTACAAGTTGATAAAATTTCTAGTGAATTCAATGGTTATATACTAATTTATACAGGGAAAGTAACTGATGTTCAGTCTCGCGGCGACAATACCGTGGTCGAGATGATGCAAGGCGATGATTATGCTCGCGCGGCTCTATCGGCGACTTTTGACTCCGAAGACCAAACCCTTGAGTCGCTAAGGATCGGATCAAGACTAACCGTTGAAGGGCGTATCACCGACTTCACCCAATTTTGGGTCTATGTTGACAAGGCAAAAGTAGTCGAAATATTCTAATCACACCCCCTCCAGCAACCGATCTGCCTGCGCCCGGGCCTCGGGCGTCACTTCGGCCCCGCTCAACATCCGCGCGATCTCTTCCTGCCGGCCGGCTTCGTCGAGCAGCGACACGCTCGTCTTCGTCACCGTCCCTTCGGAGCTCTTTGCGATCAGGTAATGTGTACCACCCAGCGCCGCGACCTGCGGCGAGTGAGTCACCGCCAGCAATTGCCCGCCCCGCTTGTGATTATTGGCTGCCAGCCGCACCAGCCGCTCGCCGATCGCGCTTGCCACCGCACCGCCGACACCACGATCGATCTCGTCGAAAATCACCGTTGCCGCCCCACCCTGCTCGGCCAGCGCGACCTTGAGCGCGAGGATAAAGCGCGACAGCTCGCCGCCGCTGGCAATCTTGCCCAGCGGCGCGAAGTCAGACCCCGGATTGGTCGCGATCAGGAATTCGACCCCGTCCGTCCCGCGCAGCCCCCAGCGATCCTCAGGCAGCCTGGAAATCGCGGTCAAGAACCGCGCGGCGTCGAGCTTGAGTGGCACCAGTTCGACCGCCACCGCCTTGTCGAGCCTTTTCGCCGCCTTGAGCCGTGCCTTGTGCAACGCCTCGGCCCGGCTGCGATAGCGCCCCTCCGCCTCGCTCGCCGCCGCCTCCAGCGCATCCAATTCCGCCTCACCGCCTTCAATTGCATCGAGGGCCGTGCGCATCTCGCGCATTTTCGTGGGCAGCTCATCCACTTCGCAGCGATGTTTGCGGGCCAGGGCGCGCAGTTCGAACAGCCGCGTTTCCGCCCGGTCCAATTCCTCTGGATCGTGCACCAGTGCCTCGGCAGCTTCGGCCAGCCTGTCCTCGGCTTCGCCTGCTTCGATCACCGCCCGGTCGATACTGGCCAGCGCTTCGGCCAATAGCGGGTGTTCGCTGCTGATCCGGTCGAGCCGCCGCGCGGCCGCGCGCAGCGCCGCCAACGGCGAATCCGAGCCTTCCCACACATGCCGCAATTCCTCCAGGTCGCCGGACAGTTTCTCGCCCTTCTGCATCGCGCTGCGCGTTTCAGCGAGCCGCGCTTCCTCGCCCGCCTGCGGCTCCAGTTCGGTCAGTTCGGCGAGATGCGCCAGCAACAGGTCCTGATCCGCCTTTGCCTGCTCCACTACCGCCCGCGCTTCAGCCAGCCGGTCTTCTGCGGCACGCCATCGCTTCCACGCCGCTGCGACACCGCCCAGGTCAGCACCGGCAAAGCGGTCGAGCAGCGCCTGGTGACCGCGTGGATTGACCAGCCCGCGATCGTCGTGCTGCCCGTGCATCTCGACCAGCGAGGCGGCCAGCATGCGCAGCAATGCAACCCCAACCGGCTGGTCATTGATGAATGCCTTGCTCCTGCCATCCCTGTTCAACTGCCGCCGGATCAGCAACGGCTCGCTTTCTTCCAGCTCTATGTCCGCTTCTTCGAGTATATCGAGGATTGCTTTCGGCCACCCGTCATTCCGGCGAAAGCCGGTATCGCTGTCTTCCTGATCGGATTTTTTCGCATCCGATCCCAGCTTTCGCTGGGATGACGAGGAAGGCCGGGATGACGAAGAAGGTTGGGATGATGAGCCGAACTCAAACGTCGCGGTCACGCTCGCCCTGTCTTCGCCGCCGCGGACCAACGCACTGTCGGCACGGTCGCCCAGAACCAGGCCCAGGGCATCGAGCAAGATCGACTTGCCCGCCCCGGTCTCTCCGGTCAGCACGCCCAAACCACGCCCGAATTCCAGGTCGAGCGCCTCGATCAGCACGATATTGCGGATGGACAGGCGGGTCAGCATCGCGCGGGGTTGTATCGCAGGCGCGCGCGCGCGTCACCACGCAGAACAGCGCTGTTGACAGGTTAGGCCACCAACCGCGCAAGCCAGCCGTAAACCGGGCCCAATCCTGGCGACCCGGTCAGCTTGCCGAAGCGCCCGGAGCGTGTTTCTGGATCATGTCGTAGGCCCGTTCGTACCATTCGTTGCCCGGGTAGTTCGCGCCGAGTACGGCGGCGTATTTGACCGCTTCGGTTGGCACGCCGAGCGCGAGGCTGGATTCGGTCAGACGATAGAGCGCCTCGGGTGCGTGGCTGGTCGTCTGGAAATTGTCGACTACGTTCTGGTACCGGATTTGCGCGGCCAACCACCGGCCCGAACGGGCATAGTAACGCCCGATCTCCATCTCCTTGCCGGCGAGGTGATCGGCGACGAGGTCGAGCTTGAGGCGCGCGTCGGCGGCATATTCAGTATTGGGGAATCGCCGCTCCACCTCGCGCAGCGCCGTGCGTGCCTGTTCAGTGATCTTCTGGTCGCGGGTGACATCGCTGATCTGCTCGTAATAGCTGAGCGCGATCAGATAATAGGCATAGGGCGCGTCCTTGTTACCCGGATGGATCGACAGGAACCGCTGCGCGCTCTGGATCGACTTGTTGTAGTCGCGCGCGACGTAATAGCTGAACGCGCTCATCAACTGCGCGCGACGCGCCCAAGGCGAATAAGGATGCTGGCGCTCGGTCTCGTCGAACAGGGCGGCAGCAAGCGGCGCGTTGCCACGATCGAGCTTGTCCTTGGCCGAGGCGTAGAGCGTTTCCACGTCGCGTGCGACATAAGCCGTATCGCGCGGTCCGCCGCCGCCACCGAGACCGGCGCATCCGCCGGTAAGGACAGTCGCCGCACAGGTCGCGGCGGCAAGGACGGGCTTGAACGGCAGATGCGTGAGGAATGTCATGGGATGAGCCTATAACCCCGCCCCCGCTGAACGCCAAGTGAAGTGTGATACGAAATTGTTGGTTTGGATCTGTTTGTTTTCCGCACCCGCCTGCGTGAGTGCGTCCTCGCGATCTCACTCCGCCTTCGTCACCGTACCCCAGCTTTCACCGGGATGACGGGTGAGGCTGCAACGACGCGACTTTCAGGTCGCATGAGCGAGGATATCGCGCGCGCGGACGTGCGGACGTGGATACGGAAAACAAACAGACACGCTTGCGGAAAACAAAAGACTCTTCCCCGAACCTTTCCTCCCTGGCCAATCCTCCGTAAACCGCGTGACGGAGGGATCATGCCGCAACGTTGGGTCAGTTCGAAACACGCCGTGCCGGTACTCGCCGGGCTGGTGGCGATGGCACTGGTTGCGGTGCTCCAGTTCGCCGGGATGCCGGCAGTCGACCGGATCGGGCTGCAAGTGTTCGACGCCTTCCAGCGTGCGGCGCCGCGCGAATACCGGGAGGCGCCGGTGCGGATCGTCGATATCGACGAGGAATCGATCGCGCGGCTGGGCCAGTGGCCATGGCCCCGGACCGACCTGGCGCGGCTCAACCGGGTACTGGGCAAGGCCGGCGCGAGCGTGGTCGCCTACGATATCGTGTTCTCCGAACCCGACCGGACCTCACCCGCGCAGGTGCTGGCACGGCTGCAGGCAGGCGCGTCGGCGAGGCAGGAGGACGGAGAGGAGAGCGGAGACGACACAGCGCTGGCGGCACGCTTTGCAGGCCTGCCCGATCACGACACTGCATTCGCCGAGAGCATGGGTACGGTGCCGGTGGTCAATGCCTTCTTCGTACTGCCCGAGGAGCGGGGCCGCCCAGTCGAACCCAAGGCTGGACTGGCGCTGCAGGGGAACATGCCGACGGTGGAGATGACCGATTTTCGCGGCGCCGCGCAGGCGATTCCGGAACTGGAGCAAGCTGCCGCGGGTGCCGGTTCGGTCAGCCTCCGGGGTGATGCCGACGAGATCATCCGTCGGGCGCCGATGCTGGCGCTGCAGGACGGGCGATTGCTACCCTCGCTGTCGCTCGAGGCGATGCGGCTGGCGAGTGGTGCCGGCTCGCCGATCGTACGGACCAGTGACGGCTCGGGCGGGACTGCCGGGCTCGCGGCGCGGGTCGTGTCGGTGCGTGTCGGAGGGCGGACGATCCCGACCGACGATGCAGGCGAGATGTGGATTCA
>JANQPE010000013.1 GCA_028289565.1 Parerythrobacter sp.
TTCCTGCTACGCGACGGCAGCCGGGTCGGCCCCGCCGTGGTCGCGGCACTGCCGCTCGAGCGTCCTGTGGCCGAACGGCTCACGGACCGGTTCCTCTCCATCGTGCGTGCGACGATCAAGGGTTCGGTCGTGGTCGGTCTGGTTCAAGGCGCGCTGGGGGCGGTCACTTTCTGGATCGCAGGCGTGCCTTCGGCACTGCTGTTCGGCCTCCTGATGGCCATCGCCTCCTTGCTGCCCGCCGTCGGCACGGCCCTGATCTGGGTGCCGGCGGCGATCTGGCTGCTTGCGACCGGGGCGATCTGGCAGGGCGTGCTGGTGATGGTCTCCGGCGTTGCCGTGATCGGTATGACCGACAACCTTCTGCGCCCGGTTCTGGTCGGACGCGACACCGGGATTCCCGACTGGATCATATTGGTGACGACGCTGGGCGGTATCGCCTCGCTCGGACTTTCGGGGATCGTGCTCGGCCCGCTTGTGGCCGGGTTGTTCCTTGCCGCATGGTCGATCCTGCAAGAGCAGCGGAAACCAAGCGTCACGGGATGACACGCCCGTTCACCCCACGCTCGCAACAGGAGCAGCTCGGGCGGCTCATCATCGCGGGCGTCCTGGTTACCATGGTGCCGCAACTGCCACTCGGCAATTATCTGATCTACCCCTTCACCATCCTCACCACATGGTTCCATGAAATGGGACACGGGCTGGCCGGCCTTGCCCTGGGTCACGACTTCGAAAGGCTGGTAATCCTTCCGTCCGGCTCAGGGTATGCGGAAACCGCCACATACGGGGAGCCGTCCGCATTCGGACAGGCGATAATCAGTGCAAGCGGCCCGCTCGGGCCAACCATGATCGGCTCCTTGCTGATACTCGCCAGCAGTCGTGCTCGATACTGGCGGCCTGCATTATACACCCTTGCAGGCCTAATCGCGCTGTCGACCCTCATCTGGGTCCGCAGTGCCGTGGGGCTCATCGTACTCCCGCTCGTCGGCATCGCACTCGTCGCGGTCGCGCTCAGGGCAAAGGGCGGACTGATGTGCTTTACCCTCCAGTTCCTCGGCGTTCTGGCCGCGCTCAGCATGTTCCGCGACTGGGATTATCTGTTCTCGCACAGTGCGGTAATCGATGGTCGACCGATGCTTTCGGACACGGGGTCCATGCAGGAGGCCTTGTTGCTGCCTTACTGGATCTGGGCCATTGTAATCATCGCGGTATCGGGCCTGATGATCGGTGCGAGCCTGAAATATGCTCTGGCCGAAGATGGCGGACCGATACGGTGGCGGGCCTGATTGCAACGTGCCATTCTTTACTTTGCCGCATTCGCATCGCATCACAGGTGCATGACCTCCACTTTGCCCAGACTCTCCGGCATTGCCGGTATCGCCCTTGTCCTGTCTGCCTGCGCCACCGTACCGGACAGTCCGGCAACCTCCGGCCCCGTCACCGTCCGTATCGTCGGACTGAACGATTTTCACGGCAATCTCGAACCGCTCAACCGCCCAATCCGGTTGGTCGAGACAGGCGGTCAGGAAAAACGCGTCTACGCGGCCGGCGCGGCCTATCTCGCCAGTGCCGTCGAGCAGACACGCACGCAAAGCGAGTATTCGCTGGTGATCGCGGCTGGCGACCTGATCGGAGGCAGCCCGCTCGTTTCCTCGATCTTCCTCGACGAGCCTGCCATTGGCGCGATGAACCGGCTGGGCCTCGATTTCAATGCGGTCGGTAATCATGAATTCGATCGCGGCTGGAAAGAACTGAAGCGCATCCAGCAGGGCGGGTGCGAGAAAAACACGCTGCGCGAACCCTGCGTGGTCGAAAACCCCTATCCCGGAGCCGATTTCCAGTTCCTTGCCGCGAATGTTAAAATGCCCGACGGCACGACTCTATTCCCTGCATACGGCATCAAGCGTTTCGGTGCCGAGGAAAATGGCGGGGCGAACGAAGTCTCGGTCGGTGTAATCGGGCTGACGCTGGAGGATACGCCAACCCTGGTCACGCCGAGCGGTGTCGCCGGGCTGACTTTCGCGCCCGAGGCCGCGACCATCAATGCGCTGATCCCCGAGCTGGAAAAAGCCGGGGTGGATGCGATTGTCGTTTCCGTCCACCAGGGACTCTATACCGAGGTCGGCTACAACGACAAAAGCTGCGGCGGCGTGTCCGGTCCGCTTGTCGAAATCCTCAAACAGGTCGATCCGCGCGTGGACCTCGTCATCTCCGGCCATACGCACCGGGCCTATGTGTGCGATTTTTCCACTATCGACCCAGAGCGCGGTTTCCTCGTCACCAGCGCCGGTTATGGCGGCTCGATGCTGACCGATATCGCACTCACGATCGATCCCGCGCTGGGCGAGGTGATTGCCGCCAAAGCGGACAATATCGTTGTCCAGAGCGTCGGAACCGACCGTGATGGGAATCCCGCACGGCCCGATCCGGCCCACACGCAATACGAACCCGATCCCGAAATTGCCGCTTATGTCGCACGCTATGTCGCAGCATCGAAGGAAGCGGCCGAGCGGCCCGTGGGGCGAATTTCAGGCGAGGCGCGCGATCCGGGGCCAGCGACCGAGGAAACCCCACTGGGCAATTTGATCGCCGACGCACAGCTACACGGAACGCGCGAAGCGGGGGCGCAGATGGCCTTCATGAACAATTCCGGGATCCGTACCGGCCTGGCCCCCGCGGCGGACGGATCCATCAGCTATGGTGACATCTATGCCGTCCAGCCATTCGGCAATACGCTGGTCACCATGACCCTGACCGGTACGCAGTTGCTGGCCTTGCTCGAACAGCAATTCGACGATGAGGGGTTCGTTCAGACCTTTTCTCCTTCGCAAGGTTTCGCTCTCGCCTACGACATGAGTCGCCCGGTGGGCAGTCGGGTCGTCTCGGTCGCCCTCGATGGCCAACCGATCGACACGGATGCCAGCTATCGCGTCACGATGAACAGCTTTCTCGCCGCGGGCGGCGACAGTTTCACCGTGTTTACCGCAGGCACCGATGTCGTCACCGGTCCACTCGATCTCGATGCGATGGAAGAATATCTGCGCGCCGTCCCGATACGTCAACTGCCGTCGGTCGGCCGGGTAACCGATGTAACGCCGGAATAATCCGAGCGGCTATTCGACGGCCCGGAGTCCGGTTATGCTCGCCGCGCCGCGATCTTTGCCCGACAGCCCGGCAAAGATCGTGTCGATGATCCTGGCCAGCTTGTCCTCGGCCAATCGTTCGTCGATCATCAGCATCATCTGCGGCGAAGTGTAGCAGACGACCATCTGGTTGATCAGCGTCAGCGCGCGATTGATCGTCAGGTCGGGAAAGAAGCCTTCTTCCTGGGCCTGCGCGATCAGCTCGCTGAGATAATGGTCGGCCAGGTCGATATAACCGCGCACGCTTTCGAAATTGGCGGCTCCCAACTCGCAATAGAGTGCGAACAGGGCCGGATCCTCGCGGTAACGCTCGCGTTCGCGCAGGAAACGGCGAGCGAAGAACTCGTGGAACTTGCGCTGGATCGGCAAGGCCGAGGCAACCACCTCCTCCATCACCGCGATATCATGCGAGAACCAGCTTTCGACGATAGCATCGAACAGGTCGGTTTCTTCGGGAAAGATCTCGTCGATCCGGGCACGGGAAATGTGTGTCGCGGCGACCAGATCGGCCTTGCCGATCGCAGCACCGCGCTGTGCGATCAGCTCCATCGCCCGCTCGGTCAGTTCCAGCTTGCGCGCGTCCTTTTCGGCCGCAGTCATCCGCATCTCCTGCACGTAGGGTCGAGGCTATCTAGGGATGCCGAGGAGGGACTTGAAGGGTCCCGGGCAATCACACCGATTTCCTTGGCGGCATCGGAACAAAGCCGGAAGTCCGTTCGACATAGGCTGCATAGTCCGGGCGGCGTTTTTTCATTCCACCTTCAAGCAACGGCGCGCCAGACCATCTGGTCAGCGTGAAGGTCAGGAAAAGCGGCCCGATCACGGTCCATGCGGCAACCCACCAACCGAGCGATGCCGCCGCCAGCCAGATACCCCACCACGCACATGCATCGCCGAAATAGTTCGGATGTCTGGTATAACGCCAGAGTCCGGCATCCATCACCTTGCCCGCATTGGCCGGATCAGCCTTGAACCGGGCCAGTTGCCAGTCTCCAACCCATTCGAAGACTATCCCGACGAGGTATAATGCGAGGCCGGCCCAAGCGAGGCCGGTGACCGGCTTCTCATATTCGCCTGCCAGAATGCCGAACTGCGCCGGGCTGGAGACCATGAACAGCAGCACCGCCTGCCCCAGCCAAACCTTGAACAGCGCGGCAATCGCAAAGCGCCCTTTCTCGCGATCCTTGCGCAAGATTCGCACGTAGCGCTGGTCTTCCCCTTCGCGCCACCAGCGGCGCAGCAGGTAGATACCGAGGCGAAAACCCCATGCAGCCGTCATCAGCAGGAGCATCAGCGACACATCGCCCGGCTTCGGGGTTTGGGAGAAGCTCGCCACGGCCAGCATGGCCATCCCCGCGCCCCAGAAGGCATCGATGAACGACACGTCGCCCAGCTTGAGCGAGATCAGCCACAGCACCAGCACGACGGCAACGAGCACGCCTGCATTCAGCAACAATGCATCAAGCATCGCCTTCCTCCTTCAATCGTACGGCTTGCGCTTCCAGTGCCTTGAACCGTTCGTAATCGGGCAGTTTCGAACGCATATAGGCGGCAATCTTCGCCAAGTCCGCGGCGTAATCGCCGGTCGGCATGATCGGTGGCCCGAAGCCCAGCACCATCGTTTCGTTATTGACCCAGGCCGGCACGACCGGGACCCCGGCAGCCTGCGCAATATGGTAGAAACCCGATTTCCATTCGCCATTCGTCGTCCGCGACCCTTCCGCAGCTATGACCAGCGCGAGCTCGTCGCGCTGCCCGAACTCGGCGGCGATCTGCTCGACGACATTGCCGCGCCGGGTCCGGTCGATCGGGATTCCGCCCATATCCAGCATGAAATTGCGCATGATCCCCTGGAACAGCGTGTGCTTGCCCATGAAATTGGGCTGGATACCGAGTTCCTGCGTCGCACCGGCGAAGAACACGAAATCCCAGTTCGACGTATGCGGCGCACCGGCGATAACGAATTTCTTGAGATCCGGCAGCCCACCATCGAGCTTCCATCCCTTCCAGCGATACAGCCGGAAAATCACCCAGCGCACGACGCGCGACAGCAGGGTCGGCTTGCGACTGGCGACTGACTGTAGCGGCACGCACCCCTCCCCCATGGATAGCCTTAGCAGGCGTCTTCGGGATTGCGAACGCTTGTCGTGTAAAAGCTTTTCCGGAACGGCTCTTGCCGGTTTCTTCGCTACGCTCCAAACAGCCGGCATGAGCTATATTCACACGATCGCTCCCGACGATGCCGAAGGGCGTCTGGCCAAGCTGTACAGCCGTATCCGCGGGCCCGACGGCCGGGTTGACAATATCCTGGTCGCACACAGCCTGCGTCCGGCCAGCCTGGAAGGGCACATGGCCCTGTACAAGAACGTGCTGCATCATTCCGCGAACACCGTGCCGAAATGGTTTCTCGAAACGATCGGCGTACTGGTGAGCCTGCGCAATGCGTGCACCTATTGCGTGGAGCACCATTATGCCGGGCTGGAGCGGCTGCTGGGCGACCCGATGGAGACGCATGCTATCAGGATGAGCCTTGAAGGCAGTTTGGGCGAGACCGGCCTCCTCGGAGCAAGGGAGGTGGCCGCTTTGCGCTACGCCGACACACTGACGCGATCGCCAGCGAGCATCGGTGATTCGGATGTCGCGGCGCTGCGCGATGCGGGCTGGGACGACGGTGAGATTCTGGAGATCAACCAGGTGGCAGCCTATTTCGCCTATGCCAATCGCACCGTGCTGGGCCTGGGTGTCACGACCGAGGGTGACGAACTGGGACTATCGCCCAATAGCGGCGACGAAGATGATTGGGGGCATTGCTAGCGGGCTAGCGTCAAGCGCCCACCCACCCCTTCCAGCTATAGTGCCGGAAAATGATCCAGCGCACGATGCGCGAGAGGATAGATGGTTTGCGGTGTTTCACGTCGCAATCTTCTGCAAAACATCAGGCATTCCATCTCCGCTCTGCATATTGGGTCAATAGCTCTCTGCGGACTTGCTCGAATTCAGAAGTGCGTTTTATATCCCGCACTGCATATCTCAGCCCGACTAGCCAAAGTGTTGTGACTGTGAGCAAAACGGCGAAGAAAATGAAGAACACGCCGAACCAATAGGTGGGATCAGCAATAATTGACTCCCAGATTTCATACTTTGGGTGGTCGGCTGGATATCGGGTTTCAAATGCCGCGCGATATAGCAGGAAGGTAATCGTAGAAAGCCAAAGCAGTACGATCGCGCTAAATTCCGTGATCAGGTTCCTCACAATATGATCGGCTAGAAGCGTTCGATCACGAGTAAACGATCGCAATCACTTGATGTCTTCCAGGATTATTTGGCGGTTCACTTTGTGCAAATGGTTCCGCCAACGAGGTAAAATGCCGCTCCACCAAGTTCGCAATGACCGAAGCAAGGCAACGACGACAGTGATCAAGAATATGATGTTGACCACCGCAGTCGTTTCTGGAGAGGAAAAGAACTGCACTTTCCTACATCCGGAACACGCCGAACCGGGGTTTCTCGGCAATCGGCGCCTCCAGCGTCGCGGCGAAAGCCAGCCCCAGTACATCACGAGTCTGGACGGGATCGATCACACCGTCATCCCATAGCCGCGCGGTGGCGTAATAGGGGTTGCCCTCGTCCTCGTATTTCTGGCGGATCGGGGCCTTGAATTCCTCGGCTTCCTCATCCGACCATGAATCGGCGTCACGGTGGACGGTGGCGAGGACGCTCGCGGCCTGTTCGCCGCCCATCACGCTGATGCGCGCATTGGGCCAGGTGAACAGGAAGCGAGGGCCGTAGGCGCGGCCGGCCATGCCGTAATTGCCCGCGCCGAAGCTGCCGCCGATCACCACGGTAATCTTGGGCACCGTTGCGGTGGCGACCGCGGTGACGAGCTTCGCGCCATGCTTGGCGATCCCTTCCGCCTCATACTTTCCGCCGACCATGAAGCCGCTGATATTCTGTAGGAATAGCAGCGGGATGCGCCGCTGGCAGGCGAGTTCGATAAAATGCGCGCCCTTCTGCGCGCTTTCCGAAAACAGCACGCCGTTATTGGCCAGGATCGCCACCGGCATGCCCCAGATATGCGCGAAGCCGCATACCAGCGTGCTGCCGAAATGCGCCTTGAATTCGTGGAACTCGCTGCCATCGACCAGCCGCGCAATCACTTCCTTCACATCATAGGGCGCACGGACATCCTCGGGTACGAGCGCGTAGAGATCATCGGCATCGAATTTGGGCGGGCGCGGGCCGCGCAGTTCGATATCGGTTGCCGCGCCGGTGTTGTCACCCAGATGCGAAACGATATCGCGCACAATCGTCAGCGCGTGCTCGTCATTCTCGGCGAGGTGATCGACCACGCCCGATTTCCTGGCATGCAAATCGCCGCCGCCGAGATCTTCGGCACTGATCTCCTCACCCGTCGCGGCCTTCACCAGCGGGGGGCCAGCGAGGAAGATCGTGCCCTGATTGCGGACGATCACGGTCTCGTCGGACATTGCGGGCACGTATGCGCCGCCTGCGGTGCAGGACCCCATCACGCAAGCGATCTGCGGAATGCCGAGGCTGCTCATCTGCGCCTGATTGAAGAAAATGCGCCCGAAATGGTCGCGGTCAGGGAAGACCTCCGCCTGATGCGGCAAGTTCGCCCCGCCGCTATCGACGAGGTATATGCAGGGCAGGCGGTTCTCCTGCGCGATCTCCTGCGCGCGCAGATGCTTCTTGACCGTCAGGGGATAGTAGGTGCCACCTTTGACGGTGGCGTCGTTGCACACGATCATGCATTGCCGGCCCGAAACGCGGCCGATGCCGGCGATCATCCCCGCGCCGTTGATATCGTCCTTGTAAAGGCCGTTCGCCGCAAGCTGGCCGATTTCGAGGAAGGGCGAACCCGGGTCGAGCAAGCGTTCGACCCGCTCCCTGGGCAGAAGCTTGCCACGCGAAACATGGCGCTCGCGATGGCGCTCGGACCCGCCAAGCGCAGCCTCGGCCACCTTCGCGCGCAATTCGTCGGCCAGCGCCTTATTGTTCGCGAACCGCGCCTTCGCATCGGGCGCTTCACGGTCGAGGGTGGATGTGTGAACAGGTGCGGTCATACAGCCGCCCCGATCAGTTCACGACCGATCAGCGTCCGGCGGATT
>JANQPE010000054.1 GCA_028289565.1 Parerythrobacter sp.
AACACTCCCAATGCGATCCGGGGCACGCAGGATATTTTCGGCGCGGAGGCCGAGGCTTTCGCGCATGTGGTCGAGCTCTTCGAGCGTATCCGCAAGCTCTACCGCTTCCGTCGGGTCGAGATGCCGGTGTTCGAGAAGACCGAAGTGTTTGCCCGATCGCTCGGCGAGACGACCGATGTGGTGGCGAAGGAAATGTACTCCTTCGACGATCGCGGCGGAGATTCGCTGACGCTGCGGCCCGAATTCACCGCCGGCATCGCGCGCGCTTTTCTTACTAATGGCTGGCAGCAGCATGCACCGCTGAAGATCGCGACGCACGGGCCGCTGTTCCGCTACGAGCGCCCGCAGAAGGGGCGCTATCGCCAGTTCCACCAGCTCGATGCCGAGATCATCGGGGCTGCGGAACCGCAGGCCGATGTCGAGTTGCTGGCGATGGCCGATCAGATCATCCGCGAGCTTGGCATCGAGGACATAACGCTGCATCTCAACACGCTGGGCGATGCCGACAGCCGCGAAGCCTGGCGCGCCGCGCTGGTCGACCATTTCCGCGCCGTGAAAGGCGATCTGAGCGAGGATTCGCGCGAACGGCTGGAAAAGAACCCGCTGCGCATCCTCGACAGCAAGGATCGCCGTGACCGGCCCTTCGTCGCCGCAGCGCCGAAAATCGATCAGTTCCTGTCGGACGAGGCGCAGGCTTTCTTCGACGCGGTGACCCGCGGGCTCGATGCGGCGGGCGTGAAGTGGCAGCGCGCCGACAGCCTCGTGCGCGGCCTCGACTACTACCGCCACACCGCGTTCGAGTTTATTCCGGACAAGGGGAGCGAGGCGGCCAGCAAACTCGGCAGCCAGAGCACGATCCTCGGCGGCGGGCGCTATGACGGGCTGATGGAAAGCCTTGGCGGCGCACCTGCGCCCGCGGTCGGCTGGGCCGCCGGGATCGAGCGGTTGGCGATGTTGGTGGGCGAGAAGGAGCCATCAGTGCTTCACGCCGCGATAATCCCGATGGGTTCGAAAGCAGAAGAGATTGCAGTGAGCCTCTCATCGTTTCTTCGAGAACATGATCTTAGCGTCGATTGCGGCTTTCGTGGCAACATGAAGAAGCGGATGATCCGAGCGAACGATGCGAACGCCTATTTCGCGCTCATTCTCGGTGAAGACGAAATCTCGCAGCGCCAGATTGCCGTAAAGAACTTGCGAACCGGCGATCAGCAGAGTGTCTCCTTTGAGAGTATTGTATTGCACCTCCTTGAAGCGAGCGAATTGGAAGAGATGCAGCGCAACGGCGAAAAAATCATGGCAGATGGGGGGTTCATGGCCAAAGGGCCGCACCCATTCTCCGAACATTAGCCTCTCGTCATTCCCGCCCTACTCTCACCACCCCCGCGCAGGCGGGGATCCAGATTGACCGGGTCGTACTATCCCACCCTGGACCCCCGCTTTCGCGGGGGCGACGGGAAAGGGGGCGAGGTGACAAGTGAGGCGGGGAGAGGGATGGCACTTGACCGAAGACGATAAACACCGACTTGATCCGGGGTCCCGCTTCCTTTCTCGCGGCGGGTCTATAGTAAAGCGTTATCTCGGCTCGGAGGCCGGGCTGACGAAAACCAGAGTGTAGCCAGTGACCATCCCCGCCGAACGTCTCGATCAGATCGCCAACCGCTTCGCCGAGCTTGAGGCGCGGATGGCTTCGGGGACGCTTGAGGGCGAGGAATTCGTGGCGGCAAGCCGCGATTATGCCGAGTTGGAGCCGGTCGCGAAGATCGCGGCCGAAGTGCAGGCGACGCGCGAGGAGATCGCCGGTCTCGAAGAGATGCTTGCCGACCCGGAAATGAAGCGACTCGCCGAAGAGGAGCTGGCCGCGCTGCGCGAGCGCCTGCCCGAAGCCGAGCGCCAGCTCGCCATCGCCATGCTGCCGCGCGATGCGGCCGACAGCCGCCCCGCGATGCTCGAAATCCGCGCCGGCACGGGTGGCGACGAAGCGGCGCTGTTCGCCGGCGACCTCTACCGGATGTACGAGAAATTCGCCTCCGAACGGGGCTGGAGGGTCGAACCGGTCAGCATGAGCGCGTCGGAAGTGGGTGGCTTCAAGGAGATCGTCGCCAATGTCCGCGGGCAGGGCGTGTTCGCCCGCCTGAAATTCGAAAGCGGGGTGCATCGTGTCCAGCGCGTGCCGGTGACCGAAAGCGGCGGGCGGATCCATACCTCGGCGGCGACAGTGGCGGTGCTGCCCGAACCGGACGAGGTCGATGTCCGGATCGCCGACCAGGATCTCAAGATCGATATCTATCGCGCCAGCGGGGCGGGCGGGCAACACGTCAACACGACCGATTCCGCGGTGCGAATCACTCATCTGCCGAGCGGCATCGTCGTCACCCAGCAGGACGAGCGCAGCCAGCACAAGAACCGGGCCAAGGCGATGCAGGTCCTGCGCGCGCGGCTGTATGAGAAAATGCGCGACGAGGCGCAGGGCGCCGAAGCCGAGGCGCGCAAGGCGATGGTCGGTTCGGGGGACCGCTCCGAACGCATCCGGACCTACAATTTTCCGCAAGGGCGAGTGACCGATCACCGGATCGGGCTGACGCTGCACAAGCTCGACGAAGTGCTTGCCGGTCCGGGCCTCGACGAGTTGGTCGAGGCCCTGATCGCCGAGGATGAGGCCAAGCGGCTCGCCGCTCTCGCGGAATGACGAGCGTTGCCGAGGCTCTGCGCGATGCCGCGGCGCGGCTGGCCGGGGCAAGCGATACCGCCCGGCTTGACGCCGAATGGCTGATGGCCGAAGCGCTGGAAATGGATCGGTCGGAGATGCTGCTGTCGCATTCGCAGGCGGCGGCCCCGTTTGCTTTTTCCGGGTTGGTCGAGCGGCGCCTGTCGGGCGAGCCGCTGGCCTACATCCTCGGGAGGCAGGCCTTTTTCGGGCGCGAATTCCTGGTCACTCCCGAAGTGTTGATCCCGAGGGCGGACAGCGAAACCACTGTGCAGGCCGCACTCGACAATGCGCCGGATGCCGGGCGGATACTCGATTGCGGTACGGGATCGGGCGCATTGCTGCTGACCCTGCTTGCACAATTGCCCGATGCCGCAGGCGTGGGCGTGGACCGTTCGCTTGGTGCGCTGGCGGTTGCGGCAGCCAATGCCGCCATGCTCGGCCTGGCTTCGCGAGCGCGGATGCTGGCGCGCGACTGGCACGATGCGGGCTGGGCGGACGATCTCGGGCGATTCGACCTCGTTATCGCCAATCCGCCTTATGTCGCGGTCGGTACGCAACTCGATGCCGGAGTGGCGGAATACGAGCCTGCGGGAGCCCTGTTCGCCGGCTCCGACGGACTCGGCGATTATCGTATCCTGATTCCGCAATTGCGCGGATTGCTGGTGCCAGGCGGGCATGCAGTGCTCGAAATCGGATTCGACCAGGCCGAATCGGTCGCCGAACTGGCCCGAAAGTCGGATTTCTCCACAATCCTGTATCGGGATCTCGCCGACCGCCCCCGGGTGCTGGTTCTGCGCGGCTTTTGACTTAGGGCTTGGCAAAGTGCCGGGGAGGGGCTAACTCTGACCACAGGCCAGCGGTTTGCGGCGAGTTCGCCTCCCGCCCGGCTTAGCTCCAACATTTGCGGATGGGATCGGGCCAGGTGCCTGTTCGGATGTAAAGATGGGGCACCGCGACCTGCGTTCGGGCAGGCGCGGCGGATCATGCGACCGCGACGGCCGAGGTTGGCCGTTTCCGGTCCAGGATGAGGAAGATTATTCCTTGAATAGCAATCGTAACAATCGTCGCCGCGGTCGCGGCAGCAATCGCAATCAGGGCGGCGCTCACCACAACAACCGGATCGACAACCGGGCGCGCGGCAATGCGCCGCAATTGCTGGACAAATACAAGAAGCTGGCTCAGGACGCCCACCACAATGGCGACCGGGTGCAGCAGGAATATTACCTGCAATTCGCCGATCACTATTTCCGGGTCATCGCCGACAACAAGGCGCGCCAGGAAGAGGCTCGTGCCAAGCGCGAGGCCGAGCGTGGCCAGTCGGACGACAATCAGGAAGAGGACGGCAGGGACGGCGACAATCGCCGCCAGCGCAAGCCCCGGGGACGCCGCGACGACAGTTCGCATGACGATTCCCAAAACGAACAGCGCCGCGCACCGCGCCGCCCGCGCAAGCAGGTAGAGGAAAAAGCCGCGCAGGACAGCGGCGAGATCGATGCCGCTGCACTGCCGCCTGCGATCGGCGATGCCGAAGAGGCGCCGAAGCCCAAGCCGCGCCTGCGCAAGCGGGCCAAGCCGGATGCCGAACTCGGTGCCAAATCTGATGCCAAGTCCGATGCCAAGTCTGATGCCAAGTCTGATGGAAGCGACGAGGCAGCCAGCGCGGTCGGCTGAACGGCGGGCTTGACCGTGCCCCATGCCTCGGTGACAGGACCGCAGCATGGATAGGCTGTTCGCGATGGCGGGTTTTTGCACCCGGCGCCCGCGCTGGTGCGCACTATGCCTTGGCGTACTCGCCGCAACCGGCTTTCCGCCGCTGCATCTGTGGCCCCTTGCGCTGCTTGCGATGGGCGGGTTCGCATGGCTGGTCCATGCAGCCGGCGGGTGGCGCGAAGCGTTATTGCGTGGCTGGCTGTTCGGGATCGCCCATTTCACCTTTGCGAACAGTTGGATCGCGACGGCTTTCACCTACCAGTCCGAAATGCCGCAATTCCTCGGCTGGATCGCGGTGCCGCTGCTGTCGCTTTACCTGGCGATCTACCCCGCTATCGGGGCATTGCTGGGGTGGGTGATTGCACGCACCGGGGGCAAGACCGCCTTCGCTCTCGCCCTGGCCGGTGGCTGGACGGTTTCCGAATGGTTGCGAAGCTGGGTCTTCACGGGGTTCGCATGGGATCCGTTCGGGCTGGTGCTGCTCGGGCCATTTTCGCGCCCGGGCATGGCCGTGGCGCTTCCATGGCTCGGTACCTATGCGCTTTCGGGGCTGGCCGTGCTGACAGGGGCGTTGCTGGTCGCGACATTCGCCGAGCGGCAGTGGCGGGTGTTTGCCCTGGCTAGCGCCCTGCTTGCAGCCGGCATGTACTGGCCCGCGCCGCCGGAACGCGCAAGCACGCTGCGCTATACGCTCGTCCAGCCCGATATCCGGCAGGAGGCGTTGGACGATCCGGCCAAATTCGAAGAGCAATTCGCCCGCACGGCCAATCTCACGGTCCGTAAGAAGGCAGGCCGCCGTCTCGTCCTGTGGCCGGAATCGGGTGTGCCGGATTACCTGCGCGACGGCTATCCGCAACGCTATTACCGCCAGAAGACCGTCGGGGCCGACCCCGCATTCGCCCGCTGGCGTATCGGCAGGGTAATCGGCGAGGACAGCTTGCTGCTCACCGGCGCGGTCGATCTCGAAATCGGCGAGGAGGATGGCTATGCCAGGGCACTCGGAGCGCGTAACGTCGTGACCGCGATCGATGCGCAGGGCGAGATCGTGGGCGGATACGACAAGGCGCATCTGGTGCCTTATGGCGAATATCTGGCCTTGCGCTGGCTGCTCGAACCGCTCGGCGCGCGGCGGCTGGTTGCCGGCACGATCGATTTCTGGCCCGGCCCGGGTCCGCAAACGCTCGATCTCGGCGAATGGGGAGATGCCGGCATCCAGATCTGCTACGAGATCGTTTTCT
>JANQPE010000065.1 GCA_028289565.1 Parerythrobacter sp.
GCCACGAAAGCCGCGAATGGCACGGCCGCGAGGTCCGCGCGCATATGACCGACCTGGCCCGCGAGCTGGGCCGGCTCGACACGGGAAACGGCGCCCCGCCTTGGGTCCGGCTGCACTATGTGTACCCCTACCCGCATGTCGACGCGGTGATCCCGCTGATGGCGGAAGGGCTGCTGACGCCCTATCTCGACATCCCGTTCCAGCATGCCAGCCCGAAGGTGCTGAAGGCGATGAAGCGCCCGGCAAACGAGGCCAGGGTTCTCGAACGGCTCAAGGCCTGGCGCGCGACCTGCCCCGAGATCGCCATCCGCTCGAGCTTCGTGGTCGGCTTTCCCGGCGAGACCGAGGAGGATTTCGAATACCTGCTGCACTGGCTGGAGGAGGCACGGCTCGACCGCGTCGGCGCCTTCCGCTTCGAACCGGTCGAAGGCGCGGCGGCCAACGCCCTGCCCGACCCGGTGCCCGAAGCGGTGAAGGAGGAACGCTATGCAAGGCTGATGGAAGTCACCGCGCGGATCAGCGCCGCTAGGCTCGCCGCCAAGGTCGGCAAGACGCTGCCCGTCATCGTGGACGAGGTCGGCGAACCCGATGAAGATGGCGATGTGGGCGCAACCGGACGCAGCCAGGCCGACGCCCCCGAGATCGACGGTCAGGTGTTCCTGCGCAGCGTACCCGAGACGCTTGCCGCAGGCGACATCGTGCAGGTCGAAGTTGAGGATGCCGACGCGCACGACCTGTTCGGGGTGCCTGCCTGACCCACCGGCCTGAAGTAGCGAAGCGATAGGCCGGACAGGAAGCGAAGCGAAGCCAGCAGGCAGGAGGCAAGCAAAATCATTCGCTTGCCCGGAAACTCTTTGACTATAGAAGGAATCCAAGAAGGGGGCATGCATGCGTCTGGGCTGGCAGGAAATTCGGCAACGCGCGCGCGATTTCTCGCAGCGTTGGCACGATGCCAAATACGAAAAGGGTGAGACCCAGACCTTTTACAACGAATTCTTCCGGATTTTCGGGATCGACCGGAAAAAAGTCGCAATCTTCGAACGCAAAATCGAGATGATCGACGCCAATCGGCGAGGGTTTATCGACCTATTCTGGCCGAGTGTGATGATCGTCGAACAGAAAAGCGCCGGCAAAAGCCTGTTCAAGGCTCAGGACCAGGCGCTCGATTACGTTCTTGGGCTCAAGGACCGCGACATCCCGCGCTTCGTCCTCGCTTGCGATTTCCAGCGGTTCCGCCTGCTCGAACTTGAAAACCGCCGCGAGGTGGAATTCACGCTGCCCCAATTGCACAAGCATGTCGAAGAATTCGCCTTCATGCTTGGTGTCGAGCGGCGGCATTACGGCAAGCAGGCAGCCGTCAACATCAAGGCGGCCGAACTGCTCGGCAAGGTGCGCGACGGGCTGGAGGCCAAGGGGTACAAGGGCGTCGATCTCGAACGGCTGATGGTGCGCCTGCTCTTCTGCCTGTTCGCCGATGATACGGGCATTTTCGAAAGCAAGGACGATTTCCTCTATCTGGTAGAGGATCGGACCGATGAAGACGGCAAGAATGTCGGGCGGGTGCTGAACGAGTTGTTCGAAGTGCTCGACACGCCAGGTGACGAACGGCTGGATGGCGCCGATCCGGAATTCAACAAATTCCCTTACGTGAATGGCGATCTGTTCAGGGGGCATCTGCGCACCGCCAATTTCGATGCCGAAATCCGCGATGACCTGCTGACCGCGTGCAAATTCGATTGGGGCAAGGTCAGCCCCGCCGTGTTCGGGTCGCTGTTCCAGTCGGTGATGGACGCGGAGGAACGCCGCAAGAAGGGCGCGCATTACACCACCGAACCCAATATCATGAAGGTGATCGGACCGTTGTTCCTCGACGAGCTGCGCGCCGAACTGGACCACCTGAAAAGCCGCCGTGACGGCGGCAAGCGCAAGGCGCTGCTCGAATTTCAGGAGAAGCTGGGCAAGCTGAACTTCTTCGATCCCGCCTGCGGCTGCGGCAATTTCCTCGTCGTCACCTATCGCGAGCTGCGCAAGCTGGAGCAGGAAGCGCTCGAACAGGTATACGATCCCAATTCGCCGCTGCTGCTGGAGGTCGAGGCGCTGAGCGCCGTTTCGCTCGACCAGTTCTACGGCATCGAGCTGGAGGAATTCCCCGCCCATATCGCCGAGGTCGCGATGTGGATGAGCGAACATCTGGCCAATATCGAACTGGGGCGGACTTACGGCAAGGTCTTCGCTGATATTCCGTTAAACGACAGCGCGACGATCGTGCATGGAGATGCGTTGGAGACGGATTGGACCAAGCTGCTACCTGCCGAAGATTGTTTCGCTATCATGGGCAATCCGCCGTTTGCTGGGCAAAGTTACCAGTCAAAGGAACAACGCGCCCAGATGGCACGACTCGTCGATCCCAGAAACAAACGTGCTGGATCGCTCGATTTCGTGGCAGCGTGGTTTCTGAAGGCTGGCACCTATATCGATGAAAGACCCACACGGATCGGTTTCGTTGCTACCAATTCGATCACCCAAGGCGAGCAGGTTGCTCAACTCTGGCCCGTGCTGTTCGAACGCTACGGGCTGGAAATTACCTTCGCCCATCGCACCTTTGTGTGGGGATCGGATGCACGCGGCAAAGCGCATGTTCATGTCGTCATTATCGGGCTGGCACACCGCAATCATGCGCCGAAAGACAGACGGCTATTCAGCTATGATGATATCAAGGGTGAACCCGATGAAAGCACACACAAAGCGCTGACAGCCTATCTGTTTGGGGCTGAGGGCGTCGCAAACCCGCATCGCATCGTTCAAGATTCGCGCACAGCCATATCTGCCCCAATTCCCATGCGCATGGGAAGCAAGATCGTCGATGGCGGCAACCTCATATTCTCATCTTTAGAGCGATCTGAATTCATTGAAAAACACCCTGATGCTAAAAAGTGGTTGGTTCCATTGATTGGATCAAAGGAATTCATACAGGGTGGTCAACGCTGGATACTGAAACTTCAGCAAATATCTCCATCTAACCTCAGATCAAACCCCGAAATCGCCGCTCGAGTAGCAGCAGTGCGAGAGTTTCGATCAAATAGTAAAAAAGCTGCAACGAGAAAGCTCGCCGATTTTCCGACTCAGTTCGAAGTCGAAACAATACCCGATAGCAGCTTTCTGGCTGTGCCCGAAGTAAGCTCTGAACGGCGCCCTTATGTTCCGATCGGTTGGTTAAACCCTCCAGTTCTTCCTTCTAATCTTATTCAGATTGTTCTGGACGCTAGTAAGTTTGATTTCGGTATATGCACCAGTTGTATGCACATGGCATGGCTCAGCCATATCGGAGGCCGGCTGAAAAGCGATTACCGCTATTCCATCGGCCTCGTCTACAACACCTTCCCCTGGCCCGAAGCCTCCGATGCCCAGCGTGAAAAAATCGAAACCCTTGCCCAGGCCGTGCTCGACGCGCGCGAGGAGTGGCCGACATCCAGCCTCGCCGATCTCTACGATCCCGACACCATGCCCGCCAATCTGCGCAAGGCGCACAGGGCGCTCGATACCGCGGTCGACCGGCTCTATCGCCCAAATACAAAAGGCGCGCCCTTCGACAGCGACCGCGACCGGGTCGAGCATCTGTTCGGGCTCTACGAAAAGCTGGTCGATCCGCTGTCCGACGCCGAGCGGCAGAACAAGCGCACGGCGCGCAATGCGCGACGCAGGAAGAAATCATGACCGAACCCTTCACCTTGCGCGTTTTCGTGCCGTCGGGTGACCCCAAGGGTACGCGGATCGTCGACCGGATGAACTGGACGGGGCGAGGGTATTATATTCCGCGCGAGGACTGGCCGAACATAAGGCACCGCGAAGAGCTGGATAGTGCGGGCGTCTATGCCTTGATCGGCCACGAGCCGGACGAACTCGGCAACGAATATCCGGTCGCCTATATCGGACAGGCGGAAAATATTCGCATCCGGCTCGGCCAGCACGATACGCACAAGGATTTCTGGGACCGCGCGATGTGCTTCGTCTCGGCCAATAACGGGCTCAACCGCGCGCACATCACCTGGCTCGAATGGTCGCTGATGGCGGCAGCGGAGAAAGCCGGGCGTTGCCGCCTCGAAAACGGCCTGACCCACAGCGAGCCACTGCTAAGCGAAAGCGAAAAGGCCGATGTCCGTTCTTTCCTGAACGAGATGCTCCGCCTGATGCCTGTCATGGGCGTGCACATCTTCGAGGAAGGGAAAAGCGAGGCGGCGTCGACCAAACCGGAAGCGGTGGCGGAGGCGCAGAAGATACCAGAGGTAATCGTCGTTCCGGCGCAAGCGGAAGGATTTCACAGCGCCTTTATCGATAGCAATGCGTGGTGGGCGATCAGGGTCGCGGCCAAGCATCGGCCCAACCTCAAATGGATCGCCGCCTATCAGGTTCTGCCGGTCGCCGCTGTCACGCATCTTGCCGAAATCGACCGTTTCGAACCCTATGGCGACGAAGGTAAGTTCAAGGTCGTGTTCAAAAGCCCCGCTGAAAAGCTCGACCGGCCGATTCCATACGGCAACGCGATATCAGGGGCCATGCAGGGGCCGCGATATTGCACCAGGAAGGCATTCGACGAGGCGCAGACCGTCGCCGATCTGGTGGTCTGACGCCAGCCTCCCTCTCAAATCACCAGATCCTCCGGTCGGTCCAGCCAGCGGGTCTGGCGGGTCGATTCCAGGCTGCCGTGCGAATCGAACGGGCGAATGGCGGAGAAATCGAGGCCGGTTTCGGCTTCGACCGTCGCGACGGTCGTCTGGATGCCGCGGGTGCGCATTTCGTCGAGCGTGTAGGGCTTGAGGCCGGAAAACACCTTCGCCTCGTAGAGCGCCTGCACATATTCGGTCTGGCCGACGATGAAGGCTGCGGCGGCGAGTTCGCCGGGCGTCTTCTCAAGCACCGCGATCTTCCAGTAGGAGAGCGGGATCCGCCACGGCCCACCGGGCCGGTTGCGGCCGTAAAACGGGTCGTCATTGCGGAAAATGGGGCCGGTGAAGACGGTCAGCTTCTTCTCCACCGTCTGTGCCCGGTCGAGGACGTAATCCTCCAGATCGCCCCAGTCCTGATCGTTGTAGGTCTGGTATTGCGGCGCGGCGTTGGTGAAGTGGAAGGTGTCGGCCATCGCCCGCCTGGCATCGGCCTCGCGCCTGGCCTTGGTGTCGGCAAGGCTCCAGCACGGGTCGAGCAGGCGCACCATATGGCCGCGGCTGAAATAGACCGCTTCGGGCTGGCGGGTGCGGACGTAGAATTCGTCGTCGGGCTGGAATTCGCGCGCCATGCGCGCATCGGGTCGCCAGGTGTCGCGCCGCTTGCCCGGATGGACCAGCTTCGCGCCGTGGATGTTGACCGCAGTCATTACCGGGAACTTGCGCTCGGCATGGACCACCGAGGAATAGTGGAAATAGCGCAGCTCGTGCGCATTCGTGTCGCCTTCGAGCGGAGCCAGCGCGCCCGCCGCGGCGAGCGGGGCGTAGATATCCTCCAGCGGGATGGGTTCGGCGAGGAAATCCGCATCGTAGCCAAGCTCGTCGGGATCCTTTTCCCACCGGCTGACCTTGTAGGGGGCGTATTGCTCGTCGGTGCCCTCGCCCGCTGCCGGTACCGCGGTGTTGCCGCCCAGCGGCGGGAAGCCCAGCCCGCGATTGAGGCGGCCGAGCGCGCGGCGGGCATTGAGGCTTTCGAACCGGTTGCGCTCAAGCCATTTGAAGATCGCGCTGATCCGCACGCCCTGATTGCACAGCCATTCGATCGACCCGTCCTTCTTCGGCTTGCCCTTGGGCACCGCCTTGTGGTGGATCGCCACCACCTGCCACTGATCGTTCAGTACCGGCGAGCCGGAGGAACCGGGCTCGGTATCGGTCGAATAGTGGATGAAATATTCGCGCTTGGCCCGCACTTCGTCCGCACCCGGCTTGACGATCTTGCTGGAATGGATCGCGATCTGTTTCGGCAGGCTGCCGGGATGCTGGATGATCGACACCCATTCCTCGGCGATCGCCTTGCCCGAAACCGGAATCAGCGGTAGCCAGCCGAACCGTTCGAGCGGCACGCCGTCATTCGACATGGGCGCCACCGCGACCAGCGTGAAATCGAGTTCGGTGCTGGTGAAAAACACCGAATGCGGATCGAGGTTGAAACTCACCGCTTCCTTGATGACGCCGTCGATATCGTGTTCGTAACCGAATTCGGCCTCGGCCTGGGCGGCTTCCTGCTCGTTGGCGATCACATGGTTGTTGGTCGCCAGCAGCCGCGGGCCCACCAGAAACCCGGTGGCGTAGGAAATCCCGCCTTCCATCGGCAGTTTGATCCGGCACACCGCCTCGGCGGTACGCCGCCCGCGGTCGAGGAAGTTGATCGAAAGCAGGTCGCTCTGGCCGATGATTCGTTCGAAAGCGAAAGGGTCGGCCGGGTTGGGTTCGAGCAGGCCCACCCGCATGTGCAGCCGCGATTTCTGCTCCTTGTCCGGCAGCTTGTCGATATGCCGTTCTACCGTCTCGTCTTGCATGACCGTTCTCCGCAAGCGTTCCCCGATAGCGGGCATAGCCTAGCAGAAATGCGCGAGATTGTATCGTTTCGACGCCATAACCGGCCGGATCAAGGGTACGAAGGGCACGTTAACCCATGCCTTCGGGGGCGTCTTGCAACGGGACTCGCGCGCGCAAAAGCTGGCTTTCGCGCCGGTTTCGCGCATGATGCGCGCATGAACCCGATGCTCAAATGGATCGGCGGCGCGACAGCCGCCCTGATACTGGTCCTCGGCGGCGCGACGCTGGCGGGCGGCATGCTGGGCAACGATGCGACGCCCGTTCCGGAACGAAGCCTCGAAGACGCAATCCCGGTCGACGAAGCGGCCATGGCCGGTGGCGAGGCCGCCTCTGCCGATGCCGCGCAACCCGGCCGGGCCGATGGCGAGGCCGCGCTGCGGGATGCGGCTGCGGAAAAAGACGAGCGCTTCGTCATCAAGCGGATCCTGCCGATCGACGGCCCGATCAAATACGGCGAATGGCATTGGGATGCCGAAGGCGTGCCCGACGGCCCGCTGATCGTCACTGTCGATCTCGAGGCGCGCGTCGTTTCCGTCTTCCGGGGCGGGTACGAGATCGGCGCCACCGCGGCGATGCTCGGCACCGATGAACACCCCACCCCGCTCGGCACTTTCCCGATACTGCGCAAGCAGCGCCACAACGTATCGGAGAAATACGGCAACGCGCCGATGCCGTGGAGCATGTTCCTCACCCATGACGGGATCGCGATCCACGGCGGTTCGGAAGTCGAAAACGGTTATGCCAGCCACGGCTGCATCGCCGTGCCCGACGATTTCGCCAGCCGGCTGTTCGATATCGCCAAGCACGGCGACAAGGTCATCATCACCCGTGGCGAAACCATCGGCATGGGCGATTCGATTATCTAGCCTGCCGGATCCGGGCCGGTTTCACGGCAGGCGGTCTTGCGCGGGGGTTCTCGTTCGAAGAACCACGTGCTCGCCGCCTTGCCGACCATCACGCCGGCGATATTGCCTTTCCCGCCATTTTCCAGCCTGTCCATCAATTCCGCGAGTGCGCCGCCGCGTGGTTCGCTGCCGGTCAGGAAGGCGATCGCCCGCATCGCTACCAAGTACCGCACGGCATGCGGCGCCGTGGCGTTATAGGTGACCTTGCCCGGATGGGCGTAGACGTGCCGCCGCCACTCGTCGTCGGCCCATGACGCCAGCGCATCCGCGGCATCGGCCAGATTGGCCGCGCTGCGCGCCATTGCATCCACATCGAGCCACCCTGCCCCAGCCAACACCTCGCGCATGCGCGCCCGGTCGAAAGCCGGGTCACGATTGCCGGGATCATCGGCCGTCTCGACTCCCGCCCGCTCGATAATCCCGGCCAGTTCCGCACGTCGCCAGCCGAGCAGCGGGCGCAGCAGCGTGGTCTCGCCGCCGGGCACCGTTCCGCACGCGCGAATACCGGCCAGCCCGGCGACCCCGCTACCGCGGTTGAGCCGCATCAGCACTGTTTCGGCCTGATCGTCGGCATGATGAGCAGTGGCAATCGCGCTGATGGCACGATCCCGCGCCCAGCCTTCCAGCGCGGCATAGCGGGCCAGGCGGGCCTGTTCCTGCATGTTGCCCCTGGGGACCGATACAACAAGCGTTCCATGCCGGATTCCCAGCTCTTGGCACAATTCGGCCACGATACCCGCTTCGCCGGCACTTTCGGGCCTTAGCCCGTGATCCACTGTCGCCGCTTCGACCCGGCCAGGTAGTGCCGCATGCGCCAGCAGCAACAGCGCCATGCTGTCAGGTCCACCGGATACGGCCACCCCCAGCCGGCCAGGCCCGTCACTGGCCCCGTCACTGGCCACGTCACTGGCCACGTCGCCAACCCCGGGCCAAAGCCGGGCGAGGTCGGCGCGGAAGCGTTCGGTTAGTTCGGGATCAATTGGCCTATCAATTACAGGTGACCTTCCCCCTGTTCGCTTCGTAGCGATCGGACAGGCGCCCGGTAGCGAGCGCGGGATAGGCCTCACCGAACTCGGCCAGCGCGATGCAGGCGCGGTCGGTGTC
>JANQPE010000067.1 GCA_028289565.1 Parerythrobacter sp.
GGCAATTATCGCAGCTTCCAACTCATCGTCGCGCTTGCCCGGTCCGGCAAAGCTGACTCGCACAGGGTCGATCCCTGCCGCCTGAATCCCGGCCAGTTCCCCCGCCGAAGCGATGTCGAACCCGTCCACAAGGCCCGACATCAATTCAAGTATCGGCCCGAAGGGATTGGCTTTTATGGCATAATTAATGTCGATCTTGTCCGGCAAACCGGCTTTGAGATCGGCGATCCGGCGTTCGATCATGGCCCCTGAATAGACGAAAAGAGGCGTCCCGCCCGCGTCTTCGACGAGCGCGCTTGCAGGCTTGTCACCAACAGCCAGCTCTCCGTCGATGATGCCGTAGCCTGCCGGAATCGGCCCAACCGGTTTCATGCCCCGATCTCCCTTGCCAACGCGGTCCGATCGATCTTGCCGTTCGGGTTGAGCGGCATCGCGTCGCGCCAATGGATTACCTGCGGTAGCATGAAATTGGGCAAGTGCCTTTTCAAGATGCGCGGCAAATCCTTCTCGGGATTGCCGGCACCGTTCTCGGCCCGCGCTACGAGATGGACGGCATGACCGAGACGCTCGTCGGGCACGCCAAGCGCAACCGCCTCGGCCACCAGCCCCGTCGCGCGGGCTGCATCCTCAATTTCCTGCGGACTGATCCGATTACCCGCACTCTTGATCATCGCATCGCGCCGTCCGACGAAGTAGAGCAGGCCGTCCGCCTCTCGCTTTACCCGGTCCCCCGACCATACGGCAGTACCGCCATATTCGGATGCTTCGGGAGCGGGTTTGAACCGTTCGGACGTGCGGATTTCATCCTGCCAGTACCCGTGAGCGACAAGCGGGCCGCAATGGACAAGTTCACCCTCCTCGCCCGGCGCCGCGACATTGCCTTCGTCGTCGACGACCAGGATTTCGGCGAAGGGAATCGCGGTGCCCATCGAAGTCGGATGGCTGTCGACCAGGCCCGGATCGAGATAGGTCGAGCGAAATGCTTCGGTCAGGCCATACATCGGGAACAGCCGGGCCCGCGGAAAAATGTCGCGCAAGTCGCGCACAAGATCCACGGTCAGCGCACCGCCGCTATTGGTAAGCCGGCGCATCGCAGCCGTCGCATCATCGCTCCAGTCCAGTTCGGTCAGTTGCACCCATAATGGCGGTACGGCAGCCAGCGTCGTGACACCGTACTGGGCGCAGGCCTTCATCACATCGCGCGGGAAGAGATAGTCGAGCGGCACCACCGCCCCACCCGCCCGCCAGGCGCTGAGAAGCTGGTTTTGCCCATAATCGAAGGACAGCGGCAGCACCGCCAGGGTCACATCATCCGCGCCAAGGCCGAGATAATGCGCCACGCTCTCCGCCCCAAGCCAGAGATTCGCATGGCTGAGCATGACTCCCTTGGGACGTCCGGTGGAGCCGCTGGTATACAGGATCGCGCACAGACCGTCCGGATCGCCACGCGACGGCTCGGTTACGGGATCGGCTCGGGAAAACTGCTCGAGAGCCGCTTTCTCGCCGATCGCGATGCATCCGTCGGGAAGATCGCCATCCTCCAGCGTCTTCACCCTCGCCTCCGTCCCGAGCAGCAGGCTGGCCCCGCAATCGGCCAGGATATGTGCTGCCTGGGCGCGCTTCAGCAGGGGATTGATCGGGACGTGCACCAGCCCGGCACGCGCAGCCGCCAATGGCATCAGGCACGTCAGTTCTCCCTTGGCCGCCCAGCTCGCCACGCGCGCGCCGGTTTGGGGCACCCGATCCCTTAACCAGCCGCTAAGACGAGCCAAACGCTCCCTTAATTCCCTGTGGCTAAGGGTGGCACGGCGCAGCACCAGCGCCGGATCCTCGTCGCGTCCGAATGTGGCGAGATGGTCGAGCGGTCTCGGTTTCGGATCGGGTGCGGCGTGCATGGATGCTCCGAAGGGGAACTAAAGCGGTGATCGCAACCAGCTATCACGACACAATCAACGTCTTGCAAGGGACGATTGCGCCTTCACCCTTCGAGCGGGCGGAATGGTTTGCGCTGCTTGTCCAGAGCGGACAGAAACCGTTCATCGCAACCACCCAAACCGACGGCAGGCTCGCCGCCCTCGCGCTGACCAGGGCCAATGGCCGGATCGAACCGCTGGCCAACTGGTACAGCCTTGCATGGCGTCCGCTGGCCGACGCGGACGATAATGAAGCGCTGGTTGCAATGGCACGCAGCCTGCGCAGCGAAACGCATCGCGTAACACTATGGCCGATCCCGGACGAGGACGGCTCCGCAACCCGTACCGAACGCGCTTTCGCTAAAGCCGGGTGGTCGGTAAGGCGGGAGCAGTGCGATCACAATCACGTTCTCCCGGTGAACGGACGCAGCTTCGCCGAGTACTGGGCATCTCGCCCGGGTCGCATGCGTACCACCCTCAAGCGCAAGGCCAAGAAGGTCGAGGTCGAAATCCTGTCGCACTTCGATGCCGTTGCATGGGCGAAATACGAAGCAATCTACAATTCGAGCTGGAAACCCGAAGAAGGCGACCCTGTCATGCTGCGCGCATTCGCAAAGCAGGAAGGTCTCGCGGGTCGCCTCCGTCTCGGCATTGCCCGCCATGAGGGAATGGCCGTTGCAGCACAGTTCTGGACGGTCGAGAACGGCACTGCCTACATTCACAAGCTGGCCCATCGCGAAGACACGAAGAGGCTTTCCGCCGGCACGGTGCTGAGCGCCGCCCTGTTCGAAAAGGCGATCGACGAAGATCGCGTCGCATTGGTCGATTTCGGTACCGGCAACGATCCTTACAAGACCGATTGGATGGAAGAAGCCCGCCCGCGCTTTCGCATCGATTGCCTCGACCCACGCCAGCCGAAAGCCTGGCCTGCGCTTGCGAAGCGCGGATTTGCGCGGGTTGCGCCTACAAGAGGTGACAGCTAAGGGCTGCGCCCTATCCCAGTTGCAGGGGGAATGCACAGGATGACAGGCGACAGCGCAACCGGAACGGCAAGGCCTGCGGATGGACTTCCACCGAGCCGCGCGGAGATCGACGACACGCTGCGCAGGGTGCTGTGCGAGGTACTCGGCCTCGATCCGGAACAGGTCGAAGGGTTTGACGGCGATACCGGCCTGTTCGGCCACTTGCCCGAACTGGATTCCATGGCGGTTGCGGGCTTGTTGACCGAGATGGAAGACCGTCTCAATATTCTGATCGAAGATGACGATGTCGACGGCGAGATGCTCGAAACCTATGGTGGATTACTGGCCTTCGCCGAAGCCAAAGTGACCGAGAGCTAGGCAGGGTTCCATGTTCACCGAATGGCCTTGCCCGCTGCTCGGTGGCGGCATTTCCAAGGAATTGGCCGTATCATTCAAACAGGATCACGACGAACTCGTCCTGCTGATCCCTCCCCTGTTCGATGAACATAACAAGTTTCGCCGACAAATGATTGAGATCATGAGGAGATTAAGCCTCTCTCATATCGATTGCGTATTGCCCGATTGCCCTGGCTGGAACGAGAGCCTGCAACCACTGGCCGAACAGCAATTGTCAGGCTGGCAAGATGCCATGGAAGCCGCTGCCAGGCATTTCGGGGCAACCCGTATACTGACTTTTCGGTCGGGAGCGCTGCTTGCCCCTTCCACTCTGCCCGGATGGCGTTATGCCCCTGTCGGTGGCAAGCAAGTGCTGCGCGGAATGCTGAGAGCCCGCGCGATCGCTTCGCGAGAAGCAGGGCGCGAAGAGAAAATCGCAGAGCTGCGCGAAATGGGATGCGGCGAAGGAATAGAGTTGGCCGGCTGGCACCTGAACACCAACATGTTCCGCGAACTGGAAGCGGCGACCATTGCCGAAAGCGACATCCAGATCACGATCAATCAGGAACTGGTCGGCGGCTCCGGCTTGTGGCTGCGCGTGGAACCCGATGACGACCCGGAGCAGGCTGATGCGATCGCCGCCATGGTCGTGGTGGCGATGCAGGGCGCATGAGCAGGCTGCATCCCACCTTTGCCTGCCAGGGCTTCAAACTTGCCGGAACACTCGACATGGCTCCGGGCTCCACCGGATTGCTGATCGTGAGCGGCGGCAATGAGATTCGGGCCGGCGCCTTCAATGGGCAGGCCCAGCTTGCAGCCCGGGTCGCCCAAGCGGGTTTCCCGGTATTCCGCTTCGACCGGCGCGGTGTCGGCGACAGCGACGGTGAAAATCGCGGTTTCCGAAACAGCCGGCGCGACATCGAAGCCGCGCTTGAGGCGTTCCGCGCTGTCGCACCGCAGATCACCCGAGTGGTCGC
>JANQPE010000070.1 GCA_028289565.1 Parerythrobacter sp.
AGCGTGGTACGGCCTGCATCGGGCGCGGGAAGCGATGTGCGCTTTTTTTCCGCCGTCTTGACGTCGGTCTGCGCCTGCTCGCGTTGCTCGGCGAGATCGGACCTGGCGGCATCAAGCTCAGTCAGGCGATCCGCAATACGCAGTTTTTCACCTTCTGCCCGATCCAGCGCGCGCAGGGCCTGCCGTTCAGTCTCTCCGGCTTCGCCGACAGCGCGTTCGCTGGTATCAAGCTGCTGTTGCAGTTCGGACAGCTCCTGCCGCGTGCCCTCGAAAGCTTGCCCGGCCGCCGCGGCGTTCCCGCGCAGGATGGGGAGCTGCTTGTCGAGTTCCGCCAGACGGTTTTCGGCCTCCAGCCATGCGGCTTCCGCCGAACCTTCGCCGCGTACGACGAACCCGTCCCAGCGGCGCAGCGCACCGTCGGTCGTGACCAGCCACTCGCCCGGTGCCAGCGTCCGCCCGTCATCGCTTGTCGCGACATGGACCAGCGCCAGTCTGGCGGCGAGTTCCTCCGGGCAGTCCTTCACATGTTGCGCCAGGCTGTCGGAAACTCGATCGGGTGCGGTTCGCCCGGTCCAAAAGCGGCCGTCGCCATCGCCCTCGGGGGCACCAAGGGGCGATTTCGCATCACGGCCCAGAACAGCAGCCAGGGCCCGTTCGTAGCCAGCTTCGGCATGAAGCCGGTCGAGTGCGACCGGGCGGTCCTTGCGGTTCGCGGCTCGTTTCGCGCGAGCCTCCCTGTCGCGGACCAGCGCACGGTGTTCCCGCTCGATTCCGGCCAGTTCGGCATTCGCCGTGGCCAACGCACTCGAAGCTTCGTCGCGGCTCGCCTGCAGGTCCTGCTTGCGCGCCTGCGCCGTTTCCAGCGCCTTGCGAAGCTCGGCCAGTCTTTTCGCGGCATTCTCGGCATCGATTCGCGCGTTTTCGAGTAGCTGCTCCGGATGGCCCTTTTCGGTCAATGCAGAACGCGCTTCGTCATGGCGACGCTGTTCTGCATCGAGCCGTTCGAGCCGGGCCTGCGCCTGCGAAATTTCGGCTTCGGCAACCCGCCATTCGGCCTCGACCCCGGCTTGGTCGGCAGTTGCCTTGGCCAGTGCCAGTTCGGCAGTACGGCTGGCGCGCTCGGCATCTTCGAGCTTCTCCGCCAGCGCAGGACGGATTTCGTCGTCCTTCGCCAGCGCAGCCTCGCTGGTCGCGAGGTCCTTTTCCAACTTGACAAGAGCCTCGGCTGCATCGCGGGTCAGCCGATCGGCTTCACCGCGATCTTCCTCCAGGCGCTGCTTCTGCCGATCGAGATCGCGTAGGCGCTCCTCGGCGGCTTCGAGCTGGCTGGCAAGCGCCGCCATGCGGTGTCCATGGGCACTGGCGTCGTCGCGCCGGTCGGCCAGTTCCTCGCGCGCCTCGGCCAGCTCTTCGGCGATCGCCTGCTGGGTCTTTTGAGTTTCGCCGGCTGCAGCCTTGGCCGTCGCAACACGTTCTTCCGCGGCCTTGGCTTCGGCGCGAGCCTGTTCGGCGGAAGCGGCCGCGCCGCGCCAACGTGCGAAAAGGACCCGCGCTTCGGCGACCTGAATCTGATCGGAAAGCTTGGTGTAGCGTTCGGCCTGCTTGGCCTGGCGCCGCAGCGAGGAGATCTGGCTGTCGAGGCCTGCCATCAGATCTTCCAGCCGCGCGAGGTTCGTTTCGGTCTGGCGCAACTTGCTCTCGGCATCCTTGCGTCGGACATGCAGGCCCGCGATCCCGGCTGCTTCCTCGAGCATTTGCCGCCGTTCCGCCGGCTTCGCGGCGATAACCTGTGCAATCTTGCCCTGGCTGACCAGGGCCGGACTATGCGCCCCGGTCGCTGCATCGGCGAAAGTCAGGGCGACATCCTTGGCCCGCACGTCGCGCCCGTTTACCCGATACGCGCTCCCCGCGCCGCGCTCTATCCGGCGGGTAACGTCCAGCTCCTCACCATCATCGCTTTCAGCCTGCAGGACGACTTCGGCGAAGTCGCGCGGCGGACGCTGCGCGGTGCCGGCGAAGATCACATCGTCCATCCCGCCCGAACGCATGGACTTGGGCGAATTTTCACCCATTACCCAGCGGATCGCCTCGAGCAGGTTGGACTTGCCGCAACCATTGGGGCCGACGATTCCGGTCAGCCCCGGTTCGATGCGTAATTCGGACGGCTCGACGAAGCTCTTGAAACCGCTGAGCTTTAGCCGCTTTATCAGCATCGCGTTCGCCTAACCCCCGCTACCCGGCTTCAGCGCGCGCCCGCGCGCTGAAGTATCGGTTCGAGGCTGGCCCAGCTCTGGTTGCCGATATTCCGCCCGTTTACGAAGAAGCTCGGAGTACTGGTGACATTGAGTTCGCGCGATTGCTGGTCGGAACGTTCGCCGATTGCCTTGACCGATTCCGCATCGGCGAGACAGGCCCGTGCCTGATCCCGGCTGAGTCCACGTGCGGCGAAAAAATCGTACAGGCCGGTCGCTTCGCCCACGGCCACGAAGCGCTGGTCTTCGGGCAGGCTCATCGACGCCTCGAGAGCTTGCGGGTTGGCTTGCGCCGAAGCAAGGACCTGCTGGTGGTTGAGCCACAACTGGTCGGATAACGGGTGGAAACTTTCCTTCTGGCCGCAACGCACCAGCCGAGCCATTACCAGGTCGATCCCATTATGGACCTGATTGCGCAATTCGTAGCTGACGACACCGGAACTGACGTATTTTTCCTTGAGCGTTTCCGCAGCCTGCTGAGTGAAATTGGCACAGGCGCCACAAGTGAGCGAACCGTATTCGACCAGCTTGATCGGTGCATCGGGGTTGCCGAGCAAATATCCGTCATAGTCGGTAACCTGCACCATGTCGGCCCATTGCTGTCCTTCGGGAGCGGGAATTGCGGCAATCGCCGCGCCTTCGGGCACTTCCCCGTCGGCGGTGGTGTCCGATTCGCATGCTGTGAGGCTCAATGCGAGGCCCAATGCGAGGGGTGCGGCAAGGCTGGCGAAGGCAATCCGGCGAAATCTGGTCATCATTGTCACTTTCCATGCATGGAATTGAAGGAGGCTAGACGAAGGCAGGAAGCGTTTGAAGCGCAGTGCGGGGCTGTCCACAGCTTGTCGGTCGAGCGTATCAGGTCATTCGACGGAGGACAGGGCCTCCTGGAGCGCCGGCCAGGTGTGGACTCCGGCAAGCAATTCGCCGTCGAGCGCGAAACTGGGTGTGCCTGGGACCATGAAGGTATCGGCATCGCGGCCCGAATTGCCGGCTAGCGTTTCGGCGAGCGCGGTGTCGGCAAGGCAGCGATCGACTTCCGTCCGCCGGTAGCCGCGCCGTTCCATGATATCGTAGAAATCGAGGTCGGATGCGATGGCGCGAAACCGTGCGGGCCATGGACCTGCAGCCCAGCGCTGCTGCTGGGCGGGGGTGGTCCGGCGTGCGGTTTCGAGCCATTTCGGCTGGGCGTGCATGAAAGCGGCATGATTGCGGAGGAACTTGTCCTTGTCGCCGCACCAGGTAAGCAGCGCGGCTGTGAGATCGACAGGATCGCGCACGATATGGCGGATTTCGAGCCGCAGCTTGCCCGGGCCGACATAGGCAAGCTTGAGCGCTTCGTCGCCACTGCGGGCGAACGTGCCGCAATGGGGGCAGGTATAGCTGACGAATTCGGTCAGTACCGTACCGGCCCCCGGTTTGCCGATGACATGGCGTCCGTCGACCCGTTCGACTACCAGATTCCAGTTGGATGCGACCGCCATCGAGGCGAAACACGCCGCGACCAATGCGAAAGCGCCGAAGATACACTTGGCGAATGTCATTCTTTCCCTTCCTCCTGCCCGCCCAGGCTGCGCGCGAGCGATTCCAGTACCGTGCGCAATTCCGGATCGCCGATGTCGCGCAGGGAATCTCCCAGCTCCATCGGGATCGGCTTGAGCGAAGGTGGTGCCTTGGCCCTTTCTTCAGCACGCGGCGGCTTAACCGCGCCTTGCCGGAGCTTGATCCGGGCCACCGCCTTGTATCCGAAAAAGCGGTTTACCCGCTCGATGATCTCGGGGATTACATGCTGGATCAGGGGAGCATGTGCAGGCACAACGACCAGTTGCAGGATGCCTTCCGCCTTTTCGCCCGGAGGGAAGCGGATCGCTTCGGGTGCGCAGACCTTGGCATGCTGTTCCCCGACGATCTCCGGCCAGCGAGTGACGACGCTCGACTGCACGAAGCCGAAACGGCGAAAGGCCGTGCGCCCTATCTGCGGCATCAGATCGGAAATCTGCCGTGCGGGTCCGCCACGGGCGCGGGTGTATTTGCGCACGGTCCTGGCCGGTTTCTTCCTGGCCTGTTTCTTTGGTTCGTCGTCCCGTTTCATTGTTCGCGAACCCATGCCATAGGCGTAACGTGACTGCCAGCACTGCCGACATCGCGCCGACTCTTTTTGCATGGTATGGCCAGCATGCCCGCAACCTGCCGTGGCGGGCGCAACCGGGCAAAGCGGCGCCGGATCCCTATCGTGTATGGTTATCCGAAGTGATGCTGCAGCAGACGACGGTTGCAGCGGTAAGACCCTATTTCGCCAGGTTCACCGCGCGCTGGCCGAATGTCGCGGCGCTTGCCGCCGCACCGGAGGAAGAGGTGATGGCCGCCTGGGCTGGCCTCGGATATTATTCGCGTGCCCGCAACCTGGTCAAATGTGCCCGCAAAGTGACCGAAATGGGCGGCTTCCCGCAGACCGAGGCCGAGCTGCTAAGGCTCCCGGGAGTGGGCGCCTACACTGCGGCGGCCATTGCCGCGATCGCCTTTGGCAGGCGCGCGGTGGTGGTCGATGCCAATGTCGAGCGGGTAGTGTCACGGCTGTTCGCGATTTCGGAGCCATTGCCCAAGGCGCGCAAGGTTATCCGTGAAAAAACCGATGCGATTACACCCGATCCGCGCGCGGGAGACTTCGCGCAAGCGCTGATGGATCTTGGCGCCACCATTTGCACTGCGCGCGATCCGAAGTGCTCACTATGTCCGCTATCGGGCAAGTGTGTGGCGCACAAGAACAGTGAAGCCGCGCTCTATCCGGTGAAGGCACCGAAGAAGGCAAAGCCGCTGCGCATGGGCACGGCGTGGTGGATCGAACGGGCCGGCTCGGTCTGGTTGGTCACGCGGGATCGGACCGGAATGCTCGGCGGAATGCGCGCCTTGCCGGACGATGGATGGAGTGCGGGCAGTGACGGTTCGAGCATGGCCCCGCTTGATATTATCGCGCAGCACCAGGGTGTTGTACGCCATACCTTCACTCATTTCGCGCTGGAGATGGCGGTCGAACGAATAATGCTGCCGAACGATGTACAGCCGCCGGGCAAGGGCGAATGGTGGCCCGTTGCTGGACTCGACAAGGCCGGGTTGCCGACCCTGTTTGCGAAGGCTGCGCGGCTGGTGCGCGCCGCGGATTAGATGAATCCGCCGCCAAGCGAGAGGCGGATCACCGCGATCACGAATACGACCAGACAGAAATTGCGGCCGCCATTGCTGGAAGACAGCGCGCCGATTCCGGCACCCAGCACCGCTATGGGCAGAACGATCCAGTTGCCCCATCCGAGGAAGGGGATGGCGGAAGGAATCGCCAGCACCAGGGCGACGATACCGACGAGGATGGATACTAGGTTTAGCATGTGTCTTATATGGGTATGACACCACGCTTTATCAAGCCTCGTGATTGACCGTCCAGCCACTTTCCACCACACGGCTTGCAATCGATTGCAAAAAAGGACCTGCCGATGGCTTTCAGGGAATTCGACGGGGCATTGCTGACGCGGCGCTCGCTATTGCGTTCGGGTGGGTTGCTTGGTGCTGGTGCCGCCTTTGCCGGCACACCGTTCGGCCATATGGCACTCGCGCAGTCCGGCCAATGGCCGGCTGTCACGAAAATGACCACGGATTTCGTCGATGCGCGCAAGGTGGCCAACATGGTCGCGGTGCTCGGCTGGGGCCAGCGCGATCCCGAAGTGATTGCGCGCGGTCGGCTTGCTCTCGGGGGCGAGGCCGTGGCCGGGTATGACAGCCTCTACCGCATCTATTCGATGACCAAGCCCGTCACTGGCATGGCAACGATGATGCTGATCGACGACGGTAAGCTGGGCCTCGACCAGCCGCTTGCCGAAATCCTCCCCGCCTTTGTCGATATGAGAGTTCTCGAATCTCCTGCGGGTTCGCTCGACGATACCGTACCCGCCGAGCGCCCGATCACCATCCGCAACCTGCTGACGCATACTGCGGGCCTCGGATACGACATCAACGCCAGGGGGCCGCTCAAGGCGGCCTATGCCCGGAACGGCATCGTTTCCGGGCGGTTGTCGAAATTGCCGATCCCCGGCCTGCCGAACGTAACGCCGGCTCCGGGTCTGGAAGCATGGGCCGATCGCCTGGCGAAGCTGCCGCTCCAGTACCAGCCGGGCACCAAGTGGCATTATTCGTTCGCTCTGGACCTGCTGGGCCGGGTGATAGAAGTCGTCTCGGGCATGGAATTCGATGTGTTCCTCTCCGAACGGATTTTCAAACCGGCGGGGATGGACAGCACCTGGATGCAGGTGCCGCAAAGTGAAGTAGGCAGGCTGACAACGAATTACGGGATTCTCAACGGTCTGCCGTTGCCGCTGGATCCGGCACAGGCGTCGATCTACCTCGATCCCCCGCCGGTCAAGCAGGGCGGTTCGGACCTGGTCAGCAGCCCGCGCGATTACGACCGCTTCTTGCGCATGCTGGCTGGTTACGGGACGATCGATGGCAAGCGTGTAATGAGTGAAGTCGCGGTGCGCGTCGGTACGTCGAACATTCTGCCCGAAGGTGTATCGACCGACGGCACTTTTGCCCATGGCGTGGGTTTCGGTGCCGGCGGACGTGTCGGACTCGGAGAACAAGCCGGGACATTCGGCTGGGGCGGTGCCGCGGGCACGGTCGCGTTCGTGGACATGAAACGCGGCCTGCGCGCCTCGCTCTACACTCAGTATGTGCCGTCCGAGGCCTATCCGGTCCATGCAGACTTTCCCAAAGCGGTCGCCGCTGACCTTGCTGCGATGGCGGGCTGATGGCGTCTCCTCTGGCTTTCACGGGTTCGCCACTCGACCGGGCGGACAATGTTCGTGCCGATCCCGAAGCGCTGGCCGGGATGATGAGCTGGCGAGCCCGCTTGCTCATGCTCGACGGGTTGATGCCGTCGATCGGCGATGACGGGCGGCTGACATGGGGTAGCTTGGCCGATGCTCCCGAAAATGCCGAGCTGGTTTTCCTGGGGCTGGATGAAGGCAAGCCGTGCTTCGCGGCGGTGCCAGACCGGGGTGATGCCAAACCGCGCATGGCCAATCCGCAACTGTGGAACCTGATGCAGGTACTCGAACCGGGGGACCTTGCCACCTATGGTGGGGCACGGAGCATCGTCGACTGGCATGCACGGCATCGCCATTGCGCCAATTGCGGGGGGACGACGCACATCGCGAAAGGCGGCTGGCAGCGCGATTGCAAGAGCTGCGGCACGCAGCACTTCCCGCGCACCGATCCGGTCACGATCATGCTGGTCGAGCATGACGACCGCCTGTTGCTGGGGCGCGGCCTGGGTTGGCCCGAAAGGGTCTATTCGGCGCTGGCGGGCTTCGTCGAACCGGGCGAAAGCATCGAAGAGGGTGTCGCGCGCGAAGTGCTGGAGGAAACCGGCGTGGCCGTGCGCGATGTGTCTTATATCGCGAGCCAGCCCTGGCCGTTTCCCTCGCAACTGATGATCGGGTGCCATTCGCATGCCGACAACGACGCAATCACGCTCGACACCAGCGAACTGGCCGATGCGCGCTGGTTCACGCGTGCGGAGATTGCCGCTGTGATGGCGGGCGATACCGATGCGCCGATCAATACCCCGCTGCGACAGGCGATCGCCTCGCACCTGCTGAAATGGTGGCTTGAAAAATGACCCGCGATGTCCCGACCGCAATAACCATAGATATCTGGTCCGACGTGATGTGCCCGTGGTGCGCGATCGGTTACGGCCAATTGTCCAAGGCTCTCGATGAACTCGCTGGCGAGATCGAGGCCGAAATCCGCTGGCGTCCGTTCGAGCTTAATCCCGACATGCCTGCCGAAGGCGAAGAGCAGGGCGCGCATCTGGCTCGCAAATATCGACGCAGCGAGGAAGAGACGCAGGCTGTTCGCGCACAGATGAAAGCCATCGCGGAACAAGCGGGCGTTACACTGGAATTCACGGGAGAAGGCGACGCACCGCCAGCAATGATGCGCAATACCTTTGCCGCGCACACATTGCTCGACTGGGCGCTGGAAACGGGTGGGCCGGACGCGCAAACCAGGCTCAAGCTGGCCTTGTTCGAGGCCCATTTCAACCATCGTCGCGATGTGTCGGATCACGGCGTGCTGGTGGAGATAGCACGCGCAACCGGACTCGATGCCGAAGACGCGCGCGATGCTATCGGGGACGAACGGCGCGGCGAGAAAGTCCGTGCCGAAGAACGCCGGGCATGGGACATGAATATTTCCGGCGTTCCCGCGATGGTGGTGAACGGCAAGTTCATGATCCCGGGTGCGCAGTCGCCCGAAACCTATGTGACGGCGCTGAGGAGAGTCGCTGCGAGAGGATAGAGCCTGAATTCATGCGAGGAAGTTTATGCTGTGACCGGCTTCCATCGCCAGTCCGCGTACTTCCCGCCTCCCTTCGTCATCCTCGCTCTACTTTCTTCATCCCGGCTCTCCATGCGTCATCCCCGCGCAGGCGGGGATCCAGAGTGGCCAGGTCGTGCTATCCCACCCTGGACCCCCGCCTGCGCGGGGAGTGACGAGGGGATGGGGGTGACAGGACAAGGACTGGGGTGATGAGTAGGGGCCAGGGTGACGAAGGTATGTGGGAGTGACGGATATATTCGGTAAGGCAATCGGCCTCCCGCTGTATCCATCCGATCGCTAGATCAATCCCAGCTTCTGCAGCCTGCTTGCCAGCCTGCCGGGCATCGCATCGCCGATATCCTCACCATCCTCCAGATCGCGCGGCGCGTCTTCGTCCTTGAGATAGCGCCAGCCCTGATGGGCACGCTTGGGCTGCGGATAAACCGGGATCAGCCGTGGTTCGAGATCGATATGCCAGCGCCCGTCTTTCGCTTGCGGGAACCCGAGAATGGGCGAGCGGGCGACAAGCGAGTGATTGAGTATCCAGTATAGCGAGCCGCCCACCATCTCTTCGTGCCGCTTGGGCAGGTAACGGGTCGTCATCAGGAAACGCTCGCGATTCTCGAACCAGCCGGCGAGGTCGGCCCAGCTCTTCGCCCCATAGGCGATCTTGGTCATGTGGAGCGGCATGGGAATTAGATAGGCCTTGCCGCATATAAAGCGAATGCGTTTTTCGCTTTCCTACACGGATGGCGAGCGATCATGGCGCTTGGATGCCGGTTTTCGCATCGCCTGCCTCCCCCTTGTGCGCGTCTGAACCCGACAGCATATCGCCGACGGGAATTTTGTTCCCTGGACGGTGTAACATGTGGTCCATGTCTCTTCTCTCAAGGGACCAATCCGCTTGCCACAGCCAGTCCGAGGAAAGCGAAAAAGCCCATCGAATCGGTGATCATCGTCACGAATACCGAACTGGCGACGGCCGGATCCTGTTTCAGGCGGTCGAACAGGACTGGTACGAGCACTCCGGCGAGGCCGGCGGTCACGACGTTGATCACCATTGCCAGCGCAATCACGCCGCCCAGCATCGGGGTGAAGATCGCACCCGTGGCCAGTCCGATCAGCACTGCGATGGTTATGCCGTTGAGCAGGGCGACGCGCATCTCGCGCCACAATATCCGCTGCGTGTTGGCACGAGTGAGCTGGTTCGTCGCAATGGCGCGAACCGCCACCGCCATCGTCTGCGTGCCGGCATTGCCCCCGATACTGGCGACGATCGGCATCAGGATGGCCAGCGCGACCAGCTTCTCGATCGCATCGTCGAACAATGCGATGATCAGGCTGGCGACCAGCGCGGTGCCGAGATTGGCGATCAGCCAGCGTATGCGCGAGCCGTAGGCATCGCGGATCGGTTCGTTGATGTCGCCTTCGCCGGCACCCGACATGAGCAAGGCATCCTCGCCGGCCTCTTCGGAAATGATGTCGACGATATCGTCAACCGTCATCTGACCGACCAGGCGCCCGCTTTCATCCACTACCGCGGCCGATATCAGCCCGTATTTCTGGAACATCAATGCGACTTCTTCCTGGTCGAGCCCGACCGGGATCAGCGTCTGGTCGCGTTTCATCACGTCGCTGAGCGCGATGTTGCGCGGGGTGCGCAGGATCCAGCTCAGCGCGCAAGTGCCGACCGGGTGGTGCTTGTGATCGACCACGAACACTTCCCAGAATTCGTTCGACAGGTCTCCCTGGCCGCGCAGGAAATCGATCAGATCGCCGACTTTCATGTGTTCGGGCACCGCCACGAAATCGCGGTTCATCAGGCGCCCGGCGGTCTCATCGGGATAGGCGAGGGCGCTTTCGATGGCAGCGCGATCTTCCTCGTCGAGTTCGGCGAGGATGGCCTGCTGGTCCGCGGCGTCCAGGTCTTCGATGAGCTGGACGGCGTCGTCGGTCTCGAGCTGCTCGGCGATGGCGGCGACCGCATCGGCTGGCAGCGCTTCCATCATGTCCTCGCGAACGAAGTCATTGAGCTTGGCGATCACATCCGTGCTCATCAGGTCGCCGATGGCTTCGGCGAACTCGATCCGTTCGTCGCGATCGAACAGTTCGACGAGATCGGCGATGTCGGCGGGATGGAGCGGTTCGACGAGCTCGTGGATGGCGGTCTTGTCGCCTGCCTCCAACGCGCCCTTCACACTGCGGACGTAGTCCGCCTTGAGCGTGTTTTCCTCGTCGAGTCGTTCGTCGTCGACACGGTCGTCGGGGCGTGCGCCATCCTCTTCGGAGGGTCGCCCGGTGGGCTTCAACCCGTCATCGTCGAGACGCTCGTCCATCCCCATGCGGGTGCTCTAAGCCGATGTGATGCAAAAGCAAGCAAGCTACCGCTTCGGCGGGGTGACTTATCGCACGCAATGCCTATATCGGCGCGCAAACTATCAGGAGATTTGCACCATGGCTGATGAAAAGCTCACTCTCACTCTCGACGCCGGGGACGGCAAGGGCGGAGATGTCGTGATCAAACTGCGTCCCGATGTTGCCCCGGGCCATGTCGAACGGATCACCGAGCTTGCCAGAGAGGGCTTTTACGATGGCGTAGTGTTCCACCGCGTTATCCCCGGCTTCATGGCGCAGGGCGGCGATCCGACCGGCACCGGCATGAGCGGCAGCGACAAGCCGGACCTGAAGGCCGAGTTCAACGATGTGCCGCATGTCCGCGGCGTGTGTTCGATGGCGCGTACGCAAGTGCCTGACAGCGCCAACAGCCAGTTCTTCATCTGCTTCGACGATGCCCGTTTTCTCGATGGACAGTACACCGTCTGGGGCGAGGTGGAGAGTGGCATGGAGCATATCGACGCCCTGCCCACCGGTGAGCCGCCCGCCAATCCGGGCAAGATCGCCAAGGCGACGGTCGGCTAACCGGTCGCGTCACGGGGCTGTGCGATGTATCGCCCGATAGCCGCCATTCTGGCACCATTGGCGTTGGCCGGGTGCCTTACCCCCTATCCGGACCTGACACAGAGCCGCAGCCCCTGTCGCGCGGACCCAGGCGGCTGGTGCGACTTCGTTCGCGAGGCCGCTGCCGAAAGCTATCCTTACGCGATGCTTTCCTCGAATGCCTACAAGGATGAGGACGAGTACACGGCATTGCCTGTCGCTTTCGTCGAGCGGGCTGTCGTGCCCAATGACGACAGCGGCTTCGCCTATTCGCTGTTCAGTCGGCACGTGCTCGACGCGAATAGCGCTCGCGGGCCCCAGGATGCCTGGATTATCGCCTTTCGCGGGACCGAGCCCGGCTCGTTTGTCGATATCTTTCGCGGATCGCTCGGGACCAGCCAGATCGAACGTGCGCGGGTGGTGTACAGGCATGTGCAGAGCATGGAACCCGCGGTGCCGGTGATCGTCACCGGCCACTCGCTTGGCGGTGCGTTGGCGACCCAGATTTCGATTGAGAACCCGGGCGTCAGGGCGTTTGTGTTCAACACATCGCCCTTCTACCGTGGTGACTCCATGGAGAACGATTCCGACCGGGTTTCGGTCTCCGAGCGGGGCGAATTCCTGCGGCTGCTGCGCCGCTACAAGGCGCCACCTGCCGCAACCGGACTGGTGATCAACTGTGCTCCGTCAGCCGGGCGGGGTGCCAAGCACAAGGTGCGGTTGCTGGCGGATTGCCTGACATGGATCGCGGCTTACGAGGACCCTGTCGCCGCGGCATTGATCGAGCCGAACGGGGTTGCGAAGCCGGAGATTGAATGCGGTCCGCCCGACAAGCCGCATCCGGGCCCAAGCAACCCACACACCGAACCCTGTATCCATCGGCCCATGGAGGAACAGGGCTGACCTAGAGCCCCGCCCGGACCAGCCAGTCATGGAATAGCCGTACCGGGCGTTCCTCGAGTGCAGCGGGTTTGCAGATAAACCAGTAGCTGTAGGGACTTTCGACCTCGACACCGTACAGCTCGGTCAGCCGGTTGTCCTCGGCGCGGCGCAAATGGTCGTCATGCATGATTGCAATGCCGAGTCCTTGCGCGGCAGCCTCGAGCATCAATTGACCCGAATCGTAGTGATCGATCGCAGCAGGTTCGAGGTCGTCGATACCAAGTGCGGATTTCCAGGTCTCGAAACTGGCCGACAGTTCGTTGTGGATCAGAAAGGTCTGCCGGGAGAGCTTGCCGCTATCCAGTTCCGGCCCGAGTGTTTTGGCCAGTTCCTGACTGCAGATGGCATGGACCATGTTATGATCGAGCCGCACCGCATGCAGCGAAGTATCGGGCCCGCGCGACAGGATGACCGCCGCGTCGAGCGTGTCGCCCACCCGGTCTTCGAGGTGTGGACCGGTATCGATATCGATATGGAGCAGTGGATGCTTCTTGCGTAGCTCGCCCAGGCGTGGGAACAGGCGCTGGCTGCCAAACAACGGCAGGACGCCGAGATGCAGCCGCAGGAGGGAGAAGTTCTCCGACTGCCCTTCGACTGCACGCGCCAGCGCTTCGAAATGTGGCGCTACCGCCTCATAGAATGCGTGCCCTTCGTCGGTCAGTTGCATTGCCTGCCGTGCACGGGTGAACAGCTTCTTGCCGATGGCTTCCTCGAGATTCGCGATCCGTCGCGACAGCGCCGAGGGGCTGAGGCCCAACTCTTCCGCCGCTGCCCGGGCGGAACCGAGCCGCACGGTGCGCATGAACGCTTCGAGCGCACGCAGGGGAGGGAGACGACGCGTGGGCATGGAGCCTGCTTACCGCGCTTCGCCCGCGCCATTCAACGGAGAATGCAGTCGCAAGCGTTTTACATGCGTTTCGTCCGCGGCGAGCACCTCTATCCGCCATCCGCTCGGATGCTCCACGATGGTACCTACAGGGGGAACCTGCTCTGCCAGGACAAAGGCCAGGCCTCCCAGCGTATCGACCGATTCCTCAACCTCGGCGAGGCGGGGATCGACTTTTTCGGCAACGTCCTCCAGTTCCGCGCGGGCATCGCAATCCCACATGCCTTCGCCGATCGGAGCGATAAGTTCTTCCGGTGCATCGTCGTGCTCGTCCTCGATATCGCCGACGATTTCCTCGACCAGATCTTCGATGGTGATGATCCCGTCGGTGCCCGAGAATTCGTCGACCACGATCGCAAGATGCGTTCGCTTCGCCCGCATGTCGGCGAGCACATCGAGCGCATTGCGCGCCTGCGGGACATAGAGCGGCTGGCGCATCAGCGTGGTCCAGTCGACGGGCGGTGTCCTGCCGGTGGCCAGGAACGGGAACACGTCCTTGATGTGGATCATTCCGATCACCTGGTCGAGCGTGTCGCGATAGACCGGCATGCGCGAGTGACCGTTTTCAGAGAAGCTGGCGACCAGCTCGTCCCAATCCAGCGCGGCATCGACCGCGACTATCTCGCCACGCGGAATCGAGACGTCGTCCGCATCATGCTCGCTGGAATGCAACAGGGTGCGCAACATCAGCC
>JANQPE010000075.1 GCA_028289565.1 Parerythrobacter sp.
GCGTGGTGAATTGCTGATCGTCGCCACCGGAGGGCAGGGTGAACCGCGAGCGGCGTTGGCGCGCATAGCGGACGAGAGTCACCCGATCGAACTGGTCGAAGGCGATGTTGTGCTATTCTCCAGCCGCCAGATTCCGGGGAACGAGATATCGATCGGCAAGGTTCAGAACCGTCTGGCCGAACGCGGCATTGTGATGATCACCGACCGGCAGAGCATGATCCATGTATCCGGCCATCCCGGTCGGCCCGAACTGGAAGCTCTATATGGCTGGTTACGGCCCGATATCCTGGTTCCGGTCCATGGTGAGGTTCGCCACATGCAGGAACAGGTGCGGCTCGGCCGTGCGAACGGCATCGAGTATCCCGTATTCCAGAAGAACGGGGACATCGTCCGCCTCGCACCCGGCAGGCCGGGCAAGTTGGCCGAAATCCAAACGGGCAGGCTTGTGCTCGACGGTGACATCATCGCACCGGCCGACGGCGAGGCGATCGTCATGCGGCGGCGTCTCGCGCATAACGGCTTTCTGGTCGTGGTGTTGGCCGAAGAAGGCAGGGTGGGTATTGAAAGCATCGGTTTGCCGCTGGACGAGGACCACGACGATTTCATCTCGGAGGCCATCGACGATGTCCGCAATGCGATCGGTCGGCTGAAAGGTGCGGCGCGTTCGGACAGCGAGAGTATTCGCGAGGCTGCCCGGCTTGCCGCTCGCCGGGCAGCAAAGCGCTGGAGTGGCAAGAAACCGCAAGTGCGGGTCATGATGACAGTGGGTGACTGACTCGATGGAGTGGACCTCGATCCTCGCAATCTATGTGCTGGTATGGGTGGCTTCGGCCTTTGTACTGCTACCGTTCGGCGTGAAGACGCATGACGAATTGGGCCTGGAGAAGATTCATGGGCAGGCGGATAGCGCACCGGGCAATTTCCGGCCGGGCAGGCTTGTCTTTCGTGCCACGATTCTAGCCATGGTACTGACCACTGTTTACGTACTGAATTACACTCATGGCTGGATCACCGCGAGGGATATGGACATTCTGGGCAAGGTGACGAAGGTGACACAATAGCGCCTCAGTCACGCAGTCGTTCGATCCCCTGGGCGAGTGCAACATAGAGCTTGCCCATGTCCGAACTCAGCAATGTAACGCCCAGCGCATTGCCATCGCGGGTGGACAGCATCGTGCGAAGCATGCCTTCGAAATCGGCGATGTAACGACTGACGTTTTCCTGGAAGTCGGGATCTGCGTCATAAAGTTCGGCGATTTCGCGCGCTTCAATGTTGTCGAGCAGTCGTACGGCGCGGCGGGTAAAGATACCGCGATCACCACGCAGATAGGATGCCCAGTCGGTATCTGTGACCTCGCTCGAAAGTGCCTTGGCAATATCGATCGAGTTGGAATTGAGGCTTTCGCTGATCAATGCCATGCGCCGCGCGAAATCGTTGTCGACTTGCTCTTCGGCGCGCTCGCGCGCCCGCGCGACGCGCGTTTCCAGATTTCCGGCAAGCTCGTTTACCTTGGCGAGCTGGTCGCGCATTTGCAGCAACGTACCGCGGCTCGCCTCTGTCGCTTGCGCAGTGGCGCGCTCCAGGTCGCCGATAGATTCGGTCGCCTTGGCACGGATGCTGCGGTCGACGGCCTGTGCAGTTTCCTCGCCGATTTTGTCGGCAAGGTTGCGAACGCGCTCGATCGAGTGCACTTCGACCGCATCCGCTGAAGATCGGACCGCTGTTTCAAGCGTCATGATGGCTGTATTCAACTCGCCGGCGGCCTTTTCTCCGAGAATGTCGCTTTGTGCGGAAAGGGTGGCAAGCTTCGCTTGCAGGTCGTCTATACGCTCAACAGTTTCTTCATGCGCGGCTGACAGGCGAACCTGCATTACATCGACATTTTCAATCGCCTGACGGCCCGTGTTGCTGGCGTCGACGACGTAGTCGGACAGTTCAGCGCTCTTGTCGTTGGCTTCGCCCAGCATGAGCTTCAATCTATCGGCGCGGCCTTCGATATCGGTCAAGCGGTCTTCGGCGATGCCAATCGCGTTGGGCAGTTCGGTATTGCTGTGCTGGGCGCTGGCCTGGATCAATTCAAGCAAGCGAACCGTGGCTTCGGTCAGCTCGGTGATGGGTTCTCCCATAGTGTCGATGGTTTCTCGACTGGTGTCGAGCTGTTCGCGAGCAGTTATCAGGCCCTGGGCTATGCTTTCCTCTGCCTGCGTGCCCATTTGCGCAACCTTTTCGATGGTCGCTTCCAGATCTGTCAGCCGTGCGGTGATCGCTTCGCCTTGACCAGCCAATTCCTGCGCCTGTCTTATCTGTGCTTCCTGTCGTTCGGCGATGGCGGCATCAAGCGAAGAGAGCCGTTCATCGAGTGCTGCCAATGCCTGTTTTTCATTGTCGGCAAGCTGGCGCTGGCGCTCCATGATTTTGGCCAGCAGCTTTGCGTCGCGTTCCGCGATGTTGGAATCGATCGTTTCGGCGTCCTGCTTCAGAGCTTCCAGCTTGCGTTTTGCTGATGCAAGAGCAGCTTCATCGATCCCCTGGATCTCCTCGATAGCAGCAGCCAGTCGTGTCTGGATGGCATCGACCTGTCCGGACCATGCGGCCAACGCGGCCTCTTCCCGTTCGCGCACGGCATTCCCGACAGTGCCTGCTTCGTCGCGAAGCGATACAAGGCGCGACCGCAGGGATTTGAGCGCCTCCTCTTCAACATCGTCGAGCGATTGGCGTGTATGTGACAGTTCTTCGCCCAGAGCTTCGCCACGGCGGCGAATGGCTGCGTGGACCTCGATCTCACGTCCGTCGAGTTCGGTACGAAACGCCTCGCTCTGTTCGCGCATCGCGGTGAAGCGCGCTTCGGCAGCATTCTCAAGCGTTTCGAGCTGCTTTTCCAAGGAAACAAGAGTGTTTCCGACCCTCTCGTCGAGCGAGCGGACCTGTTGTTCGCTGGCCTGACCGAAATCATTCAGTCGCTCGAAACCTGCGACGAGTTCGGCCACTTGCGTTTGCGCTGTACGGCCCGCAGTGGCTATCTGGTTCGACACATCGCGGGAAGAGTTGCTGATAACAGGCAAGTCATCGCGCAACTTAACCATATTTTCCAGCGCCGTAATGCTGACACTTGCAATGGAATCAACCTGCTCTCCATTATGGACAATGAGCGATTGCAGGCGGTCTGCGTGTTCAGAGAGCCTTTCGGTCGCAATCCGTCCCAGCGAGTCCAGTTCGAGCGATTGCGAACCGAGGAATTCGCGGGCAAGGCTGAGCTCGCGATTGATCGCGGTAAGTCTGTCCTCCAAGAGTTGCGACTCAGCCGAGAGTAGCTGCGCAGTTTCGCCGAAACGCATCGCCTCGCGCCGACTGTTGCGCATGGCAAGCAGCCACAGGGCAACAACAAGCAGAACGGGAACGGCCCAAGCGACGATCCAGCCGCTCCATTGCTGTGGCGATCCGCCCGCCAATATTTCCGAACGGTTGGCCCATACGTAAAAACCGGTCCAGGCAGAGACGGCCAATACCGCCAAAACCGGCAGCAACCACCCTAGACGGCGCGGTGTGATGGCTTCGTTTTCCCAGTCGAGTTCGTGCGAATCTTCCTCCGTCACATACTCGACATCGGTTTCCAAAACGGTCGTATCATCTTGATCCGACGTGTCTTCCGGCCCGATGGCCCTGATGTTCGATCCTCCGGTCATGGCGGGAATCTATCATGTTTTGAGGTATGTGAAACCCCATCTTAACCTCCAGGACTCTAGCTGTGCGCACGATGATGTATGAAAACGGTACCTTCGACACCACTCTGGCGGCCGCTGCGGGAGACGATCCTGTGCTGCTTGCAGAACTGCGCGCGGCCTTCATGGAGAGCATAGAACGCCAGATCGACCTGCTGAAACGCGCGCGTTGCGATGGTAACTGGGAGGTTGCGGCAATGCGGCTGAAGAGCCTTGCAGCAAGTTTTCATGCCACTGAAATCATCGAACTGGCGGATGAGGCCATAACGGCAGCACCAGGTGAACCGATCATCCTGCGCAAACTCGACACCTTTCTGGATCAGTTCGAGTAAGTGTCGAAAGGTTTGCCCGTTCGCTTGGCAGTAACCTCGGCTAAGGATAGACAAGCTTCTCACACTCGAGGAGTATGCGGGTGCGCGTCGCCCTATTATCAGCGATACAGCCGACATCGGATGGAACCGGTGTCCGCGGGCTTTTGTCCCTGGCAGGTCGCAGCCTCGGGCTGAGGCAGGTAGAACTCGCCCTGTCGATGGGTTGTGAGCGGATAATCTGTCTTGCGCAGGGGCCGGATGAAGATTCGCTAGCCATGCAGCACCGCTCGGAACGCGACGGAGCCCGGTTTCATTTCGTACCTCACGCCAGAGGCCTGTCCGGTCTGGTCAATGCGGATGATGAATTGTTCGTCTTTGCCGAAGGGTTGTTCACCGACGCAAAGCTGGTCGGTGAATTGCTCGAGGGAAGCCGGACGGTATTGACGGTTCCGGCGGAAAAGGGCGTGCCACAAGGCTATGAGCGGATCGATCGCGACTATGCCTGGGCAGGTATTCTGAAAACACGAGGATCTTCTGTTGAACAGGTGCGCGAAATGGGCGCCGATGTCGATCCGGTATCCGCGCTGTTACGGATTGCGTTGCAATCCGGCGGGGCGATGCGAGCTATTCCCGAAGAAGTTTTGGATGACGGGCGCTGGATGCTTTTGTGGGATAGAGACGGAGCATCTGCATTCGAAGCAGGGCTAATCCGCAGAACGGTTTCCGTTGCCTCTTTCGCGGCACCGTTCCATGCCCTGATCGATCGAACCATCATGGCTTTCCGCAAATATGTCGGGTCTCCGGCCCTGAGCTATGGTTTGCCCGGACTTGCCAGTCTTCTGTTGGGTGGCTCGTTATACCTTGGCTGGACTTTGAAAGCAGGATGGGCACTGGTCGCCCTGGCGCTGGCGGCACTTTTTTTCCGGGCTGCTCGGACTTTCCAACTCTTCGGAACGGAGGAGACGGGGAGGCCCGGCAGATCCGGGATGATTTTCGACGCGGTAACAGACCTGGCGCTTCTGGTTATCGTGACAGCCAGCTTTCCGCGCAGCCTTATCGGCAGCGCGATATTCGCCGCATTGGTGCTTCTTGCAATGTTTCGCCTTGTACCCTGGTCCGGCCCGCCATGGGCCGGTGCCATGGTTCAGGATCGTGTGCTGGCAAGCCTGCTACTGGCGGGAGGAGCGTTCGTTGGAGAATTTCTTCTATCGATACAGATACTTGCCGGAATAATGTTAATCATGCTGCTGAGCATGTCATGGAAGGCAAGGCTAACGCGGAGTTAACTATGCTGCGCTAAGGCCGACCGATGAATGAAGCGGGCACGGATATGGCAGACTCCATGCAAGTCGAAGATGTGCTGGCTCAGGAGCTGGCGTATGGCGATGTGGTACTAGGCACGCTGGGCCCAATCCTGGGGCACCTGCTGTCCAGCCATGCGCATACGCTTTTCAACGATCGTATCATCGCCCAGATTCGCGGGATGATCTCGAACCTGGCGACGCAGTTCGTTATGTCCGAAAGCTGCGAGCAAGGCGAGGCGCATGCGATGGCGGCACATGACGGCCTGGTTCGTATCTTGTCGGGCAGCATGAGCGTTGTCAGCCATTGCCATGCTCTCGCCATCGAGGGTCAGTTGACCGAGCGCTTGCATACCAGAAATGCCATCGATCCCGTGCTGCCGTCCCTGGTCCAATCGTTGATTGCCTCGGAAGATGACGAGATTGCAGAGACTGCCATGGGTACCCTTGCTGCTCAGGCTCGCTTCATCCAGCATCAATCGCGGATGGAACTGCCGGTCCACGAGCTTCCGCAAGATATCTTCGATGCCGCGCTTGGTCTGGCGCGTGATTTGGTTGCTGTCGACGAAGTCGGTCTGCGAGACGATTATAATCCCGGAGGCAATCGGCTTGCGTTACTGGAGCGTCTGACCGCCATGGTCGAAAATGATGGTCGGTCGGCGCTTACCTTGAACCATGCCGGGACAGCATTGTTCCTTACCGCCCTTGCTTCGATATCGGGGCAATCGCGCGATCTGATTGTTGTTTCGACCGACGAGAGCCAGCTTTCCCGCCTGACGCTGGCCATGCGCGCGGCAGGTCTTAAACCGCATGAGATAGAGGAACAGTTTCTGCTCCTGCATCCGATGATAACGCTGCCCGACAATTTCGATTCCCTGAAAGCGGATCGCGCGGCACAATTGCTTTCCGGCTCCGATCGTCAGCAATTGGGTTGATGCGATGAATGCTCCCACCCAATCCTATCTTGCGCGCGGGCGAACCGACGCGGACGACCGTCTGGTCGAGGCCGACGAATTGCTGGCCGAATTGCAATTGCGTTGCGGTGGGGAACTGCCAGGTACCCTGGCCACTCCCGAATTGCTTGAGCTTGTCCGTCAGGCGCGTTCGCTAGGCATGAAAATGGCGCGTTCAATCCGTGCGATCGACGGTGAAGACAAGATCAATGCCTGGATAGAAGTCTTTCCGCATGATCCTGCGGAAGGCGATGGTTGCTCGATCGGCGTGGCTTCTTGGCAGACCGATATACTGGACGGGGAAGGCGACGCGCAGACCAATCGCAGGCGTGTGGAGATCGAACGCAACACCGCGGAATTCACCGCACGGCTCGATGCCGAACAAAGATTGATCGCGGCAAGTGCAACCGCCCCCGATCTCCACGGCCTTGCCCAGCGCATGCAGGACGAGGGCATCGGACGGCGTTGGACCGAATTCGTCGATTTGCCGCGCCTGACCCATCGCCCCCCTTTGCACTGGCGACTACTCGATGGCGCGAAGGTCGGGATTGAAGATTCCGACAGGTCCTGGAAAGCGATTCTGGTGCCATTGGGCCGTCCCGATCCCGGTAGCGCCGGGTTCGAATTGCATTTCGTGGCCGACCAACCCCTTCCGAAGCGGAGTAGCAACAGAACCGAAACCGATACCGCACAATTCAGTCACTCTATAGGGCAGGACCTGTCACCGGTTATGCGTCAGCCGATTGCGCGGATTATCGCCAACGCGGAAACCATTCGCACCAAGCTGGCAGGGCCGTTGGCCGAGGAATATAGTGCCTATGCTGCGGATATTGCCTCTGCGGGCCAACACCTGCTGTCCTTGATCGAGGACCTGTCCGACCTGGAAGTGGTCGAGGCGGACAACTTTGTGACTGCTCCCGACAAGATCGACCTGGGCGATGTCGCTCGCCAGGCGATAGGCATTCTCGGTATGCGTGCACAGGAAAAGAAGATTGTTCTCGTCGCGCCGGATGCAGAACGGAAGGTTGGTGCCGTGGCCGAATTCCGTCGCGTTCTTCAGATCCTCCTCAACCTGCTCGGCAATGCGATCCGCTATTCACCCGAAGGCTCGGAAGTGATCGTGGCAATCGAACAGAGCGAGGGTGTCGCGCGTATCAGCGTCAAGGACGAGGGGCCCGGACTGGACGAAGAGCAGCAGGGCAAGGTCTTCGAAAAGTTCGAGCGGCTTGGACGCAGTGGAGACGGCGGCTCGGGCCTCGGGCTCTATATCTCCCGCCGTCTGGCGAGAGCCATGGGCGGTGAGCTTGCATTGGAAAGCGTGTCGGGAGAAGGAGCACGGTTCATGCTCGATCTCCCTTCGCAGAATTGATCGTGCTTCAACGCTGGTCGAGCGGCACGTAATCGCGCTGCGCCGGTCCGGTATAGAGCTGACGCGGACGACCGATGACCTGGCCGGGATCGGAGATCATTTCGTTCCATTGTGCGACCCAGCCAACGGTTCGGGCAAGTGCGAAAAGAGCCGTGAACATGGTCGTCGGGAAGCCGATTGCCGAAAGAATGACTCCTGAATAGAAATCGACGTTCGGGAACAGTTTCTTCTCTTTGAAATAATCGTCGTTGAGCGCCATCTCTTCGAGTTGAAGCGCGGTTTCGAAGACAGGGTCGCTGACCTTGAGTGCATCGAACACTTCGCGCACCGTCTTTTGCATGACCGTGGCCCGGGGATCGTAGTTCTTGTACACGCGATGCCCGAAACCCATCAGCCGGAACGGGTCACTCTTGTCCTTGGCGCGTTCGATGTAATGCGGAATCCTGTCAGGAGTTCCGATCTCGCGCAGCATGTTGAGAGCGGCTTCGTTGGCCCCGCCATGCGCCGGTCCCCACAGGCAGGCTATGCCGGCGGCGGTGCAAGCGAACGGATTGGCGCCGGACGAACCCGCGAGACGCACGGTCGATGTCGAGGCGTTTTGCTCATGATCGGCGTGGAGGATGAAAATCCGGTCCATCGCCTTTTCGACCGCGGGAAGGACCTCGTACTCTTCCGCCGGTACACCGAAAGTCATCCTCAGGAAGTTGCCGGTGTAGCTGAGCGAATTGTCCGGCTGGAGGAATGGTTGTCCGATCGCGTATTTATACGCCCAGGCTGCGATTGTCGGCATCTTGGCGATGAGGCGATGGCTCGAGATCGTGCGGTGCTCGGGATCGGAAATATCGGTGCTGTCGTGGTAGAATGCGGACAGTGCGCCGACTACGCCACACATGATTGCCATCGGATGCGCGTCGCGACGGAAGCCCTGGTAGAACTGCCGCAACTGATCGTGCAGCATGGTGTGGCGGGTAATCGTGAAATTGAAATCGTCGAGTTCGTCCGATTGCGGCAATTCGCCATTGAGCAGCAGATAGGCGACTTCCATGAAGCTGGAATGTTCGGCCAATTGTCCGATCGGGTAACCGCGATGGAGTAGCACGCCTTCATGGCCGTCGATAAAGGTCAGCGCGCTTTCGCAAGAGGCGGTGGACTTGTAGCCGGGGTCGAAAGTGAAAGCGCCGGTCTGGCCATAGAGCTTGCGGATATCGATCACGTCGGGGCCGCAACTCCCCTTGAGCACCGGGTAATCGTAGTTTTCACCGCCCAGTTCCAGTTTCGCCTGTTCGTTCGACAAAATTCTTCTCCTAGTCAATCCCGACTCAGCCTGCTGGCTTGGCCTGCGCGTCGATACGCGCGAGAGCCTCTTCTCGTCCCAGCAGGACCAGCACATCGAAAATACCGGGCGATGTAGTGGTCCCGGTAAGCGCTGCACGCATAGGTTGCGCGAGCTTGCCAAGGCCCAATCCGAGCTCTTCGGCGAGTGATTTCGTAGTGGCTTCCAATGCCTCGGTTGTCCAGTCATTTTCAGACTTGAGATGCTCGAAAACCATGGCCAGGCGGTGTTTCCCGTCGTCATCCAGCAACTTCGCCGCTTTTTCGGTCATTTCCAGTGGGCGGCTGGCGAAAAGGAAGCGGGCGCCCTCGGCCAGTTCGTCGAGATTCTTGGCGCGGGACTTGAGAGCCGGCATTGCCTTGGTCAGCAGATCGGTATCCGCATTGTCGCCGATCCTCGATGCAACCAGCGTTGCCAATCGCGCGTCGTCCGCCTCGCGGATATAGTGACCGTTGAGATTCTGAAGTTTCTTGAGGTCGAAACGCGACGGACTCTTACCCACCCCGTCGAGGTCGAACAATGCGATTGCCTCATCGCGCGTGATCTCCTCGCGATCGCCATGGCCCCAGCCTAGCCGGAGCAGGTAGTTGAACAGCGCTTCGGGCAGGATACCCATTTGGTCGCGATAGGCTTCCGCGCCGAGCGCGCCATGCCGTTTCGACAGTTTCGCTCCGTCCGAACCATGGATAAGCGGTACGTGGGCGTAGGTGGGGGCGGACCAACCGCCTTCGATAGCGTCCATCGCATGATAAATCGGTAGCTGGCGAAAGGCATTGTTGAGATGATCGTCGCCGCGGATTACATGAGTGACGCCCATGTCGTGATCGTCGACCACGACTGCCAGCATATAAGTCGGCGTGCCATCGGCGCGCGCAAGGACATAGTCGTCGATCTCCCGATTATGCACGGTCACGCGGCCCTGCACGGCATCGTCGATTGCGGTTTCCCCTTCAGTCGGGGTTTTGAGCCTGATAGTGAAAGGCGCGCCTTCGGGCGCCTCGGATGGGTCGCGGTCGCGCCAGCGGCCATCGTAACGCATGGGCTGTTTCGCCGCACGTTGCTCGGCGCGCATCTGCTCGAGTTCCTCGGGTGTGGCGTAACAGCGATAGGCGTGGCCGTGTCGGAGAAGTGTATCGGCGACTTCGGCATGGCGCACGGCTCGTTGCGATTGGAAGGTCGGTGTTTCGTCGTAGTCGAGGCCCAGCCATTCGAGCCCGTCGAGAATCGCATCGATTGCTTCGCGGGTCGAACGCTTGCGATCGGTATCTTCGATCCGCAGCAGCGCCTTGCCGCCATGATGGCGGGCATAAAGCCAGTTGAACAATGCAGTGCGCGCACCGCCGATATGGAGGAAGCCCGTTGGCGACGGGGCAAAGCGCGTCACCACCGCGCTCGATGCAGAGCCGCTATCGCTTGCCATAAACGCTTGAATCCTTTCCAATAGCCGGATGGCGATCAGCACCGTGCCGCATGTGCCCGTGGCAGGAGGGCCGAACGAAGCCGATGCTGCACTGCAGCATCCTTGGCGCAAGCATGCGCGCTTGTCCAGCGTCAGTGGCACGGTCGAGGCATTCCTTGCAAAGGCCGGCTTCGACAGGGGGCCATGGATTGCCGTGGCCATGGCGACCGGTATCGCCACCTGGTTCGTGCTCGATATGCCGTGGCAATGGATTGCGGCGATCGGTGGCGCGGTGATCCTTTCGCTTGGAGCACTGGCATTGTGGCGTGACAGGCCTGAGCGGGCCGAGCTGCGGTTGGCCGGTATAACTCTCGGACTTGCGTTCGCATTCGGATTGAGTCTGGTGTGGGTGCGCTCCGAAATGGTCGGGGCGAAGGCCATCGACCGCCCGCTGGTCGAACGGTTCGAGGCCCGGATACTCGAACGCGACGAACAGCCTGCGCGCGATCGGGTCCGCCTTGTTCTGGCAAGCCGTGACGCAGAGACCGGCACAGCACGCAAGGTCCGGGTGAACGTTCCGCTTGCGAAGGATCGTGAGGCCTTGCGGGAAGGTGCGGTTATCCGGCTTCGTGCAAGGCTCATGCCTCCTGCCTCGCCGATGCTGCCGGGCGGATACGATTTCGCGCGGCGCGCATGGTTTGACGGCTTGAGCGCAACCGGAAGCGTGATCGGCGATATCGAGGTGACGCAGACGGCGCAGGTGCAAGGAGGGCTGGCTTCGGCCCAGCGCCGGTTGGCGGCGCATGTCCGTGACAATCTGACCGGATCCTCGGGGACCATTGCGGCGGCTCTGGCCAGCGGAGATCGCGGTGCGATCGACGAAGCCGATGAGGAGGCAATGCGCGATGCCGGGCTAACGCACTTGCTGTCGA
>JANQPE010000079.1 GCA_028289565.1 Parerythrobacter sp.
ATCCGCCGCCGGGCGGAGCGACACCTGGAGAAAGGCCGGATCGTTATCTTCGCCGCGGGAACGGGCAACCCGTTCTTCACCACCGATACCGGTGCCGCCTTGCGGGCGGCGGAAATGAATTGCGATGCCTTGCTCAAAGGCACCAGCGTCGATGGGGTCTATGACAGCGATCCCAAGGCCAATCCGGATGCGGTGCGGTTCGATACCATCACCTATGGCCAGGTATTGTCCGACAATCTGAAAGTCATGGATGCGACCGCCGTCGCCCTGGCGCGCGAGAACAGCATCCCGATCGTGGTCTTCTCGATCCGCGAGCGAGGCAATGTCGCGCGCGTGCTGACCGGTGAAGGTGTCCAGACAATCGTTAGAGAGGAAGCCTGAACATGGCGAAGTACGACAAGAGCGATATCGAACGCCGGATGAGCGGTGCCGTGGAAAGCCTCAAGGGCGATCTCGGCGGGCTGCGTACCGGACGTGCCAATACCAGCCTGCTCGATCCGGTTCAGGTCGAGGTCTATGGCGCGATGATGCCGTTGAACCAGGTCGCGACCGTCTCCGCGCCCGAACCGCGCATGCTGAGCGTGCAGGTGTGGGACAAGTCCAACGTCACGGCGGTCGAGAAGGGGATCGCGCATGCCAATCTCGGCCTCAACCCGATGACCGACGGGCAGACGGTGCGCTTGCCGATGCCCGACCTGACCGAGGAGCGGCGCAAGGAACTGGCCAAGCTGGCCGGGCAGTATTCCGAAAATGCCAAGATCGCGATCCGCAATGTCCGCCGCGATGGCATGGAAGCGCTCAAGGAAGACGAGAAGAAGAAGGAAATCTCCGAAGACGAGCGCAAGCGGCTGGAGGATGAAGTCCAGAAACTGACCGATACCTATGTTGGCGAAGCCGAGGACGCCGCGACGAAGAAGGAACAGGAAATCCTGACCCAGTGAGAGGAGGGCGCTCCGGGCCGATCCTATGAGCACCGAAAGCAATCGCGCGCGGTCGAAAGCCAGGCACGTTGCCATTATCATGGACGGCAATGGTCGCTGGGCGAAACGCAAGCACCTGCCGCGTGCGATGGGGCACCAGCGCGGGGTCGAGGCGGTGCGCAAGCTGGTGCGCGCGGTCGAGCCGATGGGGCTGGATTGCCTGACGCTCTATGCGTTTTCCTCGGAGAACTGGAAGCGGCCCGAGGAAGAAGTCGACGATCTGATGAACCTGCTCAGAAAGTTCATCAAATCGGACCTGCCCGAATTTGTCGCCAACGATGTACGGTTGAAGATAATCGGCGATTACAAAGCCTTGGCCCCCGATATTGTCGCGCAACTCGAAGATGCTCTGGAGAAAACGTCGCAGGGGTCGCGCATCCTCGCCGTGGCGCTCAATTACGGTTCGCAGGACGAGATCGTCCGGGCTGCCCGGCACGCGGCGGATGAGGGCGAGGTCACTGCCGACAGCATTGAGCGTCATCTGGATACGGCCGGCCTGCCGCCGCTCGACCTGCTGATCCGCACCAGCGGCGAAGTTCGCCTGTCGAACTTCCTGCTGTGGCAATGCGCCTATGCCGAGATGGTGTTCGTCGACACGCTGTGGCCCGACTTCACGCCCGAGCATTTGCAGCAGGCGCTCGACGATTTCGCGAGCCGGGAGCGGCGCTATGGCGGGCGATGAGGCGCCTGCGAAAAAGTCCGATCTGGGCGTGAGGGTCGCGTCGGCTGTCGTGATGCTGGCCATTGCCGGGACGGCGCTGTGGTTGGGCGGCTGGTGGCTTAAGTCGTTTATCGTCGCGGTGGCTTTAGCGGCTTGTTTCGAGATGGCGCGACTGATCTTCAGAGCGACCGGCGAACGCAATCTCCGACTAGTCGGTATCTTGGGTGGCGCGGTTTACATCGGCGTAGCGGCGTTGGTGATGCTCGAACATTCAGGCATGGCGTTCGTTCGGCTGTTGACTGCCGTGATCGGTGTTGATGTCGGAGCCTACTTTGTCGGCCGCGCCTTCGGCGGACCGAAAATTGCTCCGTCGATCAGTCCATCGAAAACCTGGTCGGGCTTGGTCGGTGGCGGATTTGGTGCGGCGTTTACCCTCTTCGGATTGCCGTCCTTGTTCTACAATACGTCCCTGTGCCGTTGGTATTATGGGCCTCCGCAAGGATTTGACCATCGCTGCGACGTTTTGCCCGGAGTTTCCAATCTGGGGGATGCTCTCTTGGCTCTCGCCATAGGGTTGGCAATTGCGATCGTCGCGCAAGCAGGCGATTTCCTGGAGAGCTGGTTAAAACGGAAAGCCGGCATGAAGGATTCATCCAACCTGATCCCCGGGCATGGGGGGGTGCTTGACCGGGTTGATGGATTGATCGCCTTGGCGTTTGTTGCCGGTGTGGTCGCCTACGTATTACGGATTTGGCAATGACTCGCTCGATTTCCATCCTCGGCGCAACCGGCTCGGTAGGGGCCTCGACGCTCGACCTGATCCGGAGCGAGCGCGAGACGTGGCGGGTTGTCGCGCTCACGGCCAATTGCAGCACTGAGGAACTGGCGAAGCTTGCGATGGAGTTTGAAGCGGAAATCGCCGTCGTCGGCGATGAGAGCTGCCTTGGCGGCTTGCGCGACGCGCTGGCTGGCTCGGGGATCGAAGCGGCCGGCGGGGCGCAGGCCCTGCGCGACGCCGCTGCGCGCCCGGTCGATCTGACCGTGGCCGCGATCGTGGGCTGCGCGGGCCTTGCCCCGACCATGGCCGCAATCGAGCAGGGCGGGACGATCGCCTTGGCCAACAAGGAAGCGCTGGTTTCCGCCGGGGATGTGATGACGGCGGCGGTGGCGCGGCATGGCGCGACGCTGCTGCCGGTCGATTCCGAACATAATGCGATCTTCCAGTGCCTGCAGGGCAATGCGGTTGAGGATGTCCGCTGGATTACATTGACGGCGAGTGGCGGTCCGTTCCGGACCTGGACGCGGGAAAAGCTCGATACCGCGACACCCGGACAGGCAGTGGCGCATCCCAATTGGGACATGGGTGCCAAGATTAGTGTCGATAGTGCCACCATGATGAACAAAGGTCTCGAATTTATCGAGGCATACTATCTGTTCCCGGTCGGGCTCGATCGCTTGCGGATTATCGTCCACCCGCAGAGCATCATTCATTCGATGGTCGAGTATCGCGACGGATCGACGCTCGCCCAGCTCGGCCCCTCGGACATGAAAGTCCCGATCGCTTCCTGTCTGGCCTGGCCCAAGCGCATGGATACGCCGTGCGAGCCGCTGGACTTGCCGACGATCGGGTCGCTGACATTCGAGACACCCGATGAGACACGCTTCCCCGCCACCCGTCTTGCCCGGGAGGTTGCCCATGCCGGAGGAGGAGCACCGGCAGTGCTCAATGCGGCGAACGAAGTTGCGGTCGCATCCTTCCTCGCCGGTCACTTGCCGTTCACGCGTATCGCGGTAGTGGTCGAGGAAACCCTTAACCGCTATAGCCCGTCTGCACCGTCCGGACTTGGCGATGTCCTGGCCGTCGATCGCGAAGCGCGCGAGCAGGCTTTGCAGTTAATGGAGCATGCCTGAATTGATCGAATCCCCGCCTTTCTGGATGTATATCGTTGGCCTGTTGCTGGTGATCGGACCGCTGGTCACGATTCACGAGCTTGGCCACTACCTTGTCGGACGTCTGTTCGGAGTTAAGGCGGAAGCGTTTTCGGTCGGGTTCGGCAAGGAACTGGCCGGGTTTACCGACCGTCGCGGTACGCGTTGGAAGCTATCTGCCTTGCCCTTGGGCGGTTACGTCCAGTTCAAGGGCGATATGAATCCGGCGAGCATTCCGGACAAGGACGCGCTCGATGCCAGTCCCGAGGAAGAACGCCGCGATGCGTTCCATTTCCAACCGCTATGGCAGCGTGCCCTGATTGTTTTCGCCGGGCCGGCAATCAATCTGCTGGCGGCCATCGCGATCCTCGCCTCGTTCGCGCTCTTTTACGGCAAACCCGTACCGCAGGACATGGAAAACCAGACCGTAGTTGCCAGGTTCTCGGAAGAATCGGTGGCCCGAGCGGCGGGTGTTGAAGTGGGTGATCGGATCGTCGCTGTCGACGACAAGCCGATGAAACAATTTCAGGATATCGTTCGCGCGGTTGCGATCTATCCGGGGCGCGATATCGAACTCACGGTACAACGCGATGACGAGCGTATCGAAATACCCGTCACGATCGGCAGTACCATCCGCAAGGACCGGTTCGGTAACGAATCGAAGGTTGGCGTGCTCGGCATTTACTCGACCGAGCAGCAATACCGTTTCGAATCGGTGGGACTCGGAGAATCGATCGCGATTGCCAGCAGGCAGACGGTCGACATCGTGCGTATGATGGGAACCGGGATCGGGCAGATTTTTACTGGTGAACGGTCCGTTCGCGAACTGGGAGGGCCTGTACGGATAGCAAAGTACTCAGGCGAACAACTCAGTCTGGGGTTGCAGGCCTTCGCATGGTTCGCAGCCCTCATTTCAATTAACTTGGCATTCATTAACCTCCTGCCAATCCCCGCTCTCGACGGCGGGCACCTGGCATTCTACGCGGCTGAAGCGGTCCGTCGAAAGCCAATCGGTCCTCGTGGTCAGGAATGGGCGTTCCGCGCCGGTGTGGCACTTGTGCTCATGCTGATGTTGTTCGTCACGGTAAACGATGTGGTTTCGCTGACTCTTTTTGGTAGCTGATCGCATTTTTGACTGGAAGGCGCCGGGGGGAAGCTTTCTTCCATCGCTTGATTGGGGGCACCGGTTCGGGCACAGGGCGGCGACTGCTTGCCGCCATGCCTTCACCGGCAGGATTGGCGGTCGCAATAGTGACAGGAAATAACAGGATCACCGTATCTATGACTGAACGGGACATGGTCGGCAGTACAGCGCGCAGCATCGGCCGCCGACTGGCACTGGCATTACTGGGGGGAACAATGTTGGCGGGTATGCCGGCGCCCCTTCTGGCACAGGGTCAAGACGACCAGCCGGGCGACTTCGCTCCGGCCACGCTGCAACAACAGAACGTGATCCGTTCGATCGCCGTGATCGGGGCTCAACGGCTCGAGCCGCAAACCATCCTGTCCTATATCCGCTTGCGCGTGGGCGACCCTTATACGCAAGCCGCCGCCGACCAGGCGCTCAAGGATTTATACGCTACCGAGTTGTTCACCAACGCCACGGTTCGCAACGACAGTGGCAATGTCGTGATCGAAGTGGCCGAGAACCCTGTGGTCAATCGGATCATTCTGGAAGGAAACCAACGCCTCAAAAGCGACAAGATCCTGCCCGAGATCAAGCTTGCCGCGCGGCAGATTTTCACCCGCTCGAAAGTTCGAGCCGATACCGCGCGCATCATCGAGTTGTACAAACGCCAGGGCCGGTTTGCCGCGACGGTGGAGCCGAAGACCGTCCAGCTTAGCCAGAACCGCGTCGATATCGTCTATGAAATCACAGAGGGTCCCAAGAGCAAGGTCAGGCAAATCAATATCATCGGGAACGAGAAATTCTCCGACGGCGAGTTGCGTGGCGAAATGGTGACCAAGCAGGCGCGTTTCACGCGCTTCTTCAGCTCCAACACCAGCTACGATCCCGATCGTCTTGCCTTTGACCAGCAGAAGCTGCGTCAGTTCTACCTGACCGAAGGCTATGCCGATTTTCGTGTCGTTTCCGCTGTCGCGGAGCTGACGCCCGACAAGCGCGATTTCATCATCACCTATGTGGTGGAAGAGGGAGAGCGCTACGAGTTCGGCGATGTTGCCGTGGACAGCCAGTTGCGCGATTTCGATAGCGCAGGGATGACCAGTCAGTTGCCGATGAACAACGGCGACTTTTACAATGCTAAGCTGGTCGAAGACACAGTGGAGCAGTTGACCGAACTCGCCGGTACGTTCGGCTATGCCTTTGCCGATGTCCAGCCGCAGTTCTCGCGTAACAAGGAAGATCTCACCATGGACGTGACCTTCCTCTTGCGCGAGGCGCCGCGTGTCTATGTCGAGCGAACCGACGTGAACGGGAACACGCTGACTCAGGACAAGGTCGTGCGTCGGGAATTCCGCCTTGCGGAAGGCGATGCGTTCAACTCGCTGAACGTCAAGCGCAGTTCCAACAGGATCAAGTCGCTTGGCTATTTCCAGGAAAATTTCGAGATCGAGCAGAAGGAGGGCAGTGCTCCGGACCGGATCGTGCTCGAAGCGAATATCGAAGAACAGCCGACCGGCGAATTGCAGCTATCGGCCGGCTTTTCCTCGATCGAGAGTTTCATTCTGTCCGGCTCGATCCGGCAGCGAAATTTCCGCGGGCGTGGCCAGACCATCGGTGTGGGGGTTAACTACTCACGCTTTTCCCGTTCGTTCAATCTCAGCTTTACCGAACCCTATGTGTTCGACCGGAACATTTCCGCCGGTATCGATGTCTATCGCCGGGATTTCGACAATTTCGGCTTCAGCAATGCCAACCGGCGCAACAGCTATGAACAGGCTACGACCGGTTTTTCGGCCCGGATCGGTGTTCCCCTGACCGAATTTATATCCGCTGTGGGCAGTTATACGCTCAACTTCGATGACATCTCGCTCGGTAGCCGGTTCTTTTCCGATCGTGACGGCGATGGTGTCTCGACCTGCGATCCAGTGGTTGCGGGCCGGTTCCTGTGCGACGTGATCGGCAAACGCACCACTTCGCTTCTGGGGCTGACCGTCTCTTATGATTCACTCAACAGCCGCTTGCGGCCAACGCGCGGCGAATCGCTGTCGGTGACAACCGAATTCGCCGGGCTTGGTGGTTCGGTGAAATATCTGCGGTTGCGTACACGGGGTGCGAAATACTGGCCTGTACTGGGCAACTTCATTTTCTCGGTATCGGCAGAAGGCGGAGCGATCAAGGGGCTGGAAAATCGCGATGGTGCGGGCATCGACGATGTTCGGCTGAACGACCGGTTTTTTCTCGGTGAACCGCAATTCCGCGGCTTTGACATTCGCGGTGTCGGCCCGCGTGTCCTGCGCCAACCCATCATCAATGACGGCAACGGCAATCCGCAGGTCGTGACCGATCGTGAACGAGTGGCGGACGATGCGCTTGGCGGTACCGCTTATTATTTCGGTCGTGCCGAGCTTGAGATTCCGCTCGGTTCCGGTGCGCAGGAACTGGGATTGCGCCCATCGATCTTCCTCGACGTGGGCGCATTGTTTAACGTGACCAGCCCGGTCTTGCAGCAAAGCCCTTTCCCCACCGGGATTCAGGATCAGGCGCGGAATGCCAATGGAGAGCTGCTTTTCATCGACCCCAATGATGCAAACATGACCACCACCGATCCTACGGACGGCATGGGGAATGCAAACGCTCCGGTTCTTTTCCAGGTAGCTCAGCCATTTCAGGAAGTATTCCTCGGTGACAGCGCAAGTCCGCGTGTGTCGGTCGGGATCGGCGTCAACTGGAATTCGCCCTTCGGTCCGTTCCGGGTCGATTTCGCCCATGTGTTGAGGAGACAACCGGGCGACGATATCAAGAAATTCACATTCAACGTAGGAACACAGTTCTAATGAAACAGCTTCTCAAGCCGGTCCTTGCCGCCGGTCTCATCCTGACCGCATCGACCCCGATGCTTGCCAGTCCCGTCGCCGCGCAGCAGATTGCACAGGGCGTAGGCGTCATCAGCCTTCCGGCCGTGATCGGAAACTCCAATGCCTTCAAGGTCGCCGAGCAGCAACGCCCGGTCACCTACAAGGCACAGATCGACCAGGCAGAGGCCCGCCGTCAACAGCTTGCCACCCAGGTCAAGCCGATGGTCGACAAGTTCAACGCCGACCGTGCTGCAGCCAACCCGAACCAGCAGTCGCTCCAGCAGCAGCTGGCCGCGATCCAGCAGCTTGAACAAGCAGGCCAGCGGGAGTTGCAGCAGATCCTTTCTCCGCTCGCCCTGAGCCGCGCCTATGTGCAGGAACAGATCGAGGGAAAGCTGAATGATGCCGTACAAGGCGCCGCCCGCAAGAAGAATATCACGCTTGTACTCGATGTTTCTTCCGGTCAGGTTGTTTACGCCGACAGCACGTACAACATCACTCAGGATGTGATCAACGAACTCAACACGCTGCTACCCTCTGCGCAGCTCGTCCCGCCGGAAGGCTGGGTGCCGCGCGAAGTACGCCAGCAGCAGGAAGCCGCGGCTGCGGCCCAGGCAGTTCAACAGGGTACGCAACCGCAGCAAACCCAACCGACAGGTCGCTAATCCCGGTCAGTGGGTATCGAACAGGGGGCAGGGCAATGAGTGAGGAACCGACCGCACCGGCGTATGACATACGCAAGGTACTCAAAGCCTTGCCGCATCGCTATCCGATGCTGCTGGTAGACAAGGTGAAATCGATCGATCTCGGTGAACGTATTCACGCGGTTAAGGCGGTGTCGTTCAACGAGGAGTTCTTCCAGGGTCATTTCCCCGGCGCACCGATCATGCCCGGCGTGATGCAGGTCGAGGCGATGGCACAGGCCGCGGCTATCCTCGGTATCGAGACACTCGAATTGGCCGGTACTGGCAAGCTCGTCTATTTCATGGGCATAGAGAATGCGAAATTCCGTGCTCCGGTCACACCCGGATGCTTGCTCGATATGGAGGTCGAATTCGTCCAGAAGCGCAGTCGGGTCTACAAGTTCAAGGGACGTGCGAGCGTGGAGGGCAAAACGACCTGCGAGGTCGATTTCACTGCTATGATTGCCGATCCGCCGTCAGACTAGGCTTGCCTTTCCGGCGCGTCCTCATTATCTGGCGCGCTTTCCCGCAGACAGCTAGGCCGGTTGGAACCGGCCCGAAGCTAAGAAGGATATGAGCCATGAAGGCTGAAGGACACCCCGAATACCACATGATCACGGTCAAGATGACCGATGGCACCGAATTCCAGACGCGCTCCACCTGGGGTGGCGAAGGCGATACTCTGACACTCGATATCGATCCGACCAGCCATCCGGCATGGACCGGAGGGCAGAAGCAGATTCAGGAAGGTGGCCGTGTCGCTGCCTTCAACAAGCGCTTCGGCGGGCTGTCGCTTAAGAAGTAATTCGCGTTACACGAGCTTTGTGGCCGCAAGGCTGCAAGGGAAGGGCGGTCCGACGGGATCGCCCTTTTTGTTTCGCCCGTCCCGCAGGCATATTCCGGCCGACTGCTGTTTGCGGCCATGGTGTGACCTGCCCCGCCTGCTCGATCAGCGCCCCCACTCCTTTTCCCTGTACCATTTGGTAATCACATATTTCAGTCCCTTGCGGACCTTCATGCCATGGTGAAGTGTGTTGGGGTTTACCCGCCCGTCGGGACGGCGGTTGTTCCAGCACAGCAGCTTGCCGGCTTCGGGCTGGAAGGTCTTCTTGATCGCCTTGAAGCGGGTCCCGCCGCCCGCCGCGACATCGTTGAGATAGATCATGAAGGTCCAGGTGCGCTGGCCGGCGACAGAGCAGTATTTGTGGAAATCCTGCCCGTCGGGTGCAAAATAGTCGGTGTGCGGCTTGAATTCCTGTCCGACATCATAGCGCTGGCCCTGAAGGGGTTCCCCATGGTCCGGATCGATACCGGAGAAGGCGGTGAGCATATCTTCCAGTTCCATCACCGGAGGTTCGTCGGGTGAAAGATCGCAGGTTTCGCTGGTGCGAAAATACCTGTCGCCATTGTCGTCGGCGATGGTTGAGGGGCGGCGCTCGGCTTCGATAAGAGCGATCAGTTCCTCGCGCAGTTCGTATCCCAGGAAGTTGCGTAGCTGAAATAACTCGGCCTTGTTGCCAGGCAATCGCTGGATGCCGTCGTGCTGTAGCAGGTGGCGTGCGGAAGATTCGCCGGTTCCGGTCATACTGCCACAAGATAACCTGCAGGTTTCCCAAAACAAGCAGGCCAAAACAAGCGGGAAAGATTATTGCGTCAGCACCGATATTGCGCAGTTTTCGCTTTCATATTCGGCTTCGCTATGCAACAGGCTCGCGCCCGCGCCGATCGTGGCTTGACCATGTGGCGCAGGGGCGTATCAGCCCCGCTTGCGCGGCCGTTCCATCAAAACGGGGCGGGGCATGTGGCGATCGTAGCTCAGTTGGTTAGAGCGCCGGTTTGTGGTACCGGAGGTCGGGGGTTCGAGACCCCTCGATCGCCCCATTTTTCCCGTCATGGCCGCCTGATCGACCTATTCGAGCGGGACACTTTACATGACGGCATTCTGGACGGAACCGGATTACGACGATCACGAGCTGGTTCAGCTCGTGCATGACCGGAAATCGGGCCTTACCGCAATCATCGCCGTCCATTCGAGCCATCTCGGTCCCGGCGCCGGGGGCACTCGTTTTTGGCATTATCCCGACCCGAAGGATGCGATACGCGATGCCCTGCGTCTGAGCCGCGGGATGAGTTACAAGAACGCCATGGCCGATCTGCCGATGGGCGGGGGCAAGGCAGTCATTCTGGCGGATGGGGACCGGACCAAGAATGCCGATATGATCGCCGCTTTTGGCGATGCAGTCGATGCGCTCGGCGGTAAATACGTAACGGCAGAGGATGTCGGGATCACCGAGGCGGACATGGTCGCGGTTGCCGAGCGGACGAAATATGTTTCCGGGCTACCGGTCGAAGGTGAAGAAGCCGCTGGCGGAGATCCCGGGCCTTTTACGGCGATGGGTATCTATCATGGCATAAAGGCGGCTGTGCGGCACAAGCTGGGCAAGGACGATGTGGACGGTGTCCACGTGGCGATCCAGGGTACGGGCAGTGTCGGGGGCGGTGTTGCGCGGTTGCTGGCCAAGGACGGCGCGAAGCTGACCTTGTCAGACATCAATGAGGACCGGGTCGTCGCCCTGGCTTCCGAGTTGGATGCCGAAGCTGCCGCACCCGATGCGATCATGGGTGTGTCATGCGATGTGTTCAGCCCCAATGCGCTTGGTGCGATTCTCGATGATGAAGGGATAGCACGTCTCGACGCGCCGATCGTTGCAGGGGGAGCGAACAACCAGCTAGCTCGAACGCATCATGGTGCTCGGTTGGCAGAGCGTGGTATCCTCTACGCGCCCGATTATGTGATCAATGCCGGCGGAATCATCAGTGTCACGATGGAGTATCTGTGCCGTACCGAGGGTAATCCGTGCGATATCAACGAGGTGCGTAAACGCATTGCCCATATTCCGGGCAGGCTCGAACAGATCTGGCAGGAGAGCGATTCCACCGGTATTTCGCCCGATATGGTAGCCGATCGCATGGCGCAAAAACTGATCGGTCGCTGATCGCACTCTTGCGGGGTTCGCCTGGCGCTGGCAAGGCTGCAAGAGGACGGTTTCAATGCACGGCTTCGCAAATCCCAAGCGTTTCCTCGCGCTCGCAAACTGGCTGGCACCTCTCCTGCTTGCCGGTGGATTGCTGCTTGCCGGCTCTGCGTTGATGTGGGGACTGTTCGTAGTACCGCCCGATCGCCTGATGGGGGAGACGGTGCG
>JANQPE010000086.1 GCA_028289565.1 Parerythrobacter sp.
TCCGGCAGGGCCTCCGCCAACGATCACTACGTCGCACGGCATCGATTCACGTTCGCTCATCGTCGTCTCGCATCCCAGCATGTACGGGCGCATCGCGCCCCGGAAACCTGCCGGAAAGTCTTGATTGCTGCGGCGTTGCAGGTCAAGACCCACACCCTGACATGGCCAAGCCTTCCGAACCGCCCCTGACCGCACAGCTTGCCGGCGCCCTGGCCTGGTGGACCGAAGCCGGGGTCGATTGCGATTTCAGCGATGACGCTACGGCGTGGCTGGGCGACGAAGCCAGAACCGCATCCGCGAAATCCTCCGAAAGGCAGCCGGCAATCTCTCCGCAGACGGAATCCGCGCCTTCCCCACCGCCGCAGACAAAAATCGGCGGCAGCAAGGATGGCTGGCCCACCGACCTCGAAACATTCCGCGAATGGTGGCTGTCTTCGCCCGATCTCGACGGGGGTGGTGCCTTCCCCCGGCTGGCACCGGTCGGGATCGGCGAGGCGGAGCTGATGGTGATCGTTCCCGAACCCGAAGCGGACGATCGGGAGACACTGCTTTCAGGGCCGCAGGGGCGCTTGCTGCGAGGTTTTCTGTCGGCTGCCGGGCTATCGGCGGAAACAGCCTATATCGCCGCCGCCCTGCCCCGCCACACGCCGATGGCGGACTGGGATGCACTCAACGCCGCCGGACTGGGCGGTATCCTCCGGCATCATGTCGCCTTGGCCTCTCCGAAGCGCATTCTCGCCCTCGGGCGACTCGTTCTGCCGCTATTGGGGCACGAAATGACGCAAGGCCCTGCCGTTTTACGTGATTTTAACCATGACGGTCGAAGCATCCCTCTGATGGGAACCGGAAGCCTCGATGCCATGCTCCGATCGGCGGGGCGGCGAGAGCGCTTCTGGCGAAACTGGCTCGATTGGACATATGGCAAGAGCAACGCGACCTGACACCTGGAAACTGGCGGCAGCGATGGCCGCCTCGCTCGCTACAGCGCTGACCGCGCCGGCCATGGCCAATACGAGCGCCGATTATTTCCGTGCCCGGGTCGACAGCAACACCGCGCCCGACCTGCTCAACAGCAATGACAGGGACTATTACCGCGAACTGTTCCGGGCGATCGACCGGCAGGACTGGTCGCGTGTGGATACGATGTTCGCAGAGCGGGCAGACGGCCCCCTGCACCAGGTTGCACGCGCCGAATATTACCTCCACGCCAACAGTCCGCGCGTCGAACTTCCCGCAATCCAGGCCTGGCTCGCCGATGGCAGCGAGCTGCCCCATGCCCAGCGGATCGGCAATCTCGGCCTCAAGCGAGGCCTGATGTCCGCCCCTTACCTGCCACGCGAACAGAGCTTCGTGCGCCAGCCTCATTCTTCCAAGCGGATTCGTCCGCGCCGGATCGATGACGGCACGATGCCCGATTCGATCCGCGCCGGGATTCTCGACCGGGTCAAGAACGACGATCCCGATGGAGCGCGCCAGTTGCTCGACGGGATCGACGCCTCGCTCAGCAGTGCCGCACGCGCCGAATGGCGGCAACGCGTGGCATGGAGCTATTATATCGAGAATAACGACCCTGCCGCCTTCGCCATGGCCCGGACGGTCAACGAAGGAACCGGCGCCTGGGTCGCCGAAGGAAACTGGGTCGCCGGGCTGGCCGCCTGGCGAATGGGCGATTGCGGCAGTTCCGCCGTCTATTTCGAGGAAGCGGCCAACGGATCGACCAATAACGAACTCACCGCGGCCGCGCGCTATTGGGCCAGCCGTGCCTATATCCGCTGCCGCGCGCCCGAGAAGGTGGCCGAACAACTGCGCGGCGCCGCGCGGCTCGACGAGACGCTATATGGCATGCTTGCACGCGAACAACTCGGCCAGATACTGGCCAAGGCGCACGAGACCCCCGATTTCGACATGCGCGACTGGCGGCGCCTGCGCGGTGCAAGCAATGTCCGCACTGCCGTTGCCCTCGCCCAGATCGGTCGCGACCGCCTCGCCGATGAAGTGCTGCGTCACCAGGCACGGATCGGCGATCCCTCGCAATATGACGCACTCTCGCGGCTTGCGCGCGACCTCGGCCTGCCATCCACCCAATTGTGGATGGCACATAATGCGCCGCGCGGCGGCAAGGCCGAACCGGCATTGCGCTATCCCGTTCCCAAATGGCGCCCGGTTACCGGGTGGAAAGTCGATCCGGCGCTGGCCTATGCCCATACGCTACAGGAATCGAATTTCCGCGCCGCCGTGGTCAGCCCTGCCGGAGCACGCGGCCTGATGCAGATCATGCCTGCCGCGGCCAGGGACCACGCCCGCAAGATCGGCGTGACCGGCACTGCCCGCGACCTGTCACGACCCGAGATCAATCTCGCCTTCGGGCAGGAACATCTCGAAATGCTGCGCACCAGCCATGCGACACAAGGCAAGCTGCCCAAGATCATGGCCGCCTACAATGCCGGCCTGTCTCCGGTCACGCGATGGAACGGCGAAATCCGCGATCAGGGCGATGCATTGCTTTACATGGAGAGCATTCCCTATTGGGAAACGCGCGGCTATGTCGCGATCGTGATGCGCAATTACTGGATGTACGAACGACAGGCCGGCGGCAGCTCGGAAAGCCGCAAGGCGCTCGCCCAGGGGCAATGGCCGGGTTTCCCCGCTCTGTCCGGCGGTCGCTTCGCGTCGAGGGACTGATGGCAATCGATGAAAACCGCCCTTTCAGGCCGATCGCCATCGCCCTGCTGACTGTCTCCGACACGCGTACACCTGCCAACGATACATCCGGCGATATCCTTGCCGGCAGAATCGAGGAAGCCGGGCACACCCTCGCGGCACGCGAGATCAGCCATGACAGCGTCGAGGAAATCGCCGCCCACCTCCATCGCTGGATCGACGACGAAGCGATCGATGCGATCGTGACGACCGGCGGTACCGGCCTGACCGGGCGCGACGTGACGCCCGAAGCCCTCGACCGGGTAAAAAGCAAGGACATCCCCGGCTTCGGCGAATTGTTTCGCTGGCTCAGTTACGAGACCATCGGCACCAGCACGATCCAGAGCCGCGCCTGCGCCGTGGTCGCGCGGGGGACCTATATTTTCGCCCTGCCGGGATCCAACGGCGCGGTGAAGGACGGATGGGATGGTATCCTCGCCGAACAACTCGACAGCCGCAACCGCCCCTGCAATTTCGTGGAACTGATGCCGCGCCTGCGGGAGAGGTAAGCCCCCCTCCTTTTCACCCCCGCCTTGCCCAGGGTCTGTTTGTTTGGCCTCAGCCTCAGGCGCCGGAGTTGTTTGTTTACGCCCTCAGGCGCCGGGCGCGGGCCGTCCGGCCCGCCTGCTTCAGCCTGACCGGCCATCGCGCAGGCGCGCTCTGGCTGCCGCGACCAGGGTTCGGGTGGGCACCTCTTCGCACTTGCCGCCCCTCTCCACACTCGTCACCCCCG
>JANQPE010000101.1 GCA_028289565.1 Parerythrobacter sp.
CGACCCGGAAGTGCTCGAACGAGTCGGGATCCATTTCGAAAGCCGGGCCAAGACGCGTTTTTCCAACAATGCCAATCTTGAAGAATCCGTGCACGAAGCTGACCTGATCATCGGCGCCGTGCTGATCCCTGGTGCGGCTGCGCCCAAGCTGGTTACCCGCGAAATGCTCACCTCCATGAAGCCGGGCGCGGTTCTGGCCGATGTCGCGATCGATCAGGGCGGTTGCTTCGAAACGAGCAAGCCGACGACCCACTCCGACCCGACCTATATCGTCGATGGCATTGTCCATTATTGCGTCGCCAACATGCCCGGCGCGGTGGCACGGACCAGCACCTACGCGCTCAACAACGTCACTTTGCCGCATGCACTGCGCATTGCACGCGATGGCTGGCAGGGGGCCATGCGCCACGATCCGCACCTGGCCGAAGGGCTCAATGTCCACCAGGGCAAGGTGACGTACCGGGCGGTTGCCGAAGAACTCGGTTACGACCACCTGCCGGTCGAGGAAGCACTCGCCTGAACGGTATTCACACCGCTGTGCCACGCCATTCGCGATACTTCCGCGCCCGACGCGCCGCTCGCCACTGATCGGCCACCAGCGCCCATAGCGGTGAAACCCCGGGCTTGACCTGCTTACCGACAGCCATCCGTTCGATTTGCGCCTTGGCCACAGCCATGGTCGCCAACCCGGCGAGCGAGCGGTTTTTCCATTCGATCTCGGGAATGACAACATCGGTATTGACCTTCATGCGCCAGTCATCGGGCAGTTGGGGATTGAACGCCAACGCCCTTGCGATACCCAGCAATTCGACTCCGAATTCGTGTTCGTCGCTGGCCAGCGCAGCCTCCGCGGTGGCCAGCCGCGTGATCCCGCCGGTGACCATGATCGGCATGTCGGCGATCTTTGCGATATCGCGCGCGAAGTCGACGAAATAGGCCTCCCTTTCCCCCGTCGAACCTTCTTGTGGATTGCCCTGCATCGCTGGGCTTTCATAGCTCCCGCCCGACAGTTCGACGAAGTCGATACCCCGGCCACCCAGCCATTCGACCACCTGCCGCGCGTCCTCGAAGGCGAAACCTCCGCGCTGGAAATCCGCGGAATTCAACTTCACCGCGACGCCGAACGACGGTTCCACGCGCCGGCGCACCGCATGGGCGATATCGAGCAGGAAACGTGCCCGATTCTCCAGCCCGCCGCCCCATTCATCGTCGCGCTTATTGGTCAGCGGCGAGAGGAACTGGCTGACGAGATAGCCATGCGCACCATGGATCTGGATGCCGTTGAAACCCGCCTCCTGCGCGGCTTCCGCGGTATCGGCGAAACGACGAACGATCGCCTCGATTTCATTCCTCTCAAGAGCACGTACTTCCGCGAATAGTGAAGAGAACTTGCCCAGATCGAGCGCGACATCGGGCGGCGACACCGCGGTTTCGCCCAAGCTCTTGTATAATTGGCGCCCCGGATGGCTGATCTGCAGCCAGAACTGCCCGCCGCCCGATTTGCCGATCTCCGCCCAGCGGTGGAACGGCGCAAGGTTGCTGCCCTTCTCCAGCACCACACCGCCGGGCCCGGTGAGGGCGGAAGGATCGACCATCACATTGCCCGACAGGATCAGCCCCAAGCCACCCTTCGCCCACCGCCTGTACAGCGTGAACAGCCGTTCGCCCGGGACCTGTCCCGGCTGATCGGCGAGGTTTTCCTCCATCGCTGCCTTGCAGATGCGGTTGGATAGTGTGCTGCCATTGGGCAGCGTCAGCGGCTGGAAAAGCGGTGAAGCGGTCAAAATCAGTCTCCCTGCCGGATCTGGAACGGCGCGATGATTTCGGGCCGGACGCGCGCCAGCCGTCCGCTCTCGCGATCGAGCATGGCCCAGGTCGTGCTGGCCGATACGATCATCTTGCCCGATGCATTGCGAAAATCGACCCGGCGGGTGGATTTGGCTCCCTGCGCCTCCCCCGGTATCCACGTCTCGCCGGTTGCGGTCTCCCCTTCGGCGATATTGCCGCGATAGTCGATCTCGTGCCGGATCACGAGCCAGGTAAAAGCGCGCGCGTGGTCGGGATTGGCCACCGCCTCCCAATGCGCGGTCGCCAGATCCTGCACCCATTGCACCCAGACGGCGTTGTTGACGTGACCCATCACGTCGATGTGTTCGGGTCTTGCAGTGAAGGTCTTGCGATAAGGTTCGCTCAAGTCACCATCCTCAGCGAGCCAGCCCGAGCTGCCACAGGATGAAAGCGTACTCCTCCGCCGTCTCGTAGAGCGAGGCGAAGCGGCCCGACTTGCCACCGTGTCCGGCGCCCATATTGGTCTTGAGCAGCAATTCGTTGTCGTCCGTCTTGACCTCGCGCAGCTTGGCGACCCATTTGGCCGGTTCCCAATAGGTCACGCGCGGATCGTTGAGGCCCGCAGTGACCAGCATCGGAGGGTAATCCTGCGGCGCCACCTGATCGTAGGGCGAATAGCTGAGAATGTAGGCGAAGGCCTGCTTGCTCTCGATCGGATTGCCCCATTCGGGCCACTCGCCCGGGGTGAGTGGCAAGCTTTCGTCCTGCATGGTGTTGAGCACGTCGACGAAGGGCACGTGCGAAACGACCGCGCCCCACAGGTCGGGATCGGTGTTGACCACCACGCCCATCAGCTCGCCGCCTGCCGAACCGCCCGATGCGCTGATCTTCCCCTTGGCGGTATAACCCTTGTCGACCAGGCTTTTCGCCACGTCGACGAAATCGTTGAAAGTGTTGGTCCGTTCGTTGAGCTTGCCTTGCAAATACCACTCGCGACCGAGATCGTCGCCGCCACGGATATGGGCGATCGCATAAGCCATGCCGCGATCGACCAGGCTCAGCCGCGCGGAAGAAAAACCGGGCGGTACGGCATAGCCATAGGCGCCATAGGCGTAGAGATGGAGCGGACCGCCCATGGGGCGGTCTTTCAGCATCACCACGCTGACGGGAATCCGCGTCCCGTCGCGTGCAGTGACCGTCAGCCGCTCGGTCTTGTATTTCGACGCGTCGTACCCGCTTGGTATTTCCTGCTGTTTGAGCAGTTCGAGTTCCTCGCTGCCGACATGGTAGTCGTAAACGGAATCGGGCGTGACCATGCTCTCGTAAGCCAGTCGCAACTTGTCGACGGTGTATTCGGGATTGTTGGACAGGCCGGCCGAATAGCTCGCTTCGGGGAAGGCGATCGGGGCCATGTCGGCCGGATCGTCATAGGAGCGCAACTGAATCTGGTCGAGACCGTCCAGCCGTCCTTCGGTAACGTAGAAATCCTTGAACAGGCTGAAACCGGTCAGGTAAAAATCGTCCGACCCCGTGATCACCGTTTCCCAATCGCCCGGCGCGTCGAGCGAAGCCCTGGCGAGCCGGAAATTGACATGGTTGTCATTGGTATGGACGAAAATCGTTCCGACGCGGATATCGACCGAATATTCGACCCCTTTCCGGCGCTGCTTGACCAATATCTGTTCACCGGTCGGATTGTCGGCGCGGACCAGGCGTACCTCGCCGGTTTCGTTGTCCCCCGTCGCGATGACCAGCCAGTCTTCCTGCGCGGACAGCCCGGAGCCGACGCGGAAGCCTTCATCTTCCTCGCGATAGATTTCGATGTCCTCGGCAATATCGGTACCGATGCGGTGGAGGCGGACATTGTCGACCCGCCATTTCTCGTTCGCCTTGCCGTAGGCGATCATCGTATCACCCGCGAGCCAGGTCAGGCCCGACAGCGTCTCGGGGATCACGTCATCGAGCAATTCGCCCGTTTCGAGGTCCTTGATCCGCGCGGTAAATCGCTCCGACCCGTTATCGTCCGACGAATAGGCAAGGTAACGGCCATTGTCGCTGACCGACAGCGCACCCAGGCGAAAATAATCCTTGCCCTTGGCCAGTTCGTTCTGGTCGAGGATCAGCTCGGCTTCGCCACCAGCGGCAGGGCGGCGGTAATGCTTGCGGTATTCCTTCCCTTCCTCGAACTCGCTCCAATAGACCCAGTCGCCATCCTTCTGAGGAACAGTGGAATCGTCTTCCTTCACCCGGCCCTTGAGCTCTTCGAACAACGTATCAACCAGTGCCCGCCGCGGCGCCATGCGCGCTTCGAACCAGGCGTTCTCGGCCTTCAGGTGGTCGAGCACGTCCTGATCGTCGATCTTGGGATAGGACTGGTCCTTCAGCCAATGATATGGATCTTCGATAGTGATCCCGTGGCGAGTATAGGAATGGTCGCGCTTTTCCGCCTGCGGCGGCGTGGTGGGAGCGGGGTTGCTCACGCTTGTCTGGTCCTCGGTCTGTGCTGCAATCGCAGGCGGCAAAACAGCCAGTCCGGTTGCGGCGGCGAATGCGGCGAATGCGATACGTTTCATGGTCGAAAATCCTCTGGGGAAATCGGAACGGCTGGAAAGCCCTACACGGAAAGCCTATGGTGATCGCGATTGTGCGGCAACCCCGTAAACGCGAACCAGGATCGATGAAATGCTGATGCAAACCCATGAAGCCCGCCTTGCCGCCCTGCGCGAGGAGCTGAAACGCCGCGATCTCGACGGTTTCGTCATCCCGATCTCCGACGAGCATATGTCCGAATATATCGGCAGTTACGCACAGCGGCTGGCCTGGTTGACCGGGTTCGGCGGATCGGCGGGGAGTGCGATCGTCCTGCGAGCCGATGCCGAGGGAAAGGGAGCCGCCATGTTCGTGGATGGCCGTTACACGGTCCAGGTCGCCGAGCAGGTCGACGGCAATCTCTACGATTACGAAAACGTACCCGCGACAAATCACGGCGAATGGCTCGCGGCGAATGCCCCCGAGCAGGCGCGAATCGGATACGACCCATGGCTTCACACGAGGACGTGGGCCGAGCGGACGGGCGAGGCATTGGCCAAGAATGGCGGCGAACTCGTGCCCGTCGAAAGCAATCCGGTCGATGCGGTGTGGGAGGACCGACCCGAAGCTTCCACCGCGGTCGCGGTCGTCCATTCCGGCGAACATGCCGGTCGATCGAGCGCCGAGAAGCGCGCCGAGGTAACCGACTGGCTCAAGCGGGGAGGATACGACGCGGCAGTCATCTCGGCACTCGATTCGATCGCCTGGATGCTCAATATCCGCGGCTCCGACGTAGAGCGCACACCCGTGGCATTATCCTATCTCCTTTCCCGTGCCGATGGTACCGCGGAGCTGTTCATCGCGCCCGAAAAGGTCACACCCGAACTGGAGCAGCACCTCGGCAACGCCGTAACAATCCGGGCGCGTAGCGAATTCGCAAGCGCCCTGGGCGAACTGTCGGGCAAGACAGTAGCCGTCGACCCGGATTACGGTGTCGCCGCGATCTTTCAGGCGCTCGAAAACGCCGGTGCGACCCCGGTTTCCGAACGCGATCCGGCGATCCTGCCCAAGGCGGTCAAGAATCCGACCGAACAGCAGGGCCAGCGCGATGCACAGGAACGTGACGGGGCGGCCGTGACGAAATTCCTTCACTGGCTTTCGGTCGAAGCGCCCAAGGGCGGCGAGACCGAACTGTCCGCAGCCGCCAAATTGCAGGAATTCCGCCTGGCGACCGGTGCGTTGAAGGACAACAGCTTCGATACCATCTCCGCCGCGGGCCCACATGCCGCGATCCCGCATTACCGGGTCGACGAAGACAGCAATCTGCCGATCGCGCCGGGCAGCATCTTCCTGTGCGATTCGGGCGGGCAGTATCTGGACGGAACCACCGACATCACCCGTACGATGTGGATCGGGACACCGGATGGTTCCGGCCGGCCCAGTGCCGAGCAGAAGGATCGTTTCACCCGCGTGCTCAAGGGCCATATCCAGATCGCGTGCGCGATTTTCCCGCAAGGCACCAATGGCAGCCAGCTCGACGGGTTCGCGCGGCAGCACCTGTGGAAAGCCGGAATCGATTACGCCCATGGCACCGGCCACGGCGTCGGCAGCTATCTCGGGGTCCATGAGGGGCCGCAGCGAATCGCGAAATCATCCGGAGGACAGGCCGGGACCGACCAGGAACTGCTTGCAGGCATGATCCTGTCCAACGAACCGGGCTACTACAAGGCCGGCGAATACGGAATCCGGATCGAAAACCTCGTGCTGACGGAAGAGTGCGAAATCGAAGGAGGCGAAGGCACATCGCTCGGCTTCGAAACGCTTACCTTCGTGCCGATCGATCGCACATTGGTCGACCGCTCACTGCTGACCGAAAACGAGATTGGCTGGTGGAACCGTTACCACGCCAGGACCCGCGAAATCCTCGCCCCGCAGCTCGAAGGCGAGGCGCTGGCATGGATGGAGGATGCCTGCCGACCCTTGTGAACATACGAATGTTCCTCTAATGTTCCGATCGATCGCGAGTCGGAAAGGGGAAACCAATGATCGGATATGTAACGCTGGGAACCAACGATCTCGAACGGGCGGCGAAGTTCTACGACCCCATCGCCAAGGAAATGGGCGTCGGGCGGATGATGGAATTCGATACCTTCATCGCCTGGGGCGAGTTCGGCGGTGGTGCCGGCATCGCCGCCACCAAGCCATTCGACGGCGGCAAGGCTTCCGCCGGCAACGGCACGATGGTTGCGATCGAAGCCAAGGACAAGGACCAGGTCCAGCGGTTGTATGACATCGCGCTCGCCAATGGCGGCACCGATGAAGGCGGTCCCGGCCCGCGCGGCGAACCGGACGAAAACGGCAATGTCTTCTATGCCGCCTATTTCCGCGATCCGGACGGCAACAAGCTCAACGCCTTCCTGATGGCGAAGGATGAATGAAGCCGGTCGCATGACGCAGGCGCGCAAAATCGCGGAAAACTGGATTCATCTGGGCCTTGGCGCGACGGCAGAGCCCCTGCCACCCTTCACCGGCATGGAATGGTACGAGGATTACGGCACGCGCCATGCGAGCGACGGGGCCGAGGGACGCCTTGTCAGCCAGCATACCTTTACCGAAGGCTGGCCCAGTTGGGAGATGCATCCCGCAGGCAGTGAAGCCGTGATCTGCATCGAGGGCGCCATGGTGCTGACGCAGGAATTCCCCGACGGACAGCGCAAGCAGGTAAGGCTGGAAGCAGGCGAATACGCCATCAATCCGCCCGGCGTATGGCATATCGCCGATGTCGAGACGAGCGCCACCGCGCTGTTCATTACTGCCGGAGAGGGAACCGAGCACCGTCCGCGCTGAGCTTTCGGCAAGTTGAACAGCCCTCTGCAGTTGCGACAATATGCGACAATTCCGCCGTCATCCGGCATAAAGCTGCGACATGGAACAGCTAGAAGGCGCAATACGAGCTGTACCGGTACATCCAGTCCTCCCCCTACCCGGACCGGTGCAGCTCAATCGATCGAATGATGGAGAGTTTTACAATGCACAAATTGACCCTGACCCTTTCCGCCACGGCGCTCGTCCTTGGTGGAGGCGTGGCCTACGCCAACCACCATGGCGGCAATCATCGGGGCGGCGCCGATGCAGATGGCGACGGAACCGTGACCAGCGCCGAACACCAGGCCCATGTCGCCCAGCGCTTCGAGAAGATGGATGCCAACGGTGACGGCGTGCTCAATGCCGCTGACCGCGAAGCGCGTCGTGCGCAGCGGTTCGCCAGGATCGATACCGATGGCGACGGCGAGCTGACCCAGGCCGAGATGGACGCCCATCGCGCCGAGCGGAAAGCGCGCATGGAAGAACGCCGGGCCAAGCGTTTCGCCCGCCTTGATACCGACAATAGCGGCGGTATCTCGCAGGCCGAAATGGCAGCCGGTCGCGAAAGCGCCAGGGAACGGCGCGGCAAGCGCGGCGGCAAGGCGATGCGCGGCCATCACGGCGGCAAACGCGGCATGCGCCTGCTCAAACGCGCCGACACCGATGGCGACAAGGCTGTCACGCGCGCGGAATTCACCGCGTTTGCCGACCGGCGGTTTCAGCGCATGGATGCGAATGGCGACGGCAGCGTCACGGCGGCGGAACGCCAGGCGGCCCGCCAGCAAATGCGTGAACGTCGCAACGAACGGCGTGGTGCCCGCAAGCAGAACTGAATATGCGGTGCTGGATGGTGCCCGCACCCTCCGGCTAGGCGCGAATCCTGTACCATGAACGATACCGCGCCCATCAATCTCCTGCTGGTCGATGACGAAGCAGGCCTGCGCGAACCCCTGGCGGAGTACCTCGCTCGCCAGGGGTTTGTCGTGCGCGAAGCCGAGAGCGCGGCGGTTGCACGCAGTGAATTGCTCGATTTCACGCCCGACCTGATCCTGCTCGATATCATGATGCCGGGAGAAGACGGGCTTTCGCTATGCCGCCACCTGGTCGAAGCGCGCAAGCTACCCGTCATCCTGCTGACCGCGAAAGGCGAGGCGACCGACCGGATCATCGGCCTCGAGATCGGGGCCGACGACTATGTCGTCAAACCCTTCGAACCGCGCGAACTGGTTGCCCGGATTCGTTCGGTACTCCGTCGCGCGGCCCGTCCGGCGGAGCAGGTGCATGACGATACACCATACGGCTTCGAAGGCTGGCAGCTCGATCCGCTCAAACGCAAATTGACCGATCCCGACGGGACCGTGGTTTCCATCTCGACCGCCGAATTCCGCCTGTTGCGCGCCTTTCTCGATCACCCCAAGCAGGTCATGGACCGCGACCGGTTGCTAGATATGGTGCAGGGGCGCGAAGCGCATCTGTTCGACCGCGCCGTCGACAACCAGGTCAGCCGCCTGCGCCGCAAGATCGAACGGGATAGCCGCAATCCCACTTTCGTCCTCACGGTGCGTGGCGGCGGATACCGTTTCGCCGCGGATGTGCGGCGCATCAAGGCGGGGCAGGACTGAACGATGCGCCTGTGGCCCCGCAGCTTTCTCGGCCAGGTCCTGCTGGCAGTGGCGCTGGCCCTGCTGGTGGCACAGACGATCTCGGCAGTGCTGTTATGGCAGGCCGCCGAGAATCGGCGCCAAGCCGCGATACTCAATACCGCGGCGATCCGCTTCGTCACCGCACCGCCCGACCGGATCGAGCGGGGAACACACCGCATCCGCCCTCGCGGCGGCGGATTGCGTGCCCTGCGTATCGAAACCACGGCGACAGACCCGATATTGCCCGGAGAGACCCGCGACCGGGATGCCGAACATGCATTGCGCGAATTGCTCGAAGCCCAGGGTATCCGCATCGGACAGCTTGTGGCCACCCGCCGCATGGCCACCGACGATCCGCTGATCCGATCGCGTCCGCGCCTTCTGGCCAGGCTTCAGCGGCGCAACAATGCCAACCGTTCGCTGCTTGTCGCCGGGCTGAAGCGTGGCGAAAGCCCGCAATGGGAGGTCGTTCGCGTTCCCTTCCCGCGGCCACAGCGCGGCGTTATTGGCTCGATCATCATCCAGACCCTTGTGATTTATATCGTCCTGGTGGGGCTCCATTTCCTGCTGTTGCGGCGGATTACCCGCCCCCTGCGAGCCCTTACGACACGCACGGAGAGCTTTGCCCGCAATCAGGATCGCGGCGAGCCGGTTTCCCCTGACGGACCCGACGATGTCCGCCGCCTGATTGGCGCGCACAACCGGATGGAAGCGCGGATCGAAGCACTGCTCAACGAGAAGGACGTGATGCTCGGAGCGATCGGGCATGATTTGAAAACGCCGCTTGCCGCGCTGCGAGTACGTATCGAGGCGGTCGAGGACGAAGCCGAACGCGCCAGGATGGCAGCGGGAATCGAAGACATTACCCGCTCGCTCGACGATATCCTTTCGCTGGCACGGATCGGGCGTGCGGGCGAACCGCCCGAACGAGCCGATCTGGCCGCACTCGTGGCATCGGTGGTCGAGGAATTCGAGGATATGAACCAACCTGTGACGTTAAGGGATGCAGACCGGATTGCCCTGCCGGTCCAAATGACCTGGCTGAAACGGGCCTTGCGCAACCTGATTTCCAACGCCGTGCGTTATGGCGGTGAGGCGGAGGTCTCGCTCCTGCGGGAAAGCAGGCAGACGGTTCTGCGTGTCGAGGACAAGGGGCCGGGCATTCCCGGCGAGCGGCTCGACGACATGCTCGAACCCTTCACCCGCGGAGAGACATCGCGCAACCGCGAAACGGGCGGTGCCGGTCTCGGCCTGACATTGGCCCGTGCCATAGCGGAACAGCATGGCGGGCAACTGGCCCTGGCAAACCGCCCCGAAGGCGGTCTGCGCGCGGAAATCAGGCTGCCACCGGCCGACTAGCGCATCAAGCCGCCGATCAGGTTCCGCACGAAACGTCCGGCCAATGGCCCGGCCAGGTCGGTCGCGATCGATCCGGCTGCCGATGTCACCCCGGATCGCATGGGGTTCGCGCGCGATTTCCTGCCCAGCACCGCCGCCGCTGCCCCCCCC
>JANQPE010000114.1 GCA_028289565.1 Parerythrobacter sp.
GCGTCATGGCCCGGCCCAGCGCGACGAGGCGTTCGGACCGTGCCGCATTGACCAGGATTTGTGGCCGCGACTGATCGACGCACCCGAACACGTCATCCAGCGCTTCGGGTGAAGTCGCGACGATAAGCAACGCCCCCGAACGCGCGGCACGCATGTCGATCCGCGCGAGCGCGATCAGCATGGAAGGATCCGTTTCGGGGCAATCCACCAATACGATATCGCCCAATGCAACGACATCGCCGCCGCCCAGCGCGTCCAGGGCATCCGAATGACGGACTTCCAGCCTTGCCATCTCCGCGTCTTCCGCAAGATTGGAGAGCGTTTGCTCGCAATCCGCGAAGATCGAGACGGAAACGGACAGACCTACGGCATCCTTTGCCGAGGAATAGGCAAAATCGGCTTGCATCATGATCTCGACTCCGCTCATGTTTCGGAACATGAATAGAACGTAAAGGGTTCAAGTCAAGAATTTCGACGAAATTGGATGCTTTGCAGCATCGCGATTGAACGATTCCTGCCATTGGAGGGACATACCGACCGATGGCAGCAAAACGATCCCGTAACGGCCCATCCGCCGATGTCGTATTCGACGAGTTGCTGGTGACGATGGTCATTGCGGGTGATCATCGGGCAGCGGAACACCTGTTCAAACGATGGAACCCGCGGCTGCTCCGTACCGCCCGGAGGCTGGCCGGCGAAAGCAAGCTTGCCGCCCCGATCGTCCAGGACACCTGGCTGGCGATCTGGCGCGGCATTGCCAATCTGCGCGATCCGGCAAGGTTTGGCGGTTGGGCCTTCGGGATCCTGCGCCGGCGCAGTTCGGATGCAATCGGACGACATATCCGCGATCGCTCGATCGCATCCGGCACGGATCCCGACGAGATGCCGAGCGCAGCCATGCAGGACGAAACCCTCGCCATCGAGCAGGCTTTCGCATCCCTCGGCCCCGATCACCGCCTCGCTGCCCATCTGTACTTCGTCGAGGGGCTGACCCTTGCCGAGATCGCCGGGGTGCAGGGCGTGCCGGAAGGCACTGCCAAATCGCGCCTCTTCCATGCCCGCCGCCAACTCAAGGCGGCACTTTCAGGAGAATCCTCATGACCGATACTGACGACCGTATCCGTAGCGCGCTGGATGCGGACGACCGCGAATTCCTCGCATCCCTCGATGATAGCCGCGGCATGTTCACCCAGATCGGCGATACGCTCGGCGGCCCGTTGGGTGGCTGGGCCAAGCTGATGATGGCAGTATCGTTCGCGCTCGGGATCGCGATGTTCTACTCCCTATGGCAACTGCTTACCGCCGAGGGAACGCGCGAACTGGTCCTATGGGCAACCGCCACGCTTGCCGCGCTCCTGATGCAGGGCTTTACCAAGGACTGGTTTTTCAGCCGGATGAACATGTTTTCCGTCCTGCGCGAAGTGAAACGGCTGCAATTGCAGGTCGCGCTGCAACAGGAAGAGGGCGCTAAGGCCTGATTTTGATCGGAGTGCCGTCGGCGACGGCACTCCACAACTCGTCCATCTCGGCATTGGAAACGGCAATGCAACCATCGGTCCAGTCGCCCGGAAGGCGTCCCGCCGGAAGGCCGTTGGGCTGACCATGGATGAAGATGTCGCCGCCTGGATCACGTCCCTGTTCCTCGGCATGGGCGCGATCCCGCGCATTGGGATAGGATATCCGCAAGCTCAGGTAATAGGCACTATCGGGATTGCGGGTATCGATGGTGTAGCGCCCCTCCGGCGTGCGCTCGCCCCCCTCGAACTGCTTGTGACCCGTGGGAGCACCACCGAAAGCGATCCCCTCATACGTCCGGACCACCTCACCGCCGGCAAACAGCATGAGTGTACGGTCCGACTTGTCGACCAGCACGAAATCGGCAGTCCCGGTAAACGGCTCGCGCTCGATCGGCGCGCAGGCGGCCAGCATTGCGAACCCGCCAAGTGCAAAAACCTTTCCCCACCCGTCACTGCGAGGAGCCGACAGGCGACGGGGCAATCCACTGTCCCGCGCTGGATTGCTTCTTTTCGCTCGCAATGACGAAAAACGAACCATTCCTCTTGCCATCAATCCACGAACGGGTCGCGCACGAGGATCGTGTCGTCGCGCTCGGGACTGGTCGAAACCAGCGCCACCGGCGTTTCGATCAGTTCCTGCACCCGCTGGATATACTTGATCGCCTGCGCCGGTAGGTCCGCCCAACTGCGCGCACCGGCGGTCGTTTCGCTCCACCCTTCCATTTCTTCGTAGATCGGTTCGACCTCGGCCTGGTCGGCGGCATGGGCGGGGAAATAGTCGAGAATCCTGCCGCGCAGGCGATAGCCGGTGCAGATCTTCACCGTCTCGAAACCGTCGAGCACGTCGACCTTGGTCAACGCGATGCCGGTCACCCCGCTGATCGCACAGCTCTGGCGCACCAGCACCGCATCGAACCAGCCGCAGCGCCGCTGGCGCCCGGTCACGGTGCCGAATTCATGGCCCCTCTCACCCAGCCGCTGGCCGTCATCGTCATCCAGCTCGGTCGGGAACGGGCCGGAGCCGACCCGGGTGGTGTACGCCTTGACGATGCCCAGCACGAAACCGGTCGAAACGGGTCCCAGCCCCGACCCGCTCGCCGCCGTGCCGCTGACCGTATTCGAGCTGGTGACGAAGGGATATGTGCCGTGATCGACATCGAGCAATACGCCCTGCGCGCCTTCGAACAGGATCTTGGCGCCTGCCTTGCGGACTTTCTTCAGCCGCTTCCACACTGGCTGGGCAAAGCGCAGGACGAAAGGCGCCACCTCTTTCAGGTCGCCAAGCAACCGTTCGCGATCGACTGCGGGCTCCTCGAACCCTGCGCGCAGTGCGTCATGATGCGCGCAGAGCCGGTCCAGTTGCGGTTCGAGCTGGTCGAGATGGGCCAGGTCGCACACGCGGATCGCACGGCGGCCGACCTTGTCTTCGTAGGCCGGGCCGATTCCCCTTCCGGTCGTGCCGATCTTGCCCGATCCGGCGGCCGCCTCGCGCAGTCCGTCAAGATCGCGATGGATCGGCAGTATCAGTGGGCAATTGTCGGCGATGGCGAGATTGTCGTCGGTGATGGTGACACCCTGCCCTTCGAGCTTTTCCACCTCGTCGCGCAGCGCCCATGGATCGAGCACGACACCGTTGCCGATGATCGAGAGCGTCCCAGACACGATCCCGCTCGGCAGCAGGCTCAACTTGTAGGTCGTGTTGCCGATCACCAGCGTATGACCGGCATTGTGCCCGCCCTGGAATCGCACCACGGCATCCGCGCGGCTGGCGAGCCAGTCGACGATCTTGCCCTTGCCTTCATCGCCCCACTGGGCGCCGATCACGGTTACGTTGGCCATGCTTATACCTTCCCGCCCTGCCAGGGGGATCCGCAAGGTCCTTCGACAGGACTCGACCTCGGGATTGGAACGGCGGAGCGCAGAGGCTCCGGATGCGCGGCGCGGGTTAGAACCGACATGTGCCGCAAGTCAAGCGAAGCCCGGCTCTCGATGAACACATGCGGAAAAGCCGCGGGCCGCAACGAGACATGGACCACATGGACCACGGTCCCGGAGACAAAAAATCCGTCCTTGCGCGGCGCTCTGGCGGCAGGGCGAAAACCGGTTCGCAAGCGCGTGTGGAGGCGGACAGTGCATGGCCCCGATTCTGGCACAGGCCGGACACTGTAGGAAAGCACCGAATCGACTCTTTGGCCCATGATTTTGCGAGCAGCACAAGGCGTCACTATATCAGGCCGTAATGACCCACCGAACCTCCACCCGCATCGCCGCGCTCTATCAATTCACCCGGTTCGACGATCCGGCCGCGATCAGGCCTGCACTGCTCGAAGCGTGCCAGGCGAACGGCGTAAGAGGCACGTTGCTGCTCGCGCAGGAAGGCATCAACGGCACGATCGCCGGCGGCGAGGATGGTATCGAGGCGGTGCTGGACCATATCCGTACCCTGCCCGGCTGCGCGGGTATCGAGACCAAATATTCACACGCCGACACCATGCCGTTCCACCGGATGAAAGTCCGGCTGAAACGCGAGATCGTGACGATGGGGCAGCCTGGTCTCGACCCGGTACGCGGTGTCGGCGAATATGTATCGCCGCAGGACTGGAACGCGCTGATCGACGACCCGGACACGATCGTGATCGACACCCGCAACGATTACGAAGTCGGGATCGGCACCTTCGCCGGGGCGATCGATCCGGAAACGCCGAGTTTTCGCGATTTTCCCACCTGGTTCCGCGCCCATCGCGGCGAGTGGGAGAAAGACGGCGCGATGCCGAAGGTCGCGATGTTCTGCACCGGCGGTATCCGCTGCGAGAAGGCGACCGCCTTTCTCAAGGACGAGGGCGTGGAGGAGGTCTACCACCTCAAGGGTGGCATCCTGTCCTATCTCGAACACATCCCCGAAGAGGAAAGCCGCTGGAAAGGCGAATGCTTCGTGTTCGACGAACGGGTGAGCGTGAAACACGGGCTGGAAGTGGGAACGCACGGCCTGTGTCGTGCCTGCCGCGCGCCGCTTTCGCCCGAGGACCTGAAATCCGACTATTTCGTCGAGGGCGTCAGTTGTCCCGCCTGCCACGACGCGCGAACCGACGAGCAGCGTCGGCGCTATGCCGAACGGCAACGCCAGACCGAACTTGCCGAAACACGCGGAGAGGAGCATGTCGGGGCGAAACAGCCCGGGAAAAACCATGGCTGAGTCGGTCCTCTACAGCTTTCGCCGCTGTCCCTATGCGATGCGCGCGCGCATGGCGCTGCATGTCAGCGAAACTATATTCGAAACGCGCGAGGTCGTGCTGCGCAACAAACCGCCGCAAATGCTCGAAGCCTCGCCCAAGGGCACCGTGCCGGTGCTGGTGCTGGAAGACGGGACCGTCCTCGATGAGAGTATCGACATCATGCGTTGGGCGCTGGATCGTAACGATCCGGAAGGCTGGCTCAACGGCGACGATATACGCTTGCTGACGATGATCGACGGACCGTTCAAATACCATCTCGACCGCTACAAATACGCCAGCCGTTACGACGATGCCGATCAGCAAGAACACCGCGCCGCATGCATGGGCATCCTGCAGCGCCTGGAGGATCGCCTCGACGGACAGCCCTTCCTGTGCGGGCCGCGCCGGACGCTGACCGATATCGCGATCGTGCCATTCGTCCGCCAGTTCGCGAATACCGACCGCGATTGGTTCGACGCACGGGATTTACCGAACCTGCAGCGCTGGCTGGCGGGGCTGCTGGAAACATCGCTGTTCCAGGACATCATGGTGAAACAGGAACAGTGGCGGGCCAGCGCCTGAGCGAAGGCAGTCAACCGTTTCCCGCCGGGCCGCTCAGATCGGCTGCGGTTCCTGCCCGTCCAGTACATGCGTACAGCTCAGTGCCGCCGCATCGTCGCTGACCGACAGCGCGGCGATCGTACGCCAGCCGATCGCCCTCAGACGCGCCGCCGCCTCGCGGTCATGTCCCGCGGGCAGGAACAGCGTATCGCGTTTCTCACCAGGCGGCAGCGCCGCGACCAACGGGTCGAGATAGAGCGAAAAACCCGTCGCCCCTTCTTCGCTGCCGCCGATACGGTAGGTACCGCCCCGCCCCAGCGCGCCGCGTACACCCTCGGCATAGAGCGTAAAGCCGAACCAGCTCTGATATTCGAAGCCATGGCGTTCGGTCGGATCGAGAGTGATCCGGGCCGTATCGCCGATCCGCCCCGCGATCGTCTTCAGGCCGTCGATCCGGCTGGCCAAGGCACCGCCTGCATCCATTTCCGCGATCCGCCCGATCGCGTCCTCGAACGGTCCTGCGGCATAGAGCAACGGCAGATAGGCCTCCCCGCCCGCCGTCTTCAGCCCGCCCGCATCCTTCATGTCGAGTTCTCGACGGACCTCGCCAACGCTGTCCGGCGCCAGCGGCAAGGCATTTTCAGCGAGCGTGTCGACCAGGTCGGGCAAGGTGAAATCGACCGATATTCCCACCGCACCCGCCGCCTCGAGCGCTTCGATCGCCAGTGCGACGATCTCGCTGGTGGCTTCGGCGCTGTCGCTGCCGACCAGCTCCGCGCCCAGTTGCAATTTCTGCCGTGCCGGATCGAGTTGGTCCGCATGGATCGTCGCCACTTCGCCCGAATAGCACAGACGCAACGGACGCGGCGCTTCGGCCAGCGAGGTCGCAGCGATCCGCCCGACCTGCACCGTCATGTCGCTGCGCAAGGCGAGTGTGCGCAAGCTCGCGGGATCGGTAAAGCGGAACAAGCCGCGAGTCTGGACCCCGTCCATTCGCGTTGCCATCGACTTTTCGAACTCGACCAGCGGCGGACGAACGCGGTCATAGCCATGGCTGTCGAACACATCGAGCGCCGCGCGCATAGACCGCGTGACCAGAGCCGCTTCATCGGGCAATCGGTCTTTAAGACCTTCGGGCAACAGATCGTCTGGGTTGGTCATATTCACCTGTCGTCACCCCGGACTCGATCCGGGATCGGTTATGTCATCTCCCGACTGTGCGGAGAGCGGTCCCGGGTCAAGCCCGGGACGACGTTATCGGTCAAAATGCCAGCGCCATGACCACTTTCACGCCTTCCAGCGCTTCGGCCTTGGCGACGACATCGTCGGGAATCGGCTGGTCGACCGAGAGCAGCAGCACAGCTTCCCCGCCGGTATCACGCCGGCCGAGGTGGAAGGTACCGATATTGATCCCGTTGTCACCCAGCAGCGAGCCGATCCGGCCGATAAAGCCCGGCGCATCCTCGTTGACGATATACAGCATGTCGCCGGTCAGGTCAGCTTCGATGCCGACCCCGAAAATCTCGACCAGCCGCGGCGCTTCGCTGCCGAAGAGAGTGCCCGCGACCGAGCGATCGCCCTGACTGGTCGAGACGGTAACCCGAACCAGCGTGTGATACACGCCTTCGCGTTCGTTACGAATCTCGCGCACTTCCATCCCGCGCTCCTTGGCGAGATAGGGCGCATTGACCATGTTCACACTGTCCGAATACTGTTTCATCAACCCGGCCAGCACCGCGCCGGTGATCGGCTTGCCGTTCAGCTCCGCCGCGTGTCCCTCGCGCTCGATACTGATCCGGGCGAGATTGCCGTGAGCAAGCTGGCCGACCAGCGAACCGAGCCGTTCCGCCAGCGCCATGTAGGGCTTGAGCTTGGGCGCCTCTTCGGCACTCAGGCTCGGCATGTTGAGTGCGTTGGCGACCCCGCCATCGACGAGGTAGTCGCTCATCTGTTCGGCAACCTGCAGTGCGACATTGACCTGCGCCTCGGTCGTCGAGGCGCCCAGATGCGGAGTGCAGATGAAGTTCGGCGTGCCGAATAGCGGACTTTCCCTTGCCGGCTCCTGCACGAATACGTCGAGCGCCGCGCCGGCGACATGGCCACTTTCGAGCAGGTCCTTGAGCGCTTCTTCGTCGACCAGCCCGCCGCGCGCGCAATTGACGATCCGCACGCCCGGCCTGGTCTTTTCCAGGTTCTCCCGGCTGAGGATATTGCGCGTCTGGTCGGTCAGCGGCGTGTGCAGGCTGATGAAATCGGCCCGCGCGAGGAGCGTCTCCAGATCGACCTTTTCGATTCCCAGCTCGATCGCGCGATCCTCGGTCAGGAAAGGATCGTAGGCGATCACTTTCATCTTGAGGCCAAGCGCCCGACCGGCAACGATCGAACCGATATTGCCCGCACCGATCAGGCCGAGCGTCTTGCCAGTCACTTCGACCCCCATGAACGCGCTCTTGGGCCATTCACCGGCTTGCGTACTCGCATCGGCAGCGGGGATCTGCCGTGCCAGCGCCATGATCATCGCGATCGCATGCTCGGCAGTGGTGATCGAATTACCGAACGGGGTGTTCATCACCACCACGCCCTTGCCGCTGGCGTAGGGAATGTCGACATTATCGACCCCGATCCCGGCGCGACCGATGACCTTGAGGTTGGTCGCGGCATCGAGAATTTCGGGTGTCACCTTGGTCGAGGAGCGGATGGCGAGACCGTCATACTCGCCGATAACGGCTTTCAGTTCGTCGGGCGTCATACCCGGCCTCACATCGACCTTGCAGCCGCGTTCCTCGAAAATACGCGCGGCGTTGGGATCCATCTTGTCGGAAATAAGGACTTTTGGTTTCTGGGACATTTTTTCTAACTTTCGTCGTCATGCTGAACTCGTTTCAGCATCCATCGAGCCTCCGAGGGTGGAGTTCGATATGGAGAAATGGACCCTGAAACAAGTTCAGGGTGACAGGGTGATCTAGGCTCCAGCCTTCACCTGCTCGTAAGCCCACTCGATCCACGGCAGGAGGCGTTTCAAATCCTCCTGCTCGACCGTACCGCCGCACCAGATGCGCAAGCTCGGCGGGGCGTCGCGATAGCCGTTGAAATCATAACCGACATCGCGCTCTTCGAGCATCGCGGCGATTTTCTTCGGTACCGCGGCCTGCTCTTCAGGCGAAAGACTCTCGTACCAGTCGTCCTGGAAGACCATGCACACACCGGTATTGGTGCGCTTCGCCAGGTCGGAAACCATGTTGCGCAGCCACGGTGTCGCCTCGATCCAGTCGGTGACGATCTTCGCATTGGCATCGGCGCGTTCGAACATCGCCTGCCGCCCGCCAAGCGCCTGCGCCCATTCGAGCGCGAGGATATAGTCCTCCGTCGCCAGCAGGCTGGGCGTGTTGATCGTCGCACCTTCGAAAATGCCGCGGTTGAGCTTGCCGCCCTTCTTCAGCCGGAACAGCTTGGGCAGCGGCCATTCGGGATCGTGGCTTTCGATCCGGTCGATGGCTTTCGGCGACAGGATCAGCATCCCGTGCTGCGCTTCGGAACCCATCACCTTCTGCCAGCTATAGGTCGTGGCATCGAGCTTGGCCCAGTTCATCTCCTGCGCGAATATCGCGCTGGTCGCATCGTTGATGGTGACGCCGGACCGGCCCGGCGCGAGCCAATCCGTATTCGGAATCTTCGCACCCGAAGTCGTGCCGTTCCAGGTGAACACCACATCATTGTCCTGCGAGATCGTGCCAAGATCGGGAATTTCGCCGTAATCGGCATCGAGGATCGTCAGGTCCTTCAGCTTGAGCTGCTTGACCGCATCCTGGATCCAGACATTGCCAAAGCTTTCCCAGGCCGCCACCGTCGTCGGGGCGGCGCCCAGCATCGTCCACATCGCGCATTCGAGCGCGCCGGTATCCGATGCGGGCATGATGCCGACGAGGTAATCCTCGGGCACACCGAGCATCTCTTTCGACAGGTCGATGGCATATTTCAGCCGCGCCTTGCCCGTCGCCGAACGGTGCGACCGCCCGAGCGCCTGCGTCTTGAGTCTATCTGCTGACCAGCCCTTGTGCTTGGCAGTGGGACCGGACGAAAAATAGGGGCGCTCCGGCTTGAGCGCCGGTTCGCTAACGGTATCAGTCATGTCTTCTCTCCTTGCAGAGAGCACGCGCGGCGTTGGGACCGCGTGGCCCGCATGCCGCACTAATGTTGCGCTGCAACATGTCAAGCGCGCAATCGAACGCATCGGTGGACTGGAACTCGGGCAAGATGAAACGCGCTCTCGCCAAGTTGCGCGGCGCACTCTATGTGCGCGAGGCAATGCAGACCTCAGACCTACGCATCGCCCTGTTCAGCGGCAATTACAACATGACGGTGGATGGCGCGAACAAGGCGCTGAACCGGCTGGCGGAATACCTGTTGCGTCAAGGCGCGGCGCTGAGAGTCTATTCGCCGACCATATCCGACCCTGCCTTTCCCCCGACCGGCCACCTGGTGAGCGTCCCGTCCGTCCCCATTCCGGGCCGCACCGAATTTCGTTTCCCGCTTGCTCTCACCGACCGGGTCAGGGACGATCTCGCGCAGTTCGGACCGAACATCCTGCACATCTCGTCGCCGGACATCGCCGCCCATCGCGCGGTCAGTTGGGCGCGCGGACACGACCTGCCCATTCTCGCCTCGGTCCATACCCGGTTCGAGACCTATCCGCGCTATTACGGCTTCGGTTTCACCGAACCGATGATCGAAGCGATCCTGCGCCGGCTATACCGGCGTTGCGACGCGCTCGTGACGCCGTCCGCCAGCATGGTGCAAACCCTGCACGAGCAGGACATGCACGAGGATATCTCGATCTGGTCGCGGGGGGTCGATCGCGAGATATTCGCATCCGCCAGGCGCGATATGGAATGGCGCCGGTCCCTGGGCATCGGTGACAGCGACGTGGCGGTGGTATTCCTCGGCCGCCTGGTGATGGAGAAGGGCCTCGACATATTCGCCGAAACCATCGTCCAGTTGCGCAAGCGGCAAGTCCCGCACAAGGTGCTGGTGATCGGCGACGGTCCGGCACGCAAATGGTTCGAGAAGAACCTACCGGGCGGGATCTTCGCCGGTTTCCAAACTGGCGGGGACCTGGGACGCGCACTGGCCAGCGGTGACGTATTCTTCAATCCTTCGATCACCGAGACTTTCGGCAACGTGACGCTGGAAGCAATGGCCTGCGGCCTGCCGGTTGTCGCTGCCGGGGCGACGGGATCTTCCAGCCTTGTCACGGACGGCGAGACGGGGCGCCTCATCCCCCCAGGCAAGGCGGAAGACTTTGCCGAGGCGATTGCGCCCTATTGCACAGATGACGCCCTGCGCCGCACCCACGGTGAAGCGGGCGAAGCGCGAAGCAAGGAGTTTGCCTGGGACGCGATCAACCAGGCGGTAGCGGATACGTATCTCCGCCTGGTCGAAGCGCGCAAAGCCTAGCGCAAGACGCCGGCCGCGACCTGCTTGCGAGCATAGAAAAGTTGCAGCAGGATGATCGCAAGGATCACGATCGGCATGATCGTCGTCGCGGGTCCCTGAAGCGCTTCCGGCAATTCCTGAGTGAAACCGCGCACGAAATTCACCGCCGCGCCGACCAGCGAAACAAGGAAAGCCGCGACGGCATGGCGCGAACGCAACAGGAGCAGGATCGTGCCCGCCACCGAGCCCCAGACGCCTAGCGCCCACATCGCATTGGCCCACATGGGAAAGCCATCCAGCACTTCGATCATTTCGGGCGGGAATTGCGAAAGATACTCTGCATTGCGCGTCTGCGACATGATGTAGTCATAGGCTCCGAAGCCGTTCCAAAGCACGCCCAGTATACCCACGGCCCACAAGTGCCATGGCGCTTTAGGTGTCGAATCGTTCATCTGTTGCTCTCCCCCATCGGCCGCTCATCGGCGGCTGCGATACCGGAAGAGTTAGCATGTCGGGCAAGGCACGCAAAACGCGTTAACCGGCCTGCGTGACCATGCAGGCGCGTCACAGCCGTTCGATGCGCTTGGCCGCCTCGTCGATAATGTCGACGATTTCATCGATCACTTCCTGGTTGAGCGCCCCGTCGCGCGCGCGATTGCGCAGCACGTTGGCGAGATTGCCCATGGCACGGAACAGGACCGGCGAACGGGTGCGTTCTTCGCTCCTGCCGTGTTCGGTCAGCCGTTCGAACAGCGCCTTGACTTCGTCGGCCCGCTCTTTCAGCTCGGCCTTGCCGTTCCCGGTGATCCCGAACGCCTTGCGCGCGCCGTCGCTGGCGGCTTCGGCGATCGCACCTTCATCGACCATCAGCGAAAGGGTGGGATAGACCGCGCCCGGGCTTGGGGCATAGGCGCCGCCTGTCAGCTCTTCGATCGCCTTGATCAGCTCGTAGCCATGGCGCGATTCGTCGGCGACCAGTTTGAGCAGGGCGAGTCGCAACTCGCCCTGCCCGAACATCCGGCCGCGTCGCCGGTGGCCGCGACCGCCCCAATCGCCCGAACCCCAACCACCACGGCGTCCGCCCCAGCCGCCTCTGGCGGAAGCCATCATGGCGATCATCGGCCAGGCATCATGCTTCCATGCTTTGCGATAGGCCCGTCTCATCTGTCATTCTCCGTAATGTTCGCGATAGTTCTAAGATATATCTTAAAATGAGTTTGGCAAGTAGCCCCTGCAAATTTTCCCCGCGCCGGACTATGTCGAGGCGGATGACCGATCTCTTCGCAGACGATATCCCGCCCGGCGATACTCCGGACACGCCACGCGAGGATGCACCGTTGGCCGACCGGCTTCGCCCACGCTCGCTCGACGCGGTGATCGGGCAGGAGCACCTGACCGGCCCCGAAGGTGCGATCGGACGGATGGTCGCGGCAGGGAAGCTTTCCAGCATGGTGCTGTGGGGACCGCCCGGCACCGGCAAGACCAGCATCGC
>JANQPE010000118.1 GCA_028289565.1 Parerythrobacter sp.
TTCAGCTATATCGCCACGGCAGAAACGGTTGCCGTGCTCGGCGCCAAACCGGTCTATGTCGATATCGATCCCAGGACCTATCTGATCGATATCGAACAGTTCGAAGCCGCAATCACCGCACGGACCAAGGCGATCATCCCGGTCTCGCTCTACGGCCAGTGTCCCGATTTCGCAGCGATCGGTGACATCGCGGCGAGACATGGCCTGACGGTGATCGAAGACGGCGCACAAAGCTTCGGCGCTGCACATCATGACAAGCGCAGCTGCGCGCTTTCGGATATCGGCTGCACCAGTTTCTTCCCATCCAAGCCGCTCGGCTGCTATGGCGATGGCGGTGCGATTTTCACCGATGACGACGAGCGCGCGACGGCGATGCGGCAGATCGCCCGCCACGGGCAGGACCGCCGCTACCACCATATCCGCGTCGGCGTGAACAGCCGGCTCGACACGCTGCAGGCTGCCATATTGCTGGCCAAGCTCGAAGTGTTCGAGGACGAGCTCGAAGCGCGCGACCGGGTGGCCGCGACCTATACCGACGCACTGAATGCCATCGGTGTCGCGACGCCTTATGTACCCCAGTTCAACCGCTCGGCCTGGGCGCAATATACGATCCGCGTGCCGGACCGCGACAAGGTAGCGGAACGGCTCAAACAGGTCGGCATCCCCACCGCCATTCATTACCCGCTGCCGCTGCACGAGCAACCCGCGGTCGCCGACAGCACCTGCTCCGCGCCCGAAAGCGAACGGGCCGCCCGCGAAGTGATGAGCCTGCCGCTGCATCCCTACATGGATGAGAACGACGTCGCGCATGTGGTCAAGGCACTCGAACAGGCATTGATCGAGACGGCAGGCCATTGAGACAGCACCCCCGCTTCGGTAAGCTCGTCGAATATGGCGGCGGCATCGTCGCAGGCTTGGGCGGTGTGGGTTGCAACTTCCTGATCCAGCTCGCGCTGGCCCGCTTTCTCGGCGCGGCGAACTTCGGCCAGTTCGCCTTATGGCGCAACAATGTCCAGCTCGCGGCCGGGCTTGGCGGGTTCTCGATCCACACCCTTTCCCTCAAGACGCTCGCAATCGCAAAAGATCAGGCCGCTCCGGAAACGATCAACCGTTATCAGCGCAACGCATCGCTGCTGGTCATTGCGTTATCCTCCCTGTTGGCGTTGCTACTGGCGTTGCTCCTGACACCTGCCAGTTTTCCAATAGCGGCATCGGTCGGCGCGTCGGTCTCCCTCGCCCTGCTCGCACTCTGGGCGGCCAGCCATCGCGCACTCCACGGCGGTGTGATCGCGATATTCGCTGAGCGTACACTACAACCCTTGGTTTTCCTGCTTTGTATCATGGGAGCTTTGGCCGGTCTTTTTTCCACAAATGCCCAAGGATTCGCCTGGTGGTTCCTTGGGGCCAGCACTCTCGCGGTCGGCGGCGTTTTCGTTCTGTCCTACCGGCATCGGCACAGTGCGAGAGATGGCAGCGACAACGCAAACGATATTGCCAAACCAAAACGCATATTGCGCAATGCCGCTCCGTTTTTCTTAGTGTCGATATCCGGTTTCCTGTCAGCAAGGATACCCCTTATCTTCGGAGGTTTCATCCTCTCGGCTAGCGAGTTGGGGCAACTCGCCTTCATGATCTCCTTGGCCGGCCTGGTCTCTGTGATCATGTTCACCACCAACCTAGTCGCCGGGCCGAAGATCGCGTCGGCACATGGCAAAGGAGACTATAGGGCGGCCTACGCCGAAGTCCGAATGGCGCGATGGCTGGTTGCCGGGCTGGGCACGGTGGCAGCAACAGGAATCTGGTTGGCGATCCCATTGTTCACATGGATAACCAATGATCCCGATTTGATAGTGCATCCAGTTCTGCTCCTGTTCCTGGCGGCGAATCTGCTGAGCATAGTCCTGGCTGTGCCGGCTCTCTTCCTGCAAATGACTGGGCACGAGAGAAAGCTGGCACTGGTTGCCAACACTGCGGTGGCCGCCAAGATTGTTATCCTGTATCCGCTTGGAGCCGCTTACGGGGTTGCGGGATTTGCAATTGCTGAAATCGCCCAGGCTGCAGTTGCGGGGGCTGGGATCGCTTGGACCTATCGGCAGGTTACACGGCAATCTTCTTGATCACTTTTGCCGGGTTTCCTGCGATCACTTGGCCACCTTCGGGGAAACTTTTGGTGACTATCGCACCGGCCCCGACAACTGTCCCATCGCCCAAGATCACTCCCGGCATGATGACACAATTTATCCCGATCCAGCATTTCTTCCCGATCTCGATCGGTTTCGCATCCGTATGAACATCCGGGTCGGCTGGGTCATGGTTTTGAGTGATGATCCCGACATTGTTGGCGATATACGAACCCTTGCCGATAGTGATCAACGCCCTGGGGTTCTGAAAGTACTTCCCCGATCCCTGGAAGTTCTGGAGATCGTCGGGATGGAATTGTAGGTTGTCCGGATCGGTGATGGTAACAAAGGGTGAAACCGGGAACCGTGCCTTCCGATTGAACCCGAAAATCTTCTGCCAGAGCAAGCTGCGGACGGCCCAAACATAGCCGCCCCGAGTTTGATCGAAATAACGGCCCGTCAAAAAAGCCGGGCTGTAGAAAAGCCTTAGAAAAATATTCAGCATCCGCCAAAGCATGGTTTTCTGTATCCATGGCCCAACCGGCTGTCCAGTAACCTCGCTTTCTGGCACTGGCCAATAATCTTCAGGCCTTTCCAACGCCTTGCAGCAATAGCTTGTTCGCGAGCCATTTTTCCGGCGACGGGCGTTTCGCTGGCTGGTGCGCCTTGCCGGATAGGTTTGATTTTGCTCTCATGTCCCACCTTTCATCACTGTAGCTCGAAGAACCCGCCCTCTCCTGTCATAAGGGCGCTCTCATATGTGCGGTATTACGGGCATTGTCTGCGAAAGACCCAAAGAGGTCGTTCTTGCATCGTGATGGACCGCAAAATTCTAGACCGGTAATCAATTGCGTTCCGGTCATGCTGATCTTCCAGACTGTACTGGTCGACAAATTCGCCAGGGAGCATGCCGCCCAGATCGCCGGCCTCGGCAATCTCAAGCAGCCCGACAAACCCACCCGCCCGGGCGAGAAGCAGGTTCAGAAGACTTTCACCGAGGAATGGGGCCAGACTGGCCATGCCGAAATCACCTTCGGTTACGACTATCAAGAACTGCGCGAAATGCACCGCGCCTGGCTCTATCTGCCCGAAGAAGGCGATCCCGAAGCCAGTGTTGTGTGGAATGTCGGCTGCGGCCATGGACAGGAATCGATGGTCCTGTCCGACCTTTTCCCCAACGCCGAAATCGTTGCGATGGATCTCAACCTGTCGCTGCTGGCGGCAGCCGAGGGGCTCCGCGAATATCCTCGCGTTCACCTGGTGATCGGCTCCGCCTTCGCGCCACCGGTCGCCGACAAGGCGTTCGACCACGTCCACAGCCAGGGCGTGATCCACCATACATACGACACCAAGGCCGCTTTCGATGCCATCGAACCGAAAGTGAAGGAAGACGGATCGATTTTCATCTGGGTCTATGCAAACGAGGACCTGCACCAGCGCAAGGGCGTACTGGGCTGGACACGCAACCGGCTGCGGAACTTCAACGATGTCGTAACGCGTCAGGTTCTGGCCCATTCACCATCCTTCTTTCGCACCGGCGTAATCAACGGCACGAGCTATTTCACGCACTGGCTGTTCAAGAAAAAGGCCTCGCATCCGGACGAGTGGACAATCCAGAACACCCGCCATGTGCTGCGCGATGCATTTACCCCGCCCTATATTCATCGCCATGGTTTCAACGAGATGATCCACTGGTTCCAGGACGCGGGCTACGACTTCTATGTATCGCCCGCCGGGCGCCTGGAGGAAATCTCGGGCCGAACCTATCGCGGAGTCGGCATGGTCGGGCGGCGTGACGGCAAGCCGATTCAGCCGCGTGTCGTTGCCAAGAAGAACCCCGGGGAAACTTCGGGCTGAACGGTTCTTCGCAATCGCATATCCCTGCGTTCCAAACTCAGGGTGCCCGAGCCATTCATGACGGGACACGCCGAGGTCAGAGGCCGAGATACTCGATCAGTGAATGGTTTACCTTATCGACCGAGTACTTGTCCCGCGCAATCGAGATGCTCTCCGCACCCATTCGCGCGCGCAGTTCGGCATCTTGGCCCAGCCGCTCCATTGCGACAGTCAGCGCCTTGGCATCTCGGACGGGAACCAACAGGCCGTTACGACCATCCGTCACGGTTTCCCGGCACCCGGGCGCATCACTCGTAATGACCGGGCGCCCCATCGCCATCGCTTCCAATACGCTGCGGGGCGTCCCCTCGCGATATGATGGCAAGACATAGACGCTCGCTTCGCGCATTGCCTCACGGATATCACCTTTCTCTCCCAGATACTCGATTCCGTTTTCTTGCCAGTGCGCGAGTTCGTCGGTGTCAACGCAATCCGGCCCCTTATCGAGGAAGCCGACCAGCAGAAAACGCCAGTCCGGATGACGCTTGGACAATATGGATGCGGCGGCCGCGTATTCGCGCGTGCCCTTGGCCCCCAGCAATCTGGCAATCATCAAAAATACCGGCTCGCGCGGAAGGGGGACCGGCGCGTAGTGCATGATATCAACACCCGATCCGTTTACGATCCGCGCCTTGTCCGGTCGACCGAGACATCCGGCCGCGACAAAATCGGTCAAGTCGTCTGGATTCTGAAAGATCACGACGTCATTGGCGTCAGTCGCCAGCCGATAGAGCCGCCGGGAAATACCGGTCAACAACCGGTCCTTCCTTCTCGATGCCTTGGCAAAGGCATAGCCCAGCCCGGTCACCATCGACGCGCTCCTCACGGAGCAGCTTCGCGCCGCTAACGAGCCCCAGATATTCGGCTTGATTGTATAGCCGACAACCAAATCGGGCCGGATCGCGTCAATTATTTTTCTTAACGCCCTGAAATATGAGAGATCTCCCAAGATGGAGGTCCCCGTCCGCACTAACGGCAAGTCGATGACCTGCGCGCTCAGCTCTCGCAACTTTGCTCTTATTTCGGAATTGATGCCAGGAGCCGAAACATGCACTTCATAGCCACGGTCAATCAAATCACGGATCAGGGGACCACGGAAATTGAGTAGTGACGGCGCGTAGGAACCGTTCAGCAATATCGTGCCTGCTTTCATCGGGTTCTCGTCACAAAGCTTGCAGTAGTGGACACCTTTACCCGTCCGAGCGCATCGAATTCGGACGTGAAAAGAGCGAACTTACACCCTCTGGAGCGAGATCGTGCAGGATCTGCCGGTTGACCAGCGTATAGGGCTGCCCGTCAATTTCGATGTAGGCTCCGTCGTAGGGGGGGAACCAGAAAGCGCGTATCTTGCGTTCGATATCGTCGTCGGCCGGATCGATCTTCTTCAACCCTTCCAACTCGGCACGGCTGAGATACCGCCCGCCGATATTGGGCGAGGTTGGCAATGATTCCGGATTGTCCGCATAGCGCGACCATACATCGGCAATCAGCGCCGCCAGATGATGCATGCTCACACGTTCCAGCGACTGCGCGGTTTCCGTTTTTGGATCGATGGCGAAACGATCGACCTGTATGATCCGGCCGGTATCGATCTCCTCGTCGACATAGTGGGCGCTCACGGCCCATTCGTCCAACGCTTCGAGTATGGCGAGGTTATACCCGCCGACACCCTTATATTGAGGCAATGGCGCAGGGTGGAAATTGATGATCCCGTCACGAGCGGCATCGATCAGGGGCGGGCGCAGTTTGCGCCAGTAAAGAACCGACAAACCGATGTCGAACGACAGCTCTCCAGCTTGCGCTGCGGCCATGACCTTTTTGTAATTCAGTACAGGCAGTCCGAGCTCCTCGGCCATCTGCTGCGTGACTGAACCTTCGAGATGCGAGTCGGTCAGCACGCCCACAATGTCGCAGCGCGTATCGGCATCCAGGCTCCGCAAGATATCGGCGGCAACCGGTTTGCGGCCCATGAATAGAACTTTGATCATCGATTCCCCTTGAATTTGGTCTGGCCGATGCCGCCTGGCTCATCGATCCCGTCGCGCCGCACGACCTTGAGAGCGGTCATGGCGAGAATCTTCAGATCGAACCAGAAGCTTCGCCGCTCGACATATTCGATATCGAGCGCGAATTTCCGTTCCCAGCCGATCGCGTTACGGCCATTCACCTGGGCCCAGCCGGTAATGCCGGGCCGCACCTCGTGCCGCCGCGCCTGTTCGGGCGAATAGAGCGGCAGATATTCCATCAGCAGGGGGCGCGGACCGACGAAACTCATTTCGCCGCGCACGATATTGAACAGTTCCGGCAGTTCATCGAGGCTGCTTGCGCGCAGGAACCGCCCGAAACCCGTCAGGCGCTCGCTGTCAGGCAATAAATCGCCCCGTGCATCCCGACGATCGTTCATGGTGCGGAATTTCAGAATCCGGAATGGCTTGCCGTGCAGCCCGGGGCGTTGCTGGCGAAACAGGACCGGCGCACCAAGCAAAACCCGCACCAATAGCGCGACCAGCAGCAATATCGGCGCCAATACTGCCAGCAAGGCCACGGCCAGAACGATATCGAACGCCCGCTTCACGCTTGCGATTCCGCTTCGGACACATGGAAACCCGGCACGAGTTCGTGAAGCTTGGCGCGGATTTTCGGCCCTTCGCCCTCCGCCGCAAAGCCATCGAGCACGGCCAGTTCACTTTCGAGCCGGGCCCAGGGGAGGAAATCCTCCTGCGCGCGGAAGATGCGCAAATGCTCGGTCGGTTGGGCCTCGGCCCCGATCAACAGTTCCTCATATAGTTTTTCGCCCGGGCGCAGGCCGGTCTCGACGATCTCGATATCGCCTTCGGGATTTTCCGCATCGCGGATTGTCCGGCCCGACAGGCGGATCATGGTCCGCGCCAGGTCGAGTATCTTTACCGGCTCGCCCATATCGAGCAGATACACTTCTCCGCCCTCGGCCATCGCACCCGCCTGAATGACCAGTTCGGCCGCCTCGGGGATCGTCATGAAATAGCGAGTGATGTCGCTATGAGTGATCGAGATCGGTCCTCCATTGGCGATTTGTTCACGAAAACGCGGCACGACCGATCCCGACGAACCCAGAACGTTGCCAAACCGGACCATCGAGAAAATCGTGGGGCAATCTTCGCGCGCAAGTGCCTGCAGCACCATCTCGCACACGCGTTTGGAAGCGCCCATGACATTGGTCGGCCGCACCGCCTTGTCGGTACTGACCAAGATAAACCGCTCGACCCCGATAGCGCAGGCCGCACGGGCGCAATTCAGCGTGCTGCGGACATTGTTCGCAACGCCCGAGACCACATTGGCTTCGACCATCGGCACATGCTTGTAAGCCGCCGCGTGATAAACGGTATGCGGACGATAACGCGCGAAGATGCGGCGCACGCTGGCATCATTGCCGATCGATGCAAGTTCGGGGACGATATCCGGGGCGACATCCCGTTCTTTCGCCAATGCCCGCAATTCGTCATCGATGGCATAGAGCGCCGCTTCGGTCATTTCGACCAGCACAACCCGCTGCGGCTCCTGCGCCAGGATCTGCCGCGCCAGCTCGCTACCGATCGATCCGCCGGCACCGGTGACCATCACGACCTTGCCGGTGATGGTTCGGCGCAATAGTGCCGGATCGGGCTTGACCGGATCACGGCTGAGCAGATCGGTCACGTCAATCTCGCGCAAATCGCTTACCGAAACCTTGCCGTCGACGATTTCGGTCAGCCCGGGCAGCGTCAGCACATGCACATCGTTATCCTGTAACCGCTCGACCAGCCTGACGCGACGCTCGCGCGGCATGCTGGGTATGGCCAGGAAGACGATCTCGATCGCCCCGCGTTCGAGAACCTGCTCGAGATTGCCGGTCGAATAGATCGGGATGCCTTCAAGGCGACTTTCAGACAGTGTCGGATCGTCGTCGAGATAGCCGATCAGGCGGTATTCGCGCTCATAGGCGATCGAGGAAGCAAGCTGGCGACCGGCCGAACCCGCCCCATAGATCAACACGTTGCGGCGCGCACTGCGATCCCCGAACAAATCCACCAGCACGAACCGGGCAAGGATTCGCGATAATGCCACAAGTGCAAAGAAAACCAGTGGGAACAATACGCTAACAGTGCGCGGTACGCCGGGATAGGCAATCATGCCAAAGATAACGATCGTGGGGATCGCCAGCGCCACGCAGCAGAACGCCAACTGTGTCATCCCCCGCGAGCCGTGAAAACGGAACAGATTGGAATAAACCCCGCCGCCGAAAAAGATCGGCAGGAACAATGCCATCTCCACCGCGATCATCACCAGGGCCGCTTCGGAGAAGAGCTGCCAATAGCCGAGCCGGATCGAAAAAGAGATCAGCACGGCAATAACGCAGGAAACGATATCGGCCGCCACCGCCAGCAATCGCTTGGAATTGCGGTCGGCACGCAATAGCGACGCGGACAGGCCGCGAGCCATCGCAATCCCGATTTCGGCAGGCCGTGACATAATCGCTGTTCCCTGCGGCTAGCGCCGTCTCCGTTCCGCTATACGGCAAAGGTGCCCCGCCGCATATGGGCTAGCCGACTCCGAGGCAAGTACGGATGTTTTCAGAAGTTTTCCAGATGTTTGCGCCATTCCCTTGTTCGTGGAAAAGTGTGAAATCTTGCAAAGTGGCGATTGATGGGGCACCGGCGCGCTATTCTCGCCACACATCAACCCATCACCAAGGCTGCATATGCTCAACACCTCGGTCGCCCCCTGGCCTTCCTACAGCGAGGAAGAAGCACAAGCTGTCGCGCGCATTCTGCGTTCCGGACGGGTGAATCAATGGACCGGGGAGGAAGTACGGCTTTTTGAACGCGAATTCGCGCATTTTGCCGATTGCGAACATGCGGTGGCGGTCGCCAATGGCACTTTGGCACTCGATCTGGCGTTGCGCGCACTGGAAATCGGCCCCGGCGACGAAGTCGTCGTTACCCCTCGCACCTTCATCGCTTCGGTGTCGAGCGTGGCGAATGCCGGCGCCATACCCGTCTTTGCTGATATAGATCGCGACAGCGGCAATATCTCTCCAGCGACGATCGCACCGGTTCTGACGGAGAAAACAAGGGCTATCGTGCCGGTGCACCTCGCGGGATGGCCATGCGACATGCCCGGCATCATGGCACTTGCCGAAACCCGGGGCATCGCGGTTATCGAAGACTGCGCACAGGCACACGGAGCGAGGATTGACGGACGCTCGGTCGGCTCGTTCGGGCAGGTCGGCGCATGGTCGTTCTGTCAGGACAAGATCATGACCACCGGTGGCGAAGGCGGGATGGTTACCTGCAGCGACGAAGCATTGCGCAGGCGCATGTGGTCGTTCAAGGATCACGGCAAGTCGTGGGATGCGGTGTTCGAACGCGATCATCCGCCGGGTTTTCGCTGGCTGCACGAAGATTTCGGCACCAATTGGCGGATGCTCGAAATCCAGGCTGCGATCGGGCGGATCCAGTTGGGCAGGATGGTGGAGTGGACGGCTCGCCGGGCCGAAATCGCGGCTTGCTATGCCGAAACGCTTGCCGCTTTCGCATCGGCCGTGCGCATGCCGCTGCCACCCGCGGGATACGAACACGCCTGGTACCGTTGCTATGCCTATGTCGAGCCAGCCGGCCTCAAACCCGGATGGGACCGCGACCGGATCGTTGCCGAGGTCACGGCGCGCGGCGTGCCGCTAATGCAGGGAAGCTGTTCGGAAGTGTATGACGAGAAGGCATTCGACGGCACGGGCTGGCGCCCCGCCCAAAGGCTGCCCAATGCGCATGAACTGGGTCAGACCAGCCTGATGTTCCTGACTCATCCGACACTCACCGATGCAGACGTGGCGCGGATTTGCGAAACCGTCGCCGATGTCATGTCCGAAGCAGCCGCATAGCCTCTTCGCATCCGCTAACCGGTTGAACCGCGTCGCACCCGACTGTAGAGCGCGCACCATATCTGCCCCACACTCTTTCGAATGGATTTTGAGATGGCGAATACGACCGGCCCAGTCGCCGGCCACGTAACGGTGATCGGCCTTGGCTATGTCGGCCTGCCGCTGGCGATTGCACTGGCGAAACAGTTTCCGACTACCGGCCTTGATGTCGACACAAACCGCATCGCCGAACTGGAAGACGGATACGACCGTACCGGCGAGATCGAGCGAGAGCGCATGGAGGTGTCGGACCTCGATCTGACTGCCGATCCGGAGGCCTGCCCACCGAGCGATTTCTACATCGTTACCGTCCCCACGCCGATCGACAGCGACAACAAGCCCGATCTGGGTATCGTCCGCGCTGCTTCGAGGACAGTCGGCGCCATGGTGAAGCGCGCCGTTGCCGACGGGCTGAAGCCTGTCGTGATCTACGAAAGCACTGTCTATCCTGGCGTAACCGAGGATATCTGCGCGCCGATCCTGGAAGAGGTGTCGGGTGCGCAATGCGGTGAGGATTTCTTCCTCGGCTACAGCCCCGAGCGAATCAATCCGGGAGACCGCGAACATACTATCGACAAGATCACCAAGGTCGTCTCCGGCCAGACGCCGGAAGTGCTTGACAAGGTCTCCGATCTCTATGCCGCAATTACCAGCGGAGGCACGTTCCGCGCGACCTCGATCAAGGCGGCCGAAGCCGCCAAGGTCATCGAAAACGCACAGCGCGATATCAACATCGCCTTCATGAACGAGATCGCGCAGATCTTCGGCGAGATGGATATCTCGGTGTGGGACGTACTCGAAGCCGCACGCACCAAATGGAACTTCCTTCCCTTTTCTCCAGGCCTGGTCGGTGGGCACTGTATCGGGGTCGATCCCTATTATCTGTCGCATCGGGCGGAAGAACTCGGCCACGATCCCAAGGTGATCCTGGCCGGGAGAGGAGTGAACGACGGCATGGCCGACTGGGTCGCAGGCCGCTTGCATTCCGTGCGTGGGGAAGCGGCAGGCAGCGTTCTCGTGCTGGGCCTGACCTTCAAGGAAGACGTGCCCGACCTGCGCAACTCCAAGGTCGCCGACCTTATCGAATCACTGACGAAGCGCGGACACGACATCACCGTGCACGATCCGCATGCCGATGCCGAAGAGGCACGGCATGAATACGGTCTCGCCCTCGACGCAGATGCGCTCGACGGCTCCTACGATCTCGTCCTGCTCGCCGTCCCGCATCGTGAATATCTCGATATGGGTGCCACGGCATTCCGCTCCATGCTGAATGAGGGCGGCACTCTCGCCGATCTCAAAGGCGTGCTGGGCGATGCGGACTGGGCGCTGTAAGGCATAGCCGATGCGCAAGGTCCTCATCACCGGGAGCGCCGGCTTTATCGGCTTCCATCTCTCGCAGTTGCTGCTGCAGGAAGGCTTTGCCGTCGTCGGCTATGACGGGATGACCGATTATTACGACGTGCGGCTGAAAGAGCGGCGGCACCAGATGCTACTGCAAAACGAGCATTTCGGTGCACATGTCGGCATGCTGGAGGATTTCGACAGGCTACACGACCTGGCACTGGTGGAAAAACCCGACGTGATCGTCCACCTCGCCGCGCAAGCGGGGGTTCGTTACAGCCTGGAAAATCCGCGCGCCTATATCGATGCCAATATCGTCGGCACGTTCAACGTGATGGAGTGCGCGCGCGAGCTGGCGGTCGACCACTTGCTGATGGCCTCGACCAGTTCGGTGTACGGCGCCAATGAAGACATGCCATTCGACGAACGCGAAAAGTGCGACACGCAGATGACGCTCTATGCCGCGACCAAGAAGGCGAACGAGTCGATGGCGCATAGCTACGCCCACCTGTGGAACCTGCCGACCACCATGTTCCGCTTCTTCACCGTCTACGGACCATGGGGGCGCCCGGACATGGCGCTGTTCAAGTTCACCAAGGGGATTCTCGAAGGCACCCCGATCGATATCTACAATCATGGCGAGATGTATCGCGATTTCACCTTCGTCACCGATCTGGTGCGCGGCATCCGGCTGTTGATCGACGCAGTGCCCGAAAAGCCCGAAAACGCCGAGGATGTCGCGGATTACGACAGCCTCTCACCCGCCGCACCGTTCCGGGTGGTCAATATCGGCAATAGCGACAAGGTCCGCCTGATGGATTTCGTCGAGGCGATCGAGATCGAATGCGGGCGCGAGGCGGTCAAGAACTTCATGGGCATGCAGAAAGGCGATGTCCCGGCGACCTGGGCCGATGCCACATTGCTGCACAAGCTGACGGGTTACCGCCCGCAAACCGATGTGAAGGAAGGTATCCGCCAGTTCGTCGCCTGGTATCGCGACTATTACGGCGTCTGACGCAGCCTAGCCGGCGAGACGCAGGCCAGGTTCGGGCGAGCCACCCTTGGCATCGGGCCAGATGCCGCGCGTATCGTAAACCAGCACCCGGGCGCGTTCTTCGGGCGGGACGACCTTGAACACGTCGTGATCGACCAGCACGATCAATATGCCGCAGGTTTCAAGCGCGGTATCGAGATCGACCAGCTCGGCGCCGGTGCCGCCGAATTCGGCCGGCAGCTTAGCGGCATGGGGTTCGACCACCTTGATCCTGTCGCCGAATTGCCGTGCCAGCCTGGCCGCGACAAAGCGCGCCGGGCTCTCGCGGAAATCGTCGATATTCGCCTTGAAAGCCAAGCCCATGCAGGCGACCGGAATGCCAGGATTATCGGTGATCAGCGCCTCGGCACGCGCAGCGACATGGTGCATCTTGGCGTCGTTGACCTCGCGGCCGGTGCGAATCAGCGGCGATTGCCCGGGCGCACCGTGGATGATGAAATAGGGATCGACTGCGATGCAATGTCCGCCCACGCCGGGGCCGGGCTGGAGGATATTTACCCGCGGGTGGCGGTTGGCGAGCCTGATAACCTCCCACACATCGAGTTCCATGTGATCGGCGATGATCGACAGTTCGTTGGCAAAGGCGATATTGATATCGCGATAGGCGTTTTCGACCAGCTTGGTCATCTCCGCCGAGCGCGCATCCGTGATGACGCAGGCACCGCGCACGAAACGCTTGTAGAAGGCAAGCGCCTTCCTGGCGCAACGCGGGGTGATTCCGCCGATCGAGCGATCGTTATGCGTGAGTTCTTCGAGGATTTTCCCGGGCAGCACACGCTCGGGACAATAGGCGATGGAAATATCCGGCGTTTCAATGGCAAGGCCGGGCAGCTTCAGGTCGGGGCGCAGCCCGGCAATGAGGTCACGCATCGCCTCGGTCGTGCCGACCGGCGATGTGGACTCAAGGATGATGCAATCGCCTTTCTTGAGCACTCCAGCAACTTCGGTCGCGGCGGCCATGACATAGGATGTGTCGGGCGTATGCTCGCCATCCTTCTCGAACGGGGTCGGTACCGCGATCACGAACATGTCGGCGGGCACGATCTGGGTCGAGGCCCTCAGCATGCCGCGCTGGACGACGCCGCGCACCAGCCCGTCGAGATCGACTTCCTCGATATGGATTTCGCCGCGATTGATCGTTTCGACGACCTTTTCGGACACATCGATACCCGTCACCGGGCAATTCGCGCGCGCAATGATCGCCGCCGTTGGAAGCCCGATATAGCCGAGTCCGATAACGCAAACCTCGGGTTTGATGTCGCCCTGCATGGATGTCCTGCCTGTTGGTTCAGGCATACGTCGTAGGGCGCGGTGGTAAACATCCCGGTAATGTCTTTACCGACAGCCCTTGCCCCCTCGCTGACCCGTCAATGATGTCGCCAACCCATGGTGACCGGGTGGAGTGGCAAGGGCCGTTCGATCTAGCAGGCCAGCAATTCCACGATCCGCTGCGTTGCCTTGCCGTCGCCGAAAGGATTGTGCGCCTGCGCCATTTTGGCATAGGCAGTCTTGTCGTCGAGCAGGCGGTTGCATTCGCGCACGATCGCCCCTGTATCGGTCCCGACCAGCTTGGCCGTGCCCGCTTCGACCCCCTCGGGCCGTTCGGTCGTCTCGCGCATTACCAGCACCGGCTTGCCGAGCGCGGGGGCCTCTTCCTGCACTCCGCCGCTATCGGTCAGCATCAGCGTGCTGATATCCAGCAAGCGGGCGAAATGCGGATAATCAAGCGGTTCGATCAGGGCGACATTGCCGAGGCCGGCAAGTGCATCGTTCATCACCTTGCGGACATTGGGATTGAGATGGACGGGAAAGACCACCGCCACATCGTCGCGTGCAGCAAGCCGCTTCACCGCATCGGCAATATTCCGCATCCCGTCACCGAAACTCTCGCGCCGATGACTTGTCATGCCGATAATCCGCCTGCCGACAAAGCGTTGTTCCAGCTCGGCTAGGTCAGCCGCCAATTCCGGCCTTTCCCCGATCCGCGCGGTCACCCAATGGAGTGCATCGATCACGGTATTGCCGGTGACATGCACGCCGGCCAGGTCGACGTTTTCGCGCCGCAGCGCCTCCGCTGCCGTTTCGGTCGGTGCGAAATGGAGCGCGGCAAGGCTGCCGATCACCTTGCGGTTGACCTCTTCGGGCCAGGGGTGGTGGATATTGCCGCTGCGCAGACCCGCCTCGACATGCGCCACCGGGATCTTGCGGTAATAGGCGGCCAGCGCGCCGCACATCGCAGTCGCCGTATCGCCTTGGACAACCACGTAATCGGGCTTTTCGGTGTCGAGCACTTCACCGATACCGGTCAATAGCCGCGCCGTCAGCCGGTCGAGCGTCTGGTCAGGCTGCATCAGATCGAGATCGTGATGCGGCGTCACGCCTGCGATTTCGAGCACCTGATCGAGCATGCCGCGATGCTGGCCCGAAACGCAGACGCGCGAGACGAAACGTTCATCCGCCTCCAGCGCATGAACCAGCGGAAACAGTTTGATCGCTTCGGGCCGCGTGCCGAAGACGGTAAGGATCTTGCGCGGAATATCCATGCCCCGGCGCTTAGCGCAATTTGGTTAATGCGCCCTAGTCGAGCTGGTTTTTGAACGGTCAGCCTTGCGGCGTATCCATGATCGGCTCGGCGTCTTCGCTCGGCCGGATAGCGCCTTCGGCCTCGCTTGCCACCGATTGCTCGTCCGGCAGGGTTTGCGCGCGTTCGGCCTCGAGCCGCTCGATATATTCGCGCTCGATCTGCTCGACGCGCGCCTGCTCGGCCGCGGCGGTTTCGTCGATCGTCGCCAGTCGCTCTTCGCGCGCAGCCGCAATCAGCTCGCTGAAGCGGACATCGGAGCTGTTCCGCTTGTCGGCATAGGCGGCATTTATTAGCTGTTGCGTGCAGCCGGTAAACCCGCCCGCGCCGGCAGGGGTGCAGGACAGCGTACCAAAATCGCCGAGCAATTCGAGCCGCTCGACTCGGCGCGCCCAAGCGGTATTGTCCGGATTGTCGCTGAAGCGCAGGTTCTCGGGAATGCGAAAGCGGTCCCCCTCCGGCAAGCGCGCGACAACGCAAATCACCCCTTCCGGACAGGGTGGGGCGGCATCGTCGCCATAAACGAAAGCGGTCTGAACATCATCGGGGATTTCATAGCCTTCATCCTCCTGCGCGGCGGCAGGCAAGACCCACAATGAGCTTGCGACAAGCAGAGGGGCGGCGATCAGGCGTTGCATCATTCTAGAATCCTGTTTCCGTTCGCGGCTTTGCTACAATAGGCCGATATGCCGCTGAACACCATATGAAGCGACCGGGATCGAGGCCGGTTCCCGCAATTCGTTCAAATCCGCTCGGCGAGCTTGATTGCCGCGCGGCAACCCAGCCGTATCGCACCCGACAGCAGTGGATAGGCAGGGGCCTGTTCCGCGCCGGCTGCCAGCGCAGCATCGCGATGCGCGCGTTCATCCTCGCGAAATTCCTCGATCATCGCCGCCAGTTCCGGATCGCAATCGTCCTGCTCCAGTTCGTCCAACTGGGCTGAATAATGTCG